>JBEGVJ010000050.1:0-43786 GCA_041178465.1 Nitrospirota bacterium
ATCCCGCCAGCAGGCTGGCCGGGAGAATCGCGAGCCCCACCACCATGTGATAGAGGCCGAATCCTGTGGCCATGTGCTGCTCCGAGACCAGCGTGGCGAGGTAGGCCCGCTGCACTCCATCGGTCACGCCCATATAACAGCCATAGAGCACGAACAGGGCCGCAATGGGCCAGGGATTGTCAGCCATGGCGAATCCTGCATAGACCAAGGCGGAGAGGCTAAATCCTCCGATGATGACCCAGGGTCTGCCGAACCGATCGCTAAGCAGGCCGCCGGGGATCGAGAGGAGGGCGTAGGCCACGTTGAACAGGAGATAGACGACGGAGATCCAGGCGGGAGTCATGCCTCCCTGCTGAGCTTTGAGAATCAAGAAGGCGTTGCTGGAATTACCGAGTGAGAAGAGGCCGATGACGAGCAGGAATTGCAGGAAGCGCCGGTCGAATCCTTTGAGAGACCAGGAGATGGGTTTTCCGATTTTCTGCTCCCGGCGATCTGGCGTGATGCAGAGGGCGATTAAGAGGACCGCCGCAATCCCCGGCAGGATCGACAGCCAGAAGACTAGCCGGTAGTTGGCTTCCCAGAGGGCCAGGATGAGGATCGCGATGGCCGGCCCCACGACAGCCCCTGCCGCGTCCATGGCTCGATGCAAGCCGAAGGAGGCGCCGAGCTGCGCGGGAGGAGTGGAGGACGCGATGATGGCATCGCGCGGCGCGGTGCGGATTCCCTTCCCGACCCGGTCGACAAACCGGGAGGTCAGTACGAGTCCCCAGCCAGCCGCCAGTGCCAATGCCGGGCGGGACAGGGTCGAAATTCCGTAGCCAAGCCCCATCAGCAGCTTGTGCCGTCCGAACCGATCGGCCAGGACGCCGGAAAAGAGTTTTAGAGCACTGGCCGAGGCTTCCGCGATCCCTTCAATCAGCCCGATGATCGATTTGCTCGCACCGAACGTCGAGGAGAGGAACAGAGGGACGAGGGGATAGACCATCTCCGAACTGACATCCATGAGGAAGCTGACCCATCCGGCCACCCACACATTTCTGGGAATCCGTTCAGGTCTCATACGGGGACTGAGCCTCTCACCGGAACATTCTCGCTCGTCACCATGGCAGCATCCTGCGGGAGCGTTGTTCTGTTGTACCCATGTGTGGGTCAATCAGGAGTGGAGCTGTTTCTGGATCTGTTGAATCTGCTGCTGCAAGTCGGCTGCTGCCAAGGCCATCGCCTCATGCTGGATGCGCCACACTGGTTCCAGCGGGGCTCGGTCGCTGGCTAGTCTGGGAATGACATGCCAGTGGATATGGGGGAGTTGGTTGCCGAGGAGTTCGTAGTTGATCTTCTTGGCCCCATAGACCTGGGCCAGGGTTTTGGCGACGAGGCTGACTTCCTCCATCAGCTGAATCCGCTCCGTGGGAGCCAGATGAAAGAGCTCGGTGGCGTGGCGTTTGAAGACGATGACGGTCCAGCCGGGGAAGAATTGATCGTCATGCAGATAGGCCTTGGAGAGGCCCAGATCGGCGATGAAATGGTCTTCTTTGGGCCAGCTGCCCCGGCAGGCCTTGCACGTGGAATCGGTCATGGTCGATGGCCCTCCGCTCTTCTTTTTCTGTCAGTAGACCCTTGTGAACGAGGAGAGCGTTTCTCTGCTCCGTTCGGTCCGAGCATAGCAGAGATCACGCCGTTCATCGAGCGTTGGCGCGCGGCTTGCCTTGACACCCCGTTTCATCGAACGATATTCTCCTCGCGGCTGTATCCGTCACCCGTAGGCCTTCATGCCGTCCAACTCATGATGCGATCTTCCCCCACACGTGCCCCGCTGCTGGTTTCCCGTGCGCTCCTGTCCCGACTCATGCGGCTCTACGATTACCCGCACCCTGCTCATCCCGGCCGGATCATTCGCGGCTATGACCGGCCTCATGCGGTGCGGACTGCGCGCATGTGCGCAGCAGTGGCTGCGGCGCTGGGCCACGGAGCCAAATTGGTCCGCCAGTATCAGATCGCCTGTCTCTTGCATGACTTGGGTCGTGCCGGACTCGATCGCCGGCTTTTCGGGAAGATCTGGTCCTGGGCCAAGGAGCGCGGGATTCCGACGAGGCCGCGGGAATGGAGAGCCGTCCATCAATACACGACGTACGGACGCGAGACGGAGGCCTTTCTCCGCTGTTATCGAAACGATCTTGAGGCCGATGGCATTGCGATGACCACCTGGGCGAAGGAACAGGTCGAGATGCGGCTGGGTTATTCGCGCCGGCTGGCCCGCCGGTTACGGACGGTTCGCCCTCTCATCAAGAAGATGGGGGTGACCTGGGAGCCCTGGATGCAGCAGGTGATGCTCTATTATTATTATCCGGAGAAGCTGGCCTCGGCGAAGCCCTGGGTCAAGCAGTTGGCGGAGATTCTCGTCGCCTGCGAACAGTTTGAAGCCTACAGCAATCAGCGTCGTGGGCGGGACTACTATGTGCGGAAGAAGGAAACCCTGGTCGATGCCTTTGCCTATTTGGAGACGCTGCAGCAGGACGGCATTTTGAGTAGCGCGGTGATGGGAGCCTTGCGACGGTTGACGGCCCAAGGCGAGTTCGATGTCATTCTGGAGGAGGCGCGCGGCTGTGCGTTCACGAGCGCCGAACGCCGAGCCCTCCGAGCGATGGAGTCATAAGATGGCGGTGAAGACTGTGTCGGTGCGTCTCGCTATGCAGGGGAACACGCAGGTCGAAAATATCACGAAGTCCGTGGCCGATGCGCTGGCCGGCGCCAAGCTGATGGCAGGGATCGTGACGGTGTTCATCAAGCACACGACCGCATCGGTGATGATCATCGAAGATGAGCCGGGCATCAGGGCCGATACGAAAACATTTTGGGAGCGGGCCGTGCCGGCCGATCCTGCCTGGCAGCATAATGCGAGGAATGCCGGTGAAGACAACGGCCACAGCCACTTGCGAGGTCAGCTGCAGGGGCCTTCTGTCACCATTCCCTTCCTGGACGGAGCGATGCTGCTGGGGACCTGGCAGCAGGTCGTCGTCGTCGATTTCGACACCAGAGCCAGGACCAGGGAACTCATTATCCAAATCATGGGTGAATGATCGCGATGAAGCGGCGAGTCGGACCAGTTTTGACTCTCGTGTCGGCGGGACTCTTGCTCGTAAGTCTCTGGCCTGTCTTGTCGCAGGCGGAGTGGGGGAAGCCGCTGGGCGGGGCCTACGACGGACCTGAAGGGAAGCCGCGCGTCGTGACTCCTTCGCCTGTTGAGCTGGGCGCGGATGAACGGGCGACGATGGCCGTGTTCGAGCGGGCGACAAAATCCGTGGTCTTCATCGCGAACACCGCGATTCAGCGGGACCCCTGGTCGTTCAATCTCTTCGAAGTCCCGCAAGGGTCCGGATCGGGATTCGTCTGGAACAAGCAGGGGCATATCGTCACCAATTTTCATGTCGTCTACGGGGCGAACTCGATCACCGTCACGCTGGCGGACCGGACGGAGCATAAGGCGACGCTCATCGGCGCCGATCCCGATCACGATCTGGCGGTGCTGCAGATTCGCGCGCAGGAAGAGGCGCTCTCGCCCATCGCGGTCGGGACCTCGCAGGATCTGCATGTCGGGCAGAAAGTCTTGGCGATCGGGAATCCATTCGGCCTCGACCATACGTTGACGACCGGCGTGGTGAGCGCGTTGGGGCGGACGATCAAGTCCTTGTCGAACCGCACGATCGAAGGGGTCATTCAGACCGATGCCGCCATCAATCCTGGAAATTCAGGCGGGCCGCTGCTCGATAGCGCCGGCCGTTTGATCGGCGTGAATACGCAGATTATGAGTCCCAGCGGGGCCTTCGCGGGCATCGGCTTTGCTGTGCCGGTGGACACGGTCAACCGCATCGTCCCGGAGTTGATCAAGTACGGGAAGCTCATCCGTCCGGGGCTCGGGGTCTCGCTCATTCCCGATGCGATGGCCAAGCGGTGGGGGATCAAGGGGCTGATTATCGGCAAGGTGTCGCGTGGCAGCGGGGCGGAGCAGGCGGGGTTGAGGGGCGCGCGCGAGACCGCTACCGGCCGGGTGGAATTGGGTGACATCATCACGGCAGTCGATGGCAAGCCAGTCGGGACGTTGGACGAGCTGATGGATGTGATGGAGCACCACAAGGTCAACGATCAGGTTACGGTCGATATCTTACGGGGGACCCGCCGGGAACGGGTATCCGTGACCCTCCAGGCCGTCAATTGAGGGGTTACGATAAGCGGCAATCCGCGGCGGCGCTATGCTAGGATCGTTCATCTGTTCCGCATGGAGGACCACCGATGAGTGATCGCCGACCTACTGAACCACAGGATCCGGAATTCAAGGGGAAGACGGAGGACGCTGCGAATCCATCGATGCGCACGGGGCCCGACCCGCTTGAGCTGATTGAAGAATGTCTCGCCTCATTCCCCGAGAGCGACCCTCGACAGAAGATCCTCTACAAACTGCGCCATGCCGTGACTCTCGGACAAGCGGCGCAACTGCAGCGGGAAGTCGAATTCAAAAAAGCCGCTGACGTCATTGCGAAACTCATCGCGCCGGCCAACCGGGTCGGCACCCTGCTCGATGTGCCCGGTGAAGGCCTCGCCAGGATCCTGGTGGGGGGGGCTGAGTTCTATGCCAGCGTCGATCCCAGGGTGCAGGCAGCCGAACTCAAGATCGGCGCCCAGATTCTGGTCAACGAAGCGTATGCGGTCATTAAGATTTTGGGCTATGACCGGAATGGGCCCGTGCTGAAGGTGGCGGAAGCCCTGGGCGATGGGCGGCTTCGCTTCGAGCAGGAGATGGGGCGGCAGGTCCTGATCCTCCAGCGATCGAGCGATCTGGTCGGCGTGGACCTGAAGGCAGGCGATGAGGTGCGGATCGAGCCCAGCCTTCATGTGGCAATCGAGAAGTTGGAGGACAAAAAGTCCAAGTCCCACCTCCTCGACGAGGTTCCCACCGTGACGTGGGAGCAGATCGGCGGGCAAACGGAGGCGATTGCGGCCATTAAAAAGGCGATCGAGTATCCCCTGCTCCATGCGGACACGTTTCAACGCTTCAAGTTTACTCAGCCGAAGGGCTTCCTGCTCTATGGACCGCCAGGCTGCGGAAAAACTTTGATCGGACAGGCGGCAGCCGCCAGCCTTGCCAAGCTGGTGGGGGAGGCGAGCCAGCGTACGGCCGGTGCGAAGGGTGATAAGCCGGCGGTGACTCGCGGGGCCTTCCTCCATATCAAGGGGCCGGAGATTCTGAATATGTGGTTGGGGGAATCGGAGCGGATGGTCCGGGATCTCTTCGCCCAGGCCCGCGCTCGCCGGAAGGAAGGGGCTCTGCCATTTATTTTCATCGACGAGGCGGAGTCGGTGCTCGGCACGAGACGGGCCTCTCGTTCCTTCAATATCTCCAGCACCCTCGTGCCGATGTTCTGTTCCGAGATGGACGGGATCGAGTCGCTGCAGGATGTGGTGATCATTCTGGCTTCGAACAGGCCGGATCTGATCGATCCGGCTGTGCTCCGGCCAGGGCGCATCGATCGCAAGATTAAAGTGAGCCGTCCCAATCGCGATTCGGCGGCAGCGATTTTGAACGTGTATCTGACGGATGATCTGCCTCTGGATCGGCAATGGATCGACCAGCATGGCGGGGACCGGAAGAAATCCTGCGTCGACCTCATCGACCATGCGCTCTCCGCGATCTTCTCGCGCGTCGACGAGAATCGGCTTCTGTCGATCAGGCTCCGGAGCGGACAAAATAAAGTGCTCTATCGGGGCGATCTGATCAGCGGCGCGATCCTGTCTTCGATCGTGCAACGGGCGAAGGAACAGGCGATCGATCGGATGATTGCGTCCGGCGTGGATGAGCCAGGCGGGATGACCTTGGACGATCTGGTCAACTCCGTGCATGCAGAGTTCCGGGAGGGCGAGATGTTGCCGCCCGACGATGCGGCGGAAGAATGGTTGAAGCTCCTCGATCACCATCCGGAGCAGGTCGTCGGAGTCTCCTCGTTCCGGAGAGGGCGGCAGTCCGAAGAGAAATTGATAGGACAGATTATATAGAGGCTTGAGTTCTAAGGTCGTAAAGTCATCAAGTCTGAATTCGGCATTTTCTGACGTGAAGACTTTCGACTTGATGACAATTTGACAATGCGTCTATTTGGCATCGAAACAGAGTATGGGATCACCAGGGAAGACCTGGATGATGTCGATCCGGTCGTGGAGTCGATGGAGCTGGTGCGGGCCCATTTGACGGCCTCGTTCGAACGGCGCTGGGACTATGGCGGTGAAGATCCGCACGAGGATGCGAGGGGGTTCCGGGTCTCCGGCCTCCAGCAAGACAAAGAAGAAGACGAGTTTGCCAAGGTCGATGCCCATCGGCCTTTTTCGTTTCATGAGATGAAGAGCGATCTGGTCCTTCCGAACGGCGCCCGCTTCTACAACGACCATACGCATCCTGAATATTCCACGCCTGAATGCCGGACGCTGAAGGATCTTCTCGCCCATGATCGGGCCGGGGAGCGCATCGCACAGCGGGCGGCGGAGCGCCGTAACCAGGTGCTTGGCGGGACCCCGGTGCAGCTCTATAAGAACAACACGGATTTCCACGGACACAGTTACGGCTGCCACGACAACTATCTCGTTTCACGCTCGATTCCCTTCCCTGCGCTGACGGCGGGGCTGTTGCCGTTCTTGGTCAGCCGGCAGATCATTGCGGGAGCCGGCAAGGTCGGCGTGGAGGGTCAAGAGAGCGGGTTCGTGCCGGGCCACTATCAGCTCTCCCAGCGGGCTGATTTCATGGAGACGGATTTGAGCGTCGATACGATGCACAACCGGCCGATTCTGAATACGAGGGACGAGCCGCATGCGGTGCGGGCAAAATATCGGCGGCTCCATCTCATTATCGGCGATGCCAATATGTGCGAATACGCCACGGCCTTGAAAGTCGGGACGACGCAATTGGCACTGGAGTTGATCGCGCGCGGGGCTGCTCCGGCTCTTGAGTTGGAACATGCTGTCACGGCGGTGAAGCAGCTGTCTCGCGATCAGGATCTGAAGGCCACGGTTCGGCAGAAGAACGGCAGCACCATCACGGGCCTCGATATTCAAGAAGAGTATTATCGCGCGGCCGAGAAACATTTAGCCGGGGCTGACGCGGAGACCGATTGGATTCTTCACGAATGGGCCGCTACGTTACGGCTGCTGACCGGCGATCGGCGGCAACTGGTCGGGAAGCTCGATTGGGTGACCAAGCTCTGGCTCTTGGAAACCTTTATGCAGGACGAGAAAATTGGCTGGGATGATCCCTGGCTGGCGAGTTTGGATTTGGAGTACCATAATGTAAACCCCGAGCGCGGGCTCTTCCTGGGGTTGGAGGCAGAGGGGAAGGCCTGGCGGATGACGTCGGAGCAGGACATCGAATCGGCCTTGGTGGCTGGCCCTGCCGATACGAGGGCGGGGATTCGTGGCCTTTGCATTAGACGGTTTCCGGATCAGATCAAGACGATGCAGTGGGAGCGGATTCAGTTCAGCGGGGGGCTGCTTCCGCGAACGTTGGAAATGGGCGATCTCTTCGAGCCTCAGGACGTGCAAGCTTGCGCGCAGCTTTTCGAGCGCGCGGCATCCCCGATGGATGCGCTGACCGAGTGGAACAGAGAAAAGGAGTCCCGATCATGAACTACAGCTCAATGCCGGAACGCCGTGAAGGCCCCGGCAGCCCGATGCCGAAGGCTCCGAGCCCATCCGAGGAGGGGAGCGGACCGAAACGGCCTGAGACAGGGTCGCCGGACAAAGACAATTTGCTCAAGCGTATGCGGAAGGTTGATCCGAAGCAGGCGGAGCGGTATCGGCAGAGAACGGGGCAGTAAAGACGTTAGGGGTAAGGGGGTTAGGCGTGAATGGATAAGTTCTGATGGTCGATCGCCTGACGCTTCACGTTTCACGCTTCACGCTTCACGAGAGGTTTTCAAGATGGGGATGCAAGGGGATTTTCTTCAGCTGTTGAAAGAGCAGGGCTATACGCTCAGCGTGCCGGCGGCGATGGGGGCCGGTCATGCGATGACGAATGCCACGACGATTCTGGCCTTCAAGTATTGCGATGGCGTGCTGGTGGCAGGCGACCGTCGCGCGACCGCCGGCAATATGGTGATGTACGATCGCACGGACAAGGTGCTGGAGATCGATCGGCACAGTGTGATGGCGATTGCCGGAGTCCCTGCGACTGCCTATGAAATGGTGCGGGTCCTGGAACATTCCTTCAAATACTACCGGAGAACGCAGCTGCAAGAGTTGAGCTTCGACGGCAAGTTGCGCGCGGTCTCCAAGTTGTTGAAGGACAATGTGCCGGCTGCCTTGGCCGGGACCGGCGCGGTGGTTCCGGTGTTTGCCGGCTATGATCTGGAGCAGGGGTCAGCCAAGATTTATTTTTACGATATCCTTGGGGCGGAATTTGAGGGCGTGGAGTATGCCGTGTCCGGGTCCGGTTCCCCTACGATCCGGGGCATCCTGCACTATCTGAATACCTGGGGCGATCAGCCCCTCAATCGGCTGCCTGAAGAACAGGCGATGGTGCAGGCCTTGCGGCTGCTCACGAGCGCGGCGGAGTTCGATTCGGCGACCGGCGGCGTAAACCGGGAGGCGAGTCTCTACCCCGTGATCAAGTTGATTACCGGGGCCGGCGTGCAGACGGTGCCGGATGCGACCTTGAAACCCCTCTATGAATCACAGGTGGTGCGTTATGTATGAAGAACCCTATCGCTGGGTGGAAGCGGTCGGCAATCGCCGCCAGTATCTCGACGAACAGTTCAAGCAGGGGAGCCCGGTCGTTGCATTGACCTATGATGGAGGCATCCTCCTAACGACGGTGAGCAAGGGGACCCCGAAGCTCTACGAGATTTACGACCGGCTGGCATTGGGCGGAATGGGGCATCCCACGGATTTGGAAAAGCTTCGTTTCAGCCTGCTCGAAATGGCGCATGTCGAAGGGTTCAACCGCTCGCCGTCGGATGTCACGGGATCGAGGCTGGTGAAATACGGTATTGCTCCCATCATTAAGCAGGCCTTCGAAGAAGTGTATAAGGCGCCGTTCATCGTGCGCATTCTGGTCGCAGAGTTGGGGCAGAAGCCGGAGAAGGACGCGCTCCTGACGATCAATTACGACGGCACGTTCGAGGAGACGACGGGCTGCGCGGTGTTGGCTGCCACTCCTGCCGCTCAGCTGAAGATGACGGCCTATCTGAAGGAGCAGACGCCCGCGACTCTGTCATTGGAGCAAGCGTTGGATCTGTCGTTGCGCGCCTGGGCGATCGGTTCCCTGGCGCATCAACAGGAAGAGTCGGACCAACGGGCTGAGGCTGATCCACAGGCAAGCGGGGCCGGTTCATCGGCCCCTGCGACTCCCGGCGCCGATGTGCTGATGGCTCATGTGCGTGGCATCGTCAGCGGCCGGACGATCGAGTGCGCGGTCCTTGAGCGCCAGGCTCCCGGTACGTCGAAGTATCGGTCGCTCAAGCAGGCGGATCTCTCAGGTCTCCTGCCCAAGGCGCTGCAATCAGTCGTGGCGAACTAAAATGTTGAACCGTATTTTCGGACTTGAAACCGAGTACGGGCTCTTGGTGAATGAAGACCAGCCCGACCATTCTCCCACCTGGTTTGCCCACAAGATTCGAGACCATCTCTTTCACGTTCAGCGGCGCGGCGTGCTGGACCTGCACCATCGGGGGCATGATGAACCGCCCGGCAACGGGGGATTTCTCACCAATGCCGGGCGCCTGTACCTCGACATGGGGCATCTGGAGTGGGCTTCGCCGGAATGTGAATCGCTGAGCGATGTGGTGGCCGCCGACAGGGCCGGCGATCAGTTGCTGCAGGACGCCGTTCACGAGCTCGGTCTGGCCGACCAGGTGTCGTTGATCAAGAACAATGTGGACCATGAAACCGATGCGACCTTCGGGTCGCACGAGAACTATCTCGTATCGCGCGGGTTTCCCTTTACCAGGCGTGGCCTCGGGCCCTTCGTGACGTTCCTGGTCACCAGGCAGATCTTTACCGGGGCAGGCCGTGTCGGCATGGCCGGGCCCCAGGACGCGTGGATAGAGATGGATCGGCTTATCGTGCCGCGGGGATCGAGCCACCGCCATGGGCAACAGCCTGCCATGCCGTTTCAGATTTCTCAGCGCGCCGACTACATCGTGAACGACTTCTTTGAATGGGTGCAGCAGAATCGGGCCATCGTGAATACGAGGGATGAACCGCTGGCAGACCCGAATCAATACCGCCGTATCCATCTGTTACTCGGCGATTCGAATATGGCAGAGGTGGCGACGGCCTTGAAGTTGGGCACGACAGGGCTGGTCCTTCAATTGATCGAAGAGGGCCATGCGCCGCTCGATCTGGAGCTCCATGAACCGGTCGAAACCATGCAGGAGCTGTCACAGGATCAGGACCGGCAATGGATCGTCAGGCTGCAATCGGGGAAGACGATGTCCGCGATCGATATCCAGGAAGCGTTTCTTGCGGCGGCGCAAACACACTACCGGGGGCAGGACGACGAAACCGATTGGGTGCTCGATCAATGGGAAGCAGTCTTGCAAGACCTCCGCGGAGACTATGCGAAGCTGGTGGGCCGGGTCGATTGGGCCTCGAAGTTATGGCTGCTCGAAACCTTTCGCGAGGCGGAGCAGCTGACCTGGGCAGACCCGGTCTTGAAGAGCCTCGATCTGGAGTATCACAACCTCCATCAGGGCAAGGGGCTGTATTATGGTCTCATGGAAGAAGGGCGGGTTCCACGACTCACCACCGACAAGGCGATCGCCTTGTCCATGGACCATCCACCTCGCAACACCAGGGCTTTTGGGCGGGGTGAACTCGTTCGACATTTGCTGGCGTCAGGATCTCTCGATGGACCGGCTGATCTCAGGCCGGAGGAACGGTTTTCTCCCTCCTATGTGATCAACTGGTCGATTTTCCAGTTGCGCGGCCAGGCACCCTTTCCCATGCCGGATCCATTTAGAACCTACGTGCAGGAAGTGCGCGCCCATCTTCACACGACCTGATCTGTCAGGCCTGCGCGTCTCAGGTGGCTGAGGTCGCTTCGACTCGACTCAGAGAGTGCGTGTCTTCGCATATTTCTCAGAATGCGCTGATCGATTCGATAATTCTGTTCTCTACCCAAAAGCGGTCCTCATCCTGCCGGTATCGCTGAACGAATCCGCAATGGCCGCCATAGTGGGGTGCCGTCAGCTTGATGTGGGGGTTGCGAGTGATGGCCGCGAGGGAAAACATCGAGTAGGGAATAAAGGGATCGTCCTGCGCGGTGATGATGATAGTCGGCACCGCAATCTTTTCCAATACATGCCGTGCACCTGCGCGATCGTAGTAGTCCGGTCCGCTGGCGTATCCTCCGTCCGGGGCTGTGTAGCGGTCGTCAAATTCGCTGATGACGCGGATGCGGTCAAGCCCGGTGAGGCTCCATCTGTCGGGAAAGAGCGCCGCTTTGCGCTTCATGCGTGCTTTGAGTCTGGTTAAGAAGTGATAGTGATAGAGCCAGTTCCGAGGCTCTTCAAGGGCTTGGGCGCATTGCGTCGGGTCGATATTCGGGCAGACCGCGATCACGCCGGCCAGCGCCGCTTCCGACGAACCGAGCTCTCCCGCTGCTTTCAGGACGAGATTCCCTCCCATTGAATAGCCGACCAGCCAGATGCGGTTGAGTCCGTCCAGGTCCGCCAATTCACAGACAATGGATCGATAGTCTTGACTTAAGCCGCTGTTGTAGAGGGTCGGCGTCAGGTGTTCGGTCCCGCCACAGGTCCGCTGGTTCATGCGGATGACGTTCATACCTGCGCGATAGGCCTTCGAGGCAATTCCCTGCATGTAGTGCGACTCGCTGCTTCCCTCAAGTCCATGCACGAGCACCAGGGTCTGGCAGGCTGTCCGGTCTGGCTGCCAATGGCAGAAGCCGAGTAATTGGGTATGAGGCGCGGTGGTAAACAGCCGTGATTCTGTCGGTATCCCGGCAAGAAGCGTTCGGCGAGGCCAATAGCCTGGGACGATGGTCATGAGGTGTGGGTTGCGGAGCAGGGCTGCCGGTGCGAACTCTCGCCAGTCAGGTGGTGCCATAGGGGGCATCATAAAGAATGTTCTACGGTTCCGCAGTATGAATCGCTAGAGCGGGGCAAGCTGGAAGGGGAGTCTTCCCACTGTAGACGACAAAGGCCTTCGAGAGAGGTCTCGAAGGCCTTGGAGTTGTGGCTCCCCGGGCAGGACTCGAACCTGCGACCAGCCGGTTAACAGCCGGCTGCTCTACCAACTGAGCTACCGGGGAACAAGACGATCCGTCGTCGGAGCGCGCATTCTAGCAAAAGATTTCAGTTGGGGGATAGACTTTTTTTATCAGGGCAATAGGCGTTCTTGCCGCCTCTATTTCATTAGACGTCGAAATCCTCAGTCTCGTCTTCATCCGAGCTTGCATCGGTATTGCCCGCTGCGACGGAGGCGTAGTGCTTCGCCCAGGTTAGATAGAGATTCCCGCTGTCGCGCATGGTGTCGGCAGCTTTGATGAGCGCCTGCGCCAGCTCCGGGTCTTTCCCGCTGGTATGGATATCGGCGGCACGCCGTTCAAGCGCTTTAGGGTACTCGCTGAGCAGTCCGGTGATCTCTTGCAGGAGTTCCTGAATGACGTTGTCTTCGGCTTCCATCTGTTTCCTCCACATGGCACCAACAAAAAACCCCATAGCGCAGGCGCCATGGGGTCTTGCGCGGGAGACCCGCTACACGAAACGACTATCCTTGGTACGCTTGCCCAATGGCGGCTGACTCGCCTTTATGGGCAATCAGCTGCCCGGTGGCGCTGACGGCTTGCATGCTGATGGCATTGTGTTTGGCCGCGTCGCAGACGATCACGCAAAGCTCACAGCCTTTGCAGCGATCGATGTTCACTTCCGCGACCATCTTGGTTGGATTGAGGTCGAGGCAGTTGGCTTCCGGACAATACATGATGCAGAGCCGGCAGCCCTTCTTGGCCACGCATTTCTCATCGATGACTTGCGCTACGTTATACATGCGAGCTGGTTCCTTCTCTCGTTAAGCCGCCACGGCAGGATTGCCGACTCGCAGCTCATACTTATTCTCATCGGCCCATTTACTGGCGATTTCATAGGCCGCCTTCACCGTTGCCAGGTTCTTGGCCAGCAACATTTCCTTTTTGGCGAATTTCTTCTTGATCGCTTCGTCCAAGGACGCGGTGCCGCCCGAGGCGACGAACTTCTTTCCGAACCGTTCCTGCAAGGCGCCGTCAAGGGCTTCCATGGAGACGCATTTGGTGATGCCTGCGACCGATCCGATCATCGCCATATTCGTCGAGAGCTCGGTGCCGGCCACTTCGATCGCGAGCTCGGTGCCCGCGATGTAGAACAAGGAGACGTTGAGGTCCTTCAGCCGCTGCACGTCTTCGTCGGACAACAGATTCTGGTCGGAGTTGATGATGACGAGGCCGCCTTCTTTCACCCCGGAGTAGAAGGGCATCGTATAGCTCTTCCCCATGGTGATGACCTGCGGATGGAACACCTGGATGACGTCCGGGAATACCAGCTCGCCACGGTCGTAGATGCGCTCAATGCCGATCCGGCAATAGCTCTCCGCCGGCGCCATGCGCTTTTCAGCGCCGAAGAAGGGATTGGAGATCGAGAATTTGCCGTCGCGGTTGGCGGCCATGGCCAGGACATGCGCCGCGGTGACGGCGCCTTGCCCGCCTAATCCCGACATCCGGATGTTGAGTCTTTTCTTGATCATGGTTGTCTCTCCTCCAGAATCTGATTAGGCGCCCTGAGCGGCGAGCTGCTTGGCCGCGGCCTTCTTTTCTTTGTCCTTGGCGGCCATCTCTGCCAGGAGTTGCTTGGCCGGTTCGCTGACGTACTCTTTGTAGGCAAACCGCTCGGTCGGCTTTTCCGAGTCGCGCATTTCCTGGAGCCCTTCCATGCTGTTCTTCCCGATTTCGAGAATACAGGGGGTATAGAGCTGGAGGTAGGTCGGGCCGATTTCCCGCGCGATCATGACCGCGTTCTTGATGACCTTCTCAATGAGAGAGGGCTTGCTGACGGTGCATTGGACCACGTAGTGGCAGCCTGATTCACGGGCGATTTCAGGCAGGCGGACCTTGTCGAAGAGTTTCCCGACCGGCGCCATCTTGGCCACGAATCCCTTCTGCATCAGACCGCTCTCCTGTCCGCCCGTGTTGGCGTACAGTTCGTTGTCGAAGCAAATCGTGGTGAACTTTTCCTGGCGGAACCAGGCCTGCAACGTCATATCGAGGCCGATATCGACGGTGGCGCCGTCACCGGCCAGCACGACCACGTCCTTCGTCCGGCCAGGGAAACGGACGCTCAAGGCGCGTTTCAAGCCGGAGGCGATCGCGTTCTGGTTGCCGAAGAGGGAATGGATATTATGCACGGCCACCATGGGGAACACCAGGCTGGTGCAGCCGGTGGAGCCGACCATGACGGTGTCTTCGGGGTTAGGCAAGGAGGCCAGGATGTAGCGGAAGGCCATGGACTCAGGGCAGCCGGCGCAGAGGGAGTGCTGCTCGATCAGTTCCTTGCTGTTGCCGATATCTTTCCAGCCCCGGTCTTCTTTGCCGTAGGTCGCGCTCTTAACCAGGTCTTGATAGTCGGACGGCATGATGTCGTACAGGTCTTCAGAAATCTTGATACGTTCCTTGCTCATGATGGCCTCCTCAATACGTGCGTCTTATTCAGGGCGTTTAGTGCGTGCTTGCCTCGATCCGATCAGCCGCGACTGGCCATCGATACGGTGCGTATGCCGAGCAGGGTCTTGATTTCGGAGACGATGATTTCCGGTGGCATCGTCATGCCGCCGCAGACGCGTGGGCCTGCATGCACCCGTTCGCTGTTGGGGATGGTGGCTTTGATTTCCTTGGCCAGCCAGCCGGTCACGTTAAATTCCGGGACGATGATGTGTTTGGCGTTCTTCGTGGCTTCACGGATTTCTTCGCCCGGCCATGGCCGCAAGACCTTGACCTTGACCAGTCCGCAACGGATGCCTTCGTCTTCGAGGAGCCGGATGGCTTCGCGTCCCTGCGACACAGCCGTACCCGAGGCGACGATGATGACCTCGGCGTCGGTATTTTCCGTCTCGACCAGCCCGTTCAGCCATTTGATCGTGTGTTTGCGTGACCGTTCCACCGCCGCCCAGACTTCCTGCTGCCAGGACGCGTGCGTGGCGTAGCTGATGTAGTTGCTTTTCATGACGAAGGGATCGCGCATCATCCGGACCGGCGGACATTCCATGTCCATGCAGGGCACGGGTGAGCGGTAAGGGTCATAGGGGGGCAGGCACATATCGGCCGGGGTGAGATTGACCACGTCCTTGGTGTGCGTGACGAAGAATCCATCGCAGCACAGCGCCAAGGGGAGGTGCACATCCGGCTCTTCCGAGACCATGTAGCCCTTGAGGATCCAATCGAAGAAGTCCTGCGCAGTTTCCGCATGCCAGACGAGCATGCCGGTATTCAAGAGGTAGGCGATTTCGAGTGTGTCCGGTTGAATCGACAGCGGCGAGTTGATGCCGCGGCAGGTGACGATCATCTGGATCGGCAGCCGCGCGCCGGACCACATCGGGAAGTTTTCCATCGCCCGCATCGTGCCGGGGCCCGCGGTCGTCGTAAAGACGCGTGCGCCGCCGAAGGCCGCTCCCGCGCATTGCGACATGACGGCGAATTCGCTTTCACCGCGGAAGTAGTCGCCGATGTATCCCTCGGCAAAGAGTTCGCCGATCAAGGCGGCCGCTTCGCTCTGCGGAGTGATCGGGTAGGCGATCATGACGTCACAGCTGGCCCGCCGAAGCGCTTCTTTAATGACTTCGCTGCCCGTATAGAACGACGGCGTACGGGGTGCCTCGTTCATCATCTTCCAGGTGTCGGTAAAGGTCTGCCCTTTTTTGTTTTTCGTGCCGATGACCGAATGTGTGTCTGCCATGATCGGCCTCCTTTTGCGTTCGTCAGAACTTCAAACGGCTTAGTTTGAGGCTCCGCTCTTGGCTGACGTCAGCCGTGGTTGGACTGTCCCTTTCAACTTCTTCACCCACTCGGCCAGTTTCATGATTTTTTCGACCGATGCGTCGCGGAACGACAGCATCGCATCTTCATGGCCGGCTTGCGCGCACATGGCAATCGTGTAGCAGGAGGTGCCGCCTCGAATGATTTTGAGCGCCAGGTTCGCCTGGTGGCAGTGGACCCCGATGAACATGCAGCAATCGATTTTATTGTGCCAGATGGTCAGATTCGGGTGGTTGGGATTGATTTCGACTTCAGGATTGATCTTGGGGTATTTGGGGCGGTAGTCCGGCATCGGGATCAGCATGGGCGTTTGCCCGGGCTGCACGCATTCTTTCAGCGTGTTGTAGAGGTGACGGACGGCGGTGGCCTTCTTGGCCGCTTTCTCATTCCAGGCCCACAGGACCAAGGGGCCCGGGAAAATGGTCGGTACTTTGGCCATGAGGAATTGCTTGGCTGCCTCCTCATACGCCTTCTCCTCCGGGACGATGACACCGTTGATGTGAGCTTCCCCAGGGTTCGGCAAACAAATGCCCATGCTGGCAGCCGCTGGAGGAAGAAAATGTTCCGGGCCTGGAAGGACACGATACTGAGTCATTACAGCTCACTCTCCGGCAAGGGGTTAAAGAACGGGAAACAGAGGTTTTCCGATGATCTTGACCTTCTTTACTCTAAGCTTTTTCCGTGCTACCCGCAACCTCGCAGAAGGCCCACCATTGCGAAATTTTGGGCTATCGAATGAGGGCGGCTTAGGTCTTTCGTCCCAAGATGCTGACGTGGCCTGCGGCCGGCCACTCTCGCCTCCTGGAACGAGCGTATTATAGGGGTTGGTTTTTTGGCCTGTCAAACCAATCGGTATGCCTCGGCCCGCCAGGCCTGGGCCGTGCGCACGTGAATTACCAACATGCATTCAACGTGTTGCGCGGCATTAAGGTAATTGTTCGCAGGCTGGAATGGAGCCGAGGACACAGGCTCGCTCAAGGTCATCTTTGGCGAGTCGGCCTTGTAGCCGTTCTCGATATAATTTTGCCCTCGTCAGTAGGGCCGCTGCATTGGTGGGATCGACTCGAATCACGGTGGAAAGATCTTCAAGCGCTTGCTCCGGCTGGTTCAGCTTGAGGTAGATCTCGCCCCGCAGTGCATAGGCCTCCTTTTGATAGGGAATCCAGCTTTCAGGCGTTTGGGCGTTGAGGAGCTTCTTGAGCGTGGCCAACGCCTGATGCCAGGACTTGCCGTTCGCCTGACGCCGGGCTTGTGTCGTGTAGAGGCTGATGAGGCGTTGGCGAGCGATGTCGGCAAACGGATCGAGTTCAAGCGCTTGCTCGTAGGCAGCAGCCGCCTCGTTCGATTGTTTCAGCCACGTGAGCACGTCTCCCTTCCCAACCCATGCCCAGACGTTCTTGGCATCGAGCGTGATGGCGCGATCGAAGTCCGTTCGGGCTTTGTCCAGATAGCCGGTATAGTCCAATGCCTGAGCCTGTTGGGAAAAAGCCAGCGAGACGAGCCGGAGGTAGGTTTGCCCCCGCACAATCAACGGATCGGCGTAGTGATCGTCGAGGGTGGCGGCGTCTGTGCTGAGCTGGATCTTGTCCCGCAGATTCTGTGTGTGGAGAGCGGTTTCGAGTATCGCGTGGGCCCGTTGGTATGAGACGGATTTTCCGTTCGGCTCAATGGCCAGCATGCGGACGCCGACCGGCTGCTGTTGAAGCTCTTGCAATTGCGAGCGTAATTGGTGGTTTTCCTGCTGGAGCTGGCGAAAGTGTTGTGCGAGTTGCTGGTCGGATTGAAGTCGGCGTATTGCCTCCGCCAGACTGCTTAAATTGATCGTGGCGCGAATGCGCACGAAGAAGACAGGGCGATTCAGCTCGAAGGAGCGCCTGAACTCGAGGATTTCCGTTTCCGTGATGGCTGCGGCAATTGTTCTGATTTCCAGCGAACTGGTTTGCGTGCTTCTTCCGCCAGACTCCTTCTCCACGTCGCGAAATGTAGCTTCGAGATAGACGCCCGCTTCCTCCACCGCTTTGCGTTGGGCTCGCTGGAGAACTTTTTCCTCTGCACCGGCCAGGGTGTCGCCATCGGCCATGACATATTGACTGTCGGCGATGACGATTTTCGTGGAGGCGCCGAAGGCAGGAGGCCCCCATAAGAAAAGTGCGACGAGGGAATGGCAGAGCAGTTGTCGGTACCGTTTCATCGCATAACTATACCGCTCGATGGCTGAAGGGGCAATGTAACGAAAGCGGGGTAAGGGAAGTACCGGGTGCGGGCGCAGGGCGATAGGTCCTTGGGCTACCGTTCTTTCGGAAAGACCTGAGTAAATGGGTGGACTTCGACGCGTTCAAATACACCGTGGACGGTATAGGGATCTTCGTGGGCGAACCGCTGTGCGTCTTCCAGTGAGTCCGCCTCAATGACGATCAGGCTTCCGGTTTTATCCGTGAGCGGGCCGGCCAGCACAACCCGGCCTTGCGCATCAAGGGGTTCCATATTGGCAAGGTGCGCAGGACGGTAGATTTTTCGCTTGGCCTCTCCATCCGGGCCGTCGAATCCGAGAATGACGAACTTCATAGGTGCCTCGAAGGGGTAAGGTGCGCTGATAGGTTCAGGCCAGATCCTCTAGCGGGCAGCGATCTTTGTAGCCGGTGGTCGTTTCATGCCACCAGCGAACTTCCTGCTCTCCGAGCTTCCAGCAGAGATAGACCACTCGACCGTCACGAAGATGAGGAAAGTCGCAGAGACCGAGATCCAGGTCCTTCACCAGGATGCCGAGCTCCTGAATGGCCTGAAGATTCGTGCTGACCTGCTGAAGGCCCGAGATATACAGGTGCCCAACGGTACTGCCGCCGCCATATTCAGCCCTTGCGCTGGCTTTCTGGATCTCTTCCTTCGTGCGAGCCAAGACGGTCTTGGCTTGTTGGATTGATATCAGCTTGGAGTTAAGTTGGGGGATGAGGCGATTGGCCTCGGAGAGCGTAAACACTCGCTCGTACTGTTCCTGTTCGTCGTCATGCGCCATGGTATGCCTCTGGAGAAACTCCTCATTTAGCACATCGTTCTTTTGCGCTGCAACCGCAGCGTCAACGTATTTGTGCGGTTAGGGGAGGCTGTCTCAGTTGGATCTGACTAAGAGCGGAGGAGGGTGTCGGTAAAAAAAGAGGGTGATTCATATTGACAAGGCGCGCCGCCCGCGCTATTCTCTGACCAATATCTCAGCTCAGCGTTCTCTCCACACACAAGACTTCCGGGGCGCATCTCGAAATAATCTACAATTGCTCAGGTGAGAGACGAGTCAGCTCGGCATGAATTCCTGCTTGCGACGATATCCGCTGTTATGAGACAGAATCGTATCCTGATAAGCGATGGGCGCAACCAAATAAGTCCTTCACGGGTCATCCTCTTTTAGCTGACACACACGACATAGATCATCAACGTAGTGCCATTCATTCAGTTTCTGGACAATTTCCCATGGTTCACCATGTGCGAGCGCTGCCGATGACGATGCAGCCGAGGGCTTGAGAGGATACTCATGACGCAAACAAAGGGGGAGGTTATGCATCTCGCGGAGCTGAAGCAGAAGTCTATCGCCGATCTCAATGAGGTGGCACGCGATCTGAAGATCGATGGCGCACCCAACCTGCGGAAGCAGGAATTGATTTTCGCGATCCTGCAGGCGCAGACCGCAAATAACGGCGTGGTCTTTGGCGAGGGCGTGCTCGAAACGCTTCCTGACGGCTTCGGGTTCCTGCGTGCTCCCGATTCGAACTATCTTCCAGGCCCCGACGACATCTACATTTCCCCCTCGCAAATCCGGCGTTTCAATCTGCGCACCGGCGACACGATCTCCGGGCAGATCCGGCCGCCGAAGGAGAGCGAGCGGTATTTCGCGCTGCTCAAGGTCGAGAAGGTCAATTTTGAAGATCCCGAAGTGTCTCGCGACAAGATCCTCTTCGATAACCTGACGCCGCTCTATCCCGAAGAACGGTTGAACCTTGAGTTCGACCGTGAAGAGTATTGCACCCGCGTGATGGAGCTCACGACCCCGATCGGCAAGGGCCAGCGCGGGCTGATCGTCGCGGCCCCGCGAACCGGGAAAACGATGATGTTGCAGGCCATCGCTCGGGCCATTATCAAGAACCATAAAGAAGTGACCTTGATCGTGCTGCTCATCGATGAGCGGCC
Source organism: Nitrospirota bacterium (assembly GCA_041178465.1). Lineage (GTDB taxonomy): Bacteria > Nitrospirota > Nitrospiria > Nitrospirales > Nitrospiraceae > Palsa-1315. The sequence goes on from JBEGVJ010000050.1 coordinate 20,228, forward strand.
GGAAGAAGTTACCGACTGGCAACGGCAGGTCAAGGCCGAAGTCATCAGTTCCACCTTCGATGAGCCGCCCCAGCGCCATGCCCAAGTGGCCGAAATGGTTCTTGAAAAGGCGAAACGGCTGGTCGAGCATAAAAAAGATGTCGTGGTGCTGCTGGACAGCATTACCCGTCTGGCGCGTGCTTACAATACGATTGCGCCTCCGAGCGGCAAGGTGTTGTCGGGGGGGTTGGACTCGAACGCCCTCCAGCGCCCGAAACGGTTCTTCGGGGCTGCCCGCAACATCGAACATGGCGGCAGTCTGACCATTATGGCGACAGCTCTTGTCGATACCGGCAGCCGGATGGACGATGTCATTTTTGAAGAATTCAAGGGGACCGGCAACATGGAAGTCCATCTCGATCGCCGTCTGGCCGACAAGCGGCTCTTCCCGGCCATCGATATCAGCCAGTCCGGGACGAGAAAAGAAGAGCTGTTGGTGGACAAGGATCGTCTCAACAAGATGTGGATTCTCCGCAAGGTGTTGAGTCCGCTTGGGACGATGGAAGCCATGGAGTTCCTGATGGACAAGCTGCACGGCACCAAGACCAATCAGGAGTTCTTGCAGTCGATGAATCGATAACATCCGACTTGTATCTGGCCGCCAAGACAGGATACAGTAGCAGGCCTTCGAATGGGCGAAGGTCGATGACTTTGACGTCAGGGGAGTGGGAATTATGAAGAAGGGTATTCATCCCGTGTATCGGGAAGTCGGGGTGCATTGCGCCTGCGGCAATAAATATAAGACCCGGTCGACGGGCGGCGACATCAATGTCGATATCTGCTCGAACTGTCATCCGTTTTTCACGGGGACGCAGAAAATCATTGATACCGAAGGCCGCGTTGAGCGATTCAAGAAGAAGTACGCGAAGAAAGAAAAGTAGTTCGAGAAGAGGTCATACAAGGGACCCTGCTTCGCTGAGGGGCAGGGTCCCTTTGTTTTTGTGTGGCAAAGGTTGAGCGCGACGCAGAGGAAACGGGGTCATGGAAGCAGTCTTACTGAAAAAATGGGAAGTATTGGCCACTCGCTACGACGAGTTGACCAATCAACTCATGGACCCCTCTCTGATGAGCCAGCCCTCGCAGCTACACAAGGTCAATAAAGAGCGGACGGATATCGAGCCGGCGGCCAAGCTGCTGGCCATCTATCGTGACAATGCCAAGCAGCTGGACGAAGCCGCGCAAATCCTCGCTGATCCTGCGGCAGGGGCCGAGATGCATAAGATGGCTGCAGAGGAGAGCGCCCAGCTCACACGCCAGCAGCAGGAGATCGAGCAGCAGGCCCAGGGGCTGCTCATTCCCAAGGATCCGCGGGACGAAAAGAGTCTGCTCCTCGAAGTCCGCGCCGGAACCGGCGGAGATGAGGCGGCGCTCTTTGCCGGAGATCTGTTCCGCATGTATAGCAAGTACGCGGAGATCAAAGGCTTTAAGGTCGATGTGGTCGAAGCGACGGAAACGACGGGCGGGGGCTACAAGGGAGTCGTGGCGCTGATCGAAGGCAAGGGCGCCTATAGCCATTTCAAGTTCGAAGCCGGGGTCCATCGGGTGCAGCGGGTTCCCGTGACGGAGGCCAGCGGCCGGATTCATACCTCGACCGTCACGGTTGCCGTCATGCCGGAAGTGGACGAGGTAGATGTGCATATCGATCCCATGGATCTCCGCATCGATACCTTCTGTTCGTCCGGCGCCGGAGGCCAGAGCGTCAATACGACCAAATCGGCGGTGCGGATTACCCATATTCCGACCGGTGTGGTGGTGAGCTGCCAGGACGAACGGTCGCAGCTGAAGAATCGCACCAAGGCGATGCGGACCCTGCGGGCCAGAATTGTCGAGGCGGAGCGGGAGCGGCAGGATGCGGAAACCGCGCAGAATCGCAAAGCCCAAGTGGGCACAGGCGAGCGAAGCGAGAAGATCCGCACCTACAATTTCCCGCAGAATCGGGTGACCGATCATCGCGTCGGTGTGACGTTGCATAAGCTAGAGCAGGTGCTCGAAGGCGATCTTGACGAATTTGTCCAAGCCTTGAAAGCGCAGCGTCAGCAAGAAGTGGGGGCGGCGTAATTATTATGGATGCGGTGGCTCCTATTCCGCAGTCGACAGGTCAGGCGACGCTCGGTGAGTTGATTGCCGAGGCGCGACGGCTGCTGGAACAGGCCGGTATCGAGAGCGCGGGGCAGGAAGCGCTGTGGCTTGTGGAGCATGTGCTCCGCCTTCCCGCACATCATGTGATTGCCGATCGAGATCGATTGCTGTCTCCCGCCGAGTTGGTGGCCGCGCGGGGGCTGATCAAGCGGCGGGTTGGGCGCGAGCCCCTGCAGTATATTTTAGGGACCCAGGAGTTTTGCGGGCTGGAGTTTGATGTGAATCCGGCGGTGCTCATTCCGAGGCCGGAGACCGAATTACTGGTGGAGTATGTCGCGCAACGGATTTCTGCCGAGCGGCAGGCTACTATCGTCGATGTGTGCACGGGATCCGGCTGCATTGCCGTGGCGATTGCGCGGCTGCGGCCTCATGCGCGGGTGATGGCGACCGATCTTTCGAGCCCCTCGCTCGCTGTCGCCAGGCAGAACGCCATCCGGCATGGGGTCGGCGAGCGCATCGCATGGCTGGAAGGCGATCTGGTAGCGCCCTTGGCAGGGCGGGCGCTGGAAGGACGTGTTGATGTCATCGTCTCGAATCCTCCCTACATTGCAGAGACCGAGTGGGCGACGCTTCAGCCGGAAGTGAAGTTGTTCGAGCCGCGAGGCGCGCTGGTGGCAGGTCCGCAGGGGACGGAGTTGCACGAACGGTTATTGCAGGAATCTGGTCGATACCTGTCTCCCGGCGGCGCCGTGATTATGGAAATTGGAGCCGGTCAGGCTCGTGCGATGCGCCGGATTGTCGACCAGATACCAGGGTACAGATTCCTTCGACTGGTCTATGACGAAGCGGGGCTTGAGCGGGTCGTGATTGTGGAGCGAGTAGGGGTATAGACGGTGGATCGTATTGTCATTACCGGCGGGATGCCGCTTCGGGGAGAGGTCCAGATCAGCGGGGCCAAGAATGCCGCGTTGCCGATCTTAGCCTCCACCATTCTTGGCGGCGGCGAGTGCGTGATTACCAACCTGCCTCGCGTGGTGGACGTTGTCACCATGGGGAAGCTGTTGGGGATCTTGGGTGCGAAGATCCGTCATGAGGGGAATCGTGCGGTCATCGATGCAGGGATGATCAGCTCGACTCAGGCTCCCTACGATCTTGTGAAAACCATGCGGGCGTCCGTGCTGGTGTTGGGGCCGCTGTTGGCGCGATGGGGGGAAGCGACGGTGTCGATGCCCGGTGGCTGCGCCATCGGGTCGCGGCCTGTCAATCTCCATCTTGCCGGGCTGGCCAAAATGGGTGCGGAAGTTTCGATGGAACACGGGTATATTCGCGCCAAAGCGAAGCGGTTGAGGGGCGCGCAGATCTATTGTGATACGCCGACAGTCACTGGAACGGAAAATCTGATGATGGCCGCGTCGCTCGCCCAAGGGACCACGGTTATCGAAAATGCCGCGAAGGAACCGGAAATCGTAGACCTCGCGAACTTTCTCGTGAAACGAGGGGCTCGCATCGTCGGGGCAGGGACGGATGTCATCACGATCGAAGGTGTCCGTGAGTTGCAGGGGAGCGATCACGATGTTATTCCGGACCGCATTGAAACGGGGACGTATCTTGTGGCCGGGGCTATTACGCGAGGAGCGGTCACGCTCAATCAATGCCGTCCGAATCATCTGGATGCGTTGCTGATGAAGCTGCGGGAAGCCGGCGTTGAGATACAGGTGGAGAAGGACCGGATTCACCTCAATGCGGCATCACGGCTTAAAGGGATCGATATCCGGACGTTGCCGTATCCTGGGTTCCCCACCGATATGCAGGCGCAGATGGTGGCCTTGATGACGGCGGCTGAGGGCACGAGCGTGATTACGGAGACGGTGTTCGAAAGCCGGTTTATGCATGTCGAAGAGTTGCGACGGATGGGGGCCGAGATTAAAGTCGAGGGCAATCGGGCGGTGGTGACCGGGCCGACCAAATTGACCGGGGCTCCGGTCATGGCGTCCGATCTTCGCGCAAGCGCCGGATTGGTGTTGGCCGGTCTTGCGGCGGAAGGCACGACGGAGATTCTCCGGGTCTACCATCTGGACCGTGGTTACGAGCGGATGGAAGAGAAGTTGCGTGGGTTGGGTGCGACGATCACCCGTCACAAAGAGGGAGCGGCTCAGGCCGAGACTCGCTGACATCATGCTGACGATTGCCTTGTCGAAGGGGAAAATGTTGGACCTCACGCTGGAGGTCTTTCGCCGAGCGGGCTATGCCATGGGCAGTCTCTCCACGGAGAGTCGCCGGCTGGTGTTCCCCTGTCCGGAGATCGGCATGACATTCCTGATCGTGCGGCCGACCGACGTGCCGACCTATGTCGAATATGGCGCGGCGGACGTCGGGATTGTTGGAAAAGACGTGTTGATGGAGCAGGACAGCGACGTATATGAACCATTGGATTTAGGGTTCGGAGCGTGTAGAATCGCCGTCGCTGCGCTCAAGGGGCAGGTCTCACGTGACAGGCTGTCCTCGAAAATTCGGGTCGCGACCAAGTACCCGAAGATTACCGAGCGGTATTTCAATCAGCGCGGCGTGCCGGTCGAAATCATCAAGCTGTACGGTTCGATTGAACTGGCGCCGTTGGTCGGTCTGGCTGATCGGATCGTCGATCTGGTTGAAACCGGCAACACGTTAAAGGCGCATAATCTCGTCGAAGTGGAGTGCATCGCGCAGTCCACAGCCCGGTTGGTCGTCAATCGGGCCAGTTTGAAGCTGAAGTATGCGGTGGTCACAGAGCTGATCAAAAAGCTCCGGGCCGTCAGCCGCACATCAACCGGGTCTCGAACAGCCGCTCCGCGCAAGTCTTCGCGCGGGGTACGTCGAACGGTCAAGCGGATGCGCACATGAAGATCGTAGCTTCTACCGAGCGAGCCTTTCTCCCCGCACTCAAGAAAGTGGCGTCGCGTGCCCGCGTGCAAGGAGCCGCCGTCGAGAAGACGGTCAAGTCGATCCTGCAAGCCGTCGAACGGGGCGGCGATAAGGCTGTTCTCCGCTACACAAAACAGTTCGACCGCGTCTCCATGAAAGACTCGGAGCTGCGCGTTTCCCCCGAAGAAATCAAAGAGGCCTATTTCCATATCAGGAAAGACGAGGGCGATGCCCTTCGGTTTGCGGCTAAGCGGATCACGTCGTTCCACGAACGCCAGCGCATCAAGACGTGGATGTACCAGGATAACGAGGCGACCCTGGGACAGGTAGTGACGCCGGTCGATGCGGTTGGGGTCTATGTGCCTGGTGGCAAGGCGGTCTATCCTTCGTCGGTTTTGATGTGCGCAATTCCGGCCAAGGTGGCAGGTGTCTCCCGTGTAGTGATGTGCACGCCGCCGCAAAAAGGTCCGATCAATCCCTATTTGCTGGTCGCAGCCGACATCGCCGGCGTCACGGAGATCTATCGCGTTGGGGGAGTGCAAGCCATCGGTGCGATGGCCTACGGAACCAAGACGATCCAGCGAGTCGACAAAATCGTGGGTCCCGGCAATATTTATGTTGCGACGGCCAAGCGGCTTCTCTACGGCACGGTCGGAATCGACATGGTGGCAGGCCCGAGCGAACTGCTCATCGTCGCAGATGGCGATGCCAAGCCGGCTCATGTTGCGGCAGATCTTCTCTGCGAAGCGGAGCATGACGAAGATGCGCAGGTCTACCTCGTCACCACATCGGCTCAGTTGGCGAAGGACGTGGTGCGGCTCATCGGGAGCCAGTTGAAGGGGCTGCAACGGGAAAAGATCGCTGCCAAGTCCATCGCGCGCCATTCGGTGGCCTTCGTGGTGACCACGATGGACGAAGCCATCGATGTGGCCAACGAGATTGCCCCGGAGCATTTGACCCTGTCGGTCGATGAGCCATTCGATTATTTAGAGAAAATCCGTCATGCAGGGGCGCTGTTCTTGGGGCGCTACACGCCCCCGTCGGTGGCGGATTATGTCGCAGGACCGAATCACGTCTTGCCGACCGGCGGGACGGCGCGTTTCTTTTCGGCTTTGTCCGTTCACGACTACCTTAAAGTCAGCAACATCGTGCACTATACGAAAGAGGAGCTGAGCAAGGTGAAGGATCATCTCGTTCGATTGGCTCACATTGAAGGGTTTGACGCCCACGCGAAATCAGCGCAAAGCAGGTTCTCATGAAGAAAAGTGTGACGCATCGGCAGGCGACGATCCATCGGGCCACGAAGGAAACGGACATTCAGGTTTCCTGGGCGCTGGATGGCAGCGGTCAAGGGAAGATCGACAGCGGCATCCGTTTTTTCGACCACATGCTGGAGCTGTTGGCCAAACATGGGTTCTTCGATCTGACGGTCAAGGCCAAGGGCGATATCGATATCGACGAGCACCACACGGTGGAGGACGTCGGAATCGTCATGGGCAAGGCCCTACATCAAGCCTTGGGTGAAAAGGCGGGAATCAAGCGGTTCGGGTTTGCCTCGGCCCCGCTCGATGAAACGCTGGCGCAGGTCACGGTCGATCTCAGCGGCCGTCCCTACCTCGTCTACAACGTGGCGTTGCCGGATCGGAAGATCAAAGCCTTCGACCTCGGTCTGTTCGAAGACTTCTTTCAGGCGTTCGTCACGCACGGCGGGCTTAATTTGCACGTGAATCTCATGTATGGCCGCAACCCGCACCACATCATGGAAGCGATCTTCAAAGGCCTGGCGAAAGCGTTGGATCAGGCCACGACGCCGGAAGAGCGACTGGCAGGAAAAGTTCTCTCGACGAAGGGGCTGCTGTAGTTCCACGAGGATGGTCAACACATGTTGGTCTCAAGGGGCAGGTTTCTGAAAAGGAGCCTGCCCCTTTCGTTTCATGAATCAGCCGGAGGCTGTGCATCGCAGGTCAAGCTGTGTAGATTGGCAGTGGCAGGACGGCATCAGTTGCGGTATGGTTACGGCTTTACGGCCTGGCGAGGGGTAAAGGGGCTTTCCTTTAGTCTCTAGCCTCAAACCTTTTGTCTCCATGAAGTGAATATGATCGCAATAATCGACTACGGCATGGGCAATCTCCGCAGTGTCTCCAAGGCCTTTGAGGCGGTGGGGCATCAGGCGGTGGTCACGCGTGACCCGCGTGCGATTGGGAATGCTAGCCATGTGGTGTTGCCTGGTGTCGGGGCGTTCGGCGATTGCATGGCCAACATCGAGCGCTATGGTCTGGCGGAATCGATTTGCGCGGCGATTCGATCTGGAAAACCATTTCTAGGAATCTGTTTGGGGCTTCAATTGCTGTTTGACGAAAGTGAAGAATTTGGGATTCACAAGGGTCTCGGCATTATCCCCGGCAAGGTCAAACGATTTCCTGCCGATCGAGGGTTGAAGGTTCCGCACATGGGGTGGAACAACGTCACGATTACGCGGCCCTGCCCCTTGTTCGACGGAATTCCAGACGGGTCGTACTGGTACTTTGTGCATTCTTTCTATGTCGATCCCTCTGAGAAGACGGTTGCGGCGACCACGACGGACTATGGAATGGCGTTTGTGTCGAGTATCTGGCGTGACAATGTGGTCGCCTGCCAGTTCCATCCAGAAAAGAGTCAGGCCGTCGGGTTGCGGTTGATCAAAAATTTTGGATCATGGAAATGAGCATGATGAACAACAAGGGATGGTCGGTGGCGCTGGTAGGATTGGCTGTGCTGGCGGCAGCCGGCTGCAGCGGGTCGAAAGTGACCACAAAATCGTTCGCTGAATTACCGCGCTATCAGATCCGTACCATTGCTCTGGTCCCGTTCACAATTCTTACAACGCCGCAGGTCAGAGATGTCGTCGACCAGACGTTCTCGGCGCCGTCGGGGGCTCGCCGGTCTGATATGGCGATAGCCGTGCCGCCGAATACCGAACAGACTTTCCGGCAAACAGCCACGGTGCCGACCCGCGCGGGGGACACTGTCACGCAGTTGCTGTGGAGCCGGTTGAGGACGTGGCAGGGCGTGACGGTGCTGGCGCCGAGTGAAGCTGCAAAAGTGCTCGCCTCTCAAGCCGCGGCGCAACCTTCTGTTGGCCAGTCATCGGCGGTCGTGGTCGCGAAGCAGTTGAAGGCGGATGCCGCGTTGATCGGTCAAGTGTTGGTGTACCAGGAGCGGGTTGGTGGCCGCTTTGGCGCCAATCCACCGGCAACGGTGGGCTTTGAAGCCAAGGTCGTCGCAGCTGACGGGCAAGTGCTGTGGGAAGGAAATTACTACGAGAGGCAGAGGCCGATGATTGAAGACCTGGTGGGATTTTTTGAGCGCTGGGGCATGTTCGTCACGGCGGAGGAGTTGGCGACCTACGGGGTTGACCATATGCTCCTCGAGTTTCCGTTTGGAACGGCAGGCGAACGCTAACAGGGGGACGGTTTTTGTATGCTCGTTATTCCAGCGATTGATTTAAAGGATGGCCGTTGCGTGCGGTTGCGCCAGGGCGATATGGCGGCTGAGACGGTCTATTCCGACGATGTGCCGGCTGTGGCGAGGCAATGGCAGCAAGGCGGTGCAACGCTGATTCATGTGGTGGACCTGAACGGAGCGGTGGAGGGTGAGCCGCGCAATTTACCCCAGATCGAAGCGATCATTCGTACCGTGAACCTAACGATACAAGTCGGAGGCGGAATTCGGTCGATCGAAACCGTGCGTCGTTATCTCGGCGCTGGCGTGAGCAGGGTTGTCCTCGGCACCGTGGCTTTGACCGACCGGTCTTTCCTGGAGAAGGCCTGCCAGGAGTTTCCGCGTCAGATTCTGTTGGGGCTGGATGCGCGAGACGGGAAAGTGGCGGTCAAAGGCTGGACCTCGGTATCGGAGACCAAGGCGACCGATTTACTCAAGGAGCTGGCGGGCCATGCCTTGGGCGCCGTGATCTATACGGACATTGCCCGCGATGGTATGTTGGGTGGGCCAAACCTGGTGGCACTGCGAGAGGTGGTGGCGTTGTCGTCCTTTCCCGTGATCGCTTCCGGGGGGATTTCGCGAGTGGAAGACTTGCAGGCCGTGCAGGCGCTCGGCCCAAGGGTTGAAGGCGCGATTGTCGGGAAAGCGTTGTACGACGGGAAGCTAGATTATCGAGCCGCGCTTGTTGCGCTTGGTGCCGAGTAAGGGTCTGGCGTGCGAAATTTGTTGCTGATCTTTTCGCTTCACGCGTCACGTTTCACGCTTCACGAGTTGTTATGTTGACCAAACGTATTATTCCTTGCCTCGATGTCAAAGACGGCCGCGTCGTCAAAGGCGTGAGCTTTGTGAATTTGCGCGATGCGGGAGATCCGGTTGAAGTGGCCGCGGCCTACGATCGTGAAGGGGCGGATGAGCTCTGTTTTTTGGATATAACGGCTTCCCATGAGAATCGCAAAACCATTATTGATGTGGTTGAGCAGACGGCGGCGAGGGTATTTATGCCGCTGACCGTCGGCGGAGGCGTGCGAACGCTTGAGGACGTCCGGGCGTTGTTGAATGCGGGAGCGGATAAGGTGAGCATCAATACGGCGGCGGTTCAGCGGCCGGAATTTGTGAAGGAAGCGGCAGAGCGATTCGGGACTCAATGTATCGTTGTGGCGATCGATGCCAAACACCGCCCCGCTCCGGCAACGGGGTGGGAAGTGTTCACCCACGGCGGCCGCAAGTCGACCGGTCTGGATGTCGTCGAATGGGCGAAGACGATGGCGCAGTATGGGGCCGGTGAGATTTTGCTTACGAGTATGGATCAGGATGGGCAGCAGCAGGGCTATGACCTCGCCTTGACGGCGGCCGTGTCGGAGGCCGTTTCGATTCCGGTAATTGCGTCGGGTGGCGTGGGAAATTTGGACCACCTGTATGACGGATTCGTCAGGGGCAAGGCCGATGCGGTCCTGGCCGCGTCTATTTTCCACTTCCGGACTCACACGATTCCGGAGGCGAAGGCCTATCTTCGTCAGAAGGGAGTGGCAGTTCGATAATGGATGTGGGGCAATTGAAATTCGATGCGCAGGGACTGATTCCGGCAGTGGTACAGGATTGGCGGGACGGGACGGTGCTGATGGTGGCCTTCATGAACCTGGAGGCCCTGCAGAAGACCGTCGAGACCAAGTCGGTGTATTTCTGGAGCCGTTCGCGCAAGACGTTATGGGAAAAGGGTGAGACCTCCGGTCATAAGCTGCAGCTCAAGGACCTGTTTTTCGATTGTGACGGCGATGCCCTTCTCGTGAAGGTCGAGCCGGTCGGCCCGACCTGCCACACGGGGGAGCGGTCCTGCTTCTTTTCCCGCCTGGACTCGCCAGAGACGAAGACCCCCGAGTCCTGGGGTGGAATTCTTGAGCGTCTCTACCAGATGATTCAAGAGCGGAAGCAGCAGCCTTCGAGCGAGTCCTACACGTCCAAGCTGCTGGAAGGCGGAGTCGATCGCATTCTGAAAAAGGTCGTCGAGGAAGCCGGCGAGGTAGCGATTGCTGGGAAGGGTGGGAAGAAGGACGAGATTGTCTACGAAACGGCAGATCTGCTGTTCCATACCTTGGTGGCGTTGGGGTATCACGGTATCACTCTTCAAGAGATTTATCAGGAGTTGGCGACTCGGTTTGGGAGGTCGGGTTTGAGAAAGGGCTCTACGCCATGAGCGAGTGCCTCTTTTGCAAAATCGTCGCGAGGGCCATTCCTGCACCGCTAGTCTATGAAGATGAGCTAGTGGTTGCGTTTGACGATATCAATCCCCAGGCACCGACCCATACACTTGTCATCCCCAGAAAGCATGTGACGTCGATTGCCGAGTTGCAAGATTCGGATGCCGGGTTGCTGGGGCGTTTGATGCTGGCCGGTAACAAGGTCGCGAAACTGAAAGGGATTGCCGAGGCCGGGTACCGCGTCGTCGTGAACACCGGTGCGCATGGCGGCCAGAGTGTGTTCCATCTGCACCTCCATATTCTTGGCGGGCGACATCTCGCCTGGCCTCCCGGCTAGCCTCGTTTCACCACGTTGACAGATTTCTTCCCCGTCTGTTACCCTGAACGGTCTATTTTTCGACCACTTACGTTTACCTTCCTCACTGGTGCCAGGTGGGGGAATAGGAGCCGCGACTCCCGTGGGCCGAGGTTTGATTTCTGAAAATGTGATCAATCAGGTCAGAGATCGGGCCGATATTGCCGAGGTGGTTGGACACCATGTGAGTCTGACCAGGGCTGGCCAAAACCTGAAAGGTCTCTGTCCCTTCCATCAGGAAAAGTCGCCCTCCTTTACAGTTAGTCCTTCCCGCCAGATTTTTCATTGTTTCGGCTGCGGTGCGGGCGGCAACGTGTTTACGTTTTTGATGCGGATTACCGGCGCGAATTTTCCTGAGACGGTTCGTGAGCTCGGGCAGAAACTCGGGATCGACGTGCCTGAGAGCGGGCCTAACGCGGGGCCACAGGCGGCGCAGGCGAGCCGTCTTGAACCGCTCAATCGTGCGGTGACGGCCTGGTTCCAGCAAAATTTGCGGGATGGGGCGGCCGGCGCGACGGCGCGGGAGTACTTGGCTAGCCGGGGTATTCAGGCTGGGACGATCGAGCGGTTTGAAATCGGTTGTGCGCCGGCTGAGTGGGACGGGCTCATCAAGGCGCTAAGCAAACAGGGTTTTGCGCAGGATGATTTAGCCGTTGCGGGATTGACGATCGCGAGAGAGCAGGCGTCAGGGGCCTACGACCGTTTTCGCGCTCGTGTGATGTTTCCCATTACGGATCTGCGTAAGCGGATCGTTGGTTTTGGAGGGCGTATCCTTGGTGAAGGGACTCCCAAGTACCTAAATTCTCCAGATACTCCCCTGTTCAAGAAGGGACAGGCGCTTTATGCGTTGGATCTGGCACGTGAGGCCATTGCCAGACTGAAGACCGTGATCGTGGTGGAAGGGTATTTTGATGCGGTCGCTCTTCACCAGGCCGGTCTAACCCATACGGTTGCGACGTTGGGGACCGCATTGACTGCGGAGCATATTCAAGTATTGAGGCGATTTGCCTCGAAAGTTGTACTGTTGTTCGACCCGGATCAGGCTGGAGTGCGTGCCGCACTGCGGGGGCTCGACCTGTTTGTAAACAGCGGCCTCGGGGTGAAAGTCGTCACGTTGCCGGCAGGAGAGGACCCCGATACCTATGTGCGGAAAGAGGGGCCGGAGGCCTTCGCTAGGCTGGAGGAGCAGGCGCCGAGTCTCTTGGATTTTGCCATCGAACATAGTTTGAGCACGGCGGAGTCCAGCACGATCGAAGGGCGTATCCGTAGCGTGGACGATGTGTTGCGGATTTTGCAAAAGAGCGAGCATCCGATCGAACGAGAAGAGCGGATTCGTGTAGTGGCTGAACGGCTGGGGGTCAGCCAGCAGCGATTGATCGAACGGTATCCGGCGCTGGTGCAGTCGGAGGGACGCCGACCGGCGGCCGCTCAATCGGCTGGCGCGACACCGGCGATGTTCAAGGGTGTGAGTGAAGAGCGGGATTTGGTGTATTTGCTGCTGCACGGGCATCTGACGGCTGCGGATGTGCAGCGGTTAAGGCCCGATGCTTTCTCGGTTCCGGCCTGCCGGATTCTCGTCGAGGCGGCGTTGAATCATCTTGATCGTGATGGCCGGGTCGGGCTCAGGTTGTTGTTGGATGAAGTGGTTGATCATCCGGATTGCGGGTCGCTGGCGACCGAGCTGTCCATGCGGGAGGACCATTTCGATGACGTGCAGGCGCACGTTGCCGGCTGCTTAGAGACCTTGGAGCGGAAGCGGGCCGAAGCGCTGTTTCGAGATCTGATCGCGCAGCTCAAGGCCGCCGAACGGGAAGGCCGGGCGGAGGATGCGCGGATATTGAACGCTCAAGTGAATGAATTGCGAATGCAAAAGGCAGGTCGGCCTGCCACAGGGATGTTGTCTTTAGTGAAGGAGTAGTCATGGCGAAACAAGAGTTGCTCGGCGAAGTGAAGAAGCTGATCTCGATTGGAAAAGAGAAAGGCTTTTTGACCTACGACGAGTTGAATAGCACGCTGCCGGCAGAAGTGGTGTCGTCCGAGCAGTTCGGCAGCATTATGACGATGTTCGGCGAAATGGACATCGAGATCGTCGATGCGCCCGAGGGGGAGCGGATCAAGAAAGCCAGGGATGCCGAGGAGTTGAGTGAGGACGCTGAGGGATCCGACTCCGGAGCCGGTGTCGGAGATGAGAATGAGAAGGAAGAAAAGGATGAAAAGGAAATCGACTTAACTCCCGGCGCGCTCAGCCGGACCGATGACCCGGTTCGACTCTATCTCAAAGAGATGGGAAGTGTGGCGCTGTTGAGTCGTGAGGGGGAGATCGAGATCGCGAAACGCATTGAAGAGGGGAAGAAGGATATCGCCTCGGTCATCTATGGGATGCCGATGACGATTGAGTTTGTCCTTGCGCTACGCGATCAGCTCAAGGACGGGACGATCGATGTGCGTGAGATCGTTCCGATCGTCGAGACCGAGGAAGAATTCGAGGAGGAGCAAATTCAGCGTGACTATGAAGAGCTTCGGGTCAAGACGCTCGAAGGGCTGAACTCTGTCCGGAAAATTTCGACCTCGCTCAAGAGCCTCTATGAGGTGGCGCGGCACGCCAACAGCGACCCTGCGAAACAGAAGAAGATCAAGAAGCAGATCGATACGATTCGCGACCAGGTTGTGGAGAAGATGGAGTCCGTCAACCTCCATGGTGTGTTAAAGGACCGAATGGTCCAGCGGGTGCGGGAGTTGGCGATTCAGATCCGCACGGCCGAGCGAGAGATCGTTAGTTGCCAGCGTCGTCTGGGCATCAGTGGTGAGGCCGGTACGGAGGCCCTCAAAAAGCTGTGTCGCGACCGGAAAGACTTCCTCGCGGTCAAACGTAAGACGAGCTGCACGGAGGAAGCCCTCAACGATATTAAAAAAGTTTATCAGGCGGCAAAGGGCCGGATTCGAACACTCGAGACGGAAGAGGCCCTCGTGTCTGCGGAAGAGATCAAAGATGCAGTCAAGCATCTGGACGTGGCGGAGGAGAAGGTCAAGCGTGGGAAAGCCGAGCTGGTTGAGGCGAACCTCCGTCTCGTCGTCAGCATCGCCAAGAAATACACGAATCGCGGCCTCCAGTTTCTCGATCTGATCCAGGAGGGTAACATCGGTTTGATGAAGGCCGTGGATAAGTTCGAATACAAGCGCGGCTATAAATTCAGCACCTATGCCACGTGGTGGATTCGCCAGGCGATTACACGCGCGATTGCGGATCAAGCCCGGACGATCCGTATTCCGGTGCATATGATCGAGACGATTAACAAGCTGATCCGGACTTCCCGCCATCTGGTCCAGAAGCTTGGCCGCGAACCGACGCCGGAAGAAATTGCCGAGCGTATGGATCTCCCGCTCGACAAAGTGCGGAAGATCTTGAAGATCGCGCGCGAACCGATTTCTCTGGAGACCCCGATCGGCGAGGAAGAGGACAGCCATCTGGGCGACTTTATCGAGGATAAGAAGGCGGTCTCTCCTCTGGAGGCGGCGATCCGGTACGATCTCCAGCGCCAGATCAACAGCGCATTGGAGACGCTCACGCCGCGGGAAGAGAAAGTGTTGCGCAAACGGTTCGGCATTGGCGAAGCGACCGACCATACATTGGAAGAGGTCGGCCAGGACTTCGAAGTGACTCGCGAACGTATCAGGCAGATCGAAGCCAAGGCTTTACGCAAGCTGCGTCATCCGAGTCGGAGCAAGAAGCTTCGCAGCTTCGTGGAAACGCTATGACGGGGCAAGAGGCATCCCTGAGATTTGACTCCGTTCCATGGGGCAGCCTAGAATCGAACGTTCGTGTCTGCGGATCAGGCGCGAGAGAGTCATCCGCCTGATCGGGCCCATAGCTCAGGTGGTTAGAGCGGCTGACTCATAATCAGCTGGTCCTAGGTTCAAGTCCTAGTGGGCCCACCAGCACGGCCGCGGAACCCATCGATTGAGACCGTTGTATCGAACAACAGTTAGAGGAGTTCGTTGAAGCACAATCTTTCCCCCCTCATCGCGCTGCAAAAGTTGGATCTCCGTATCATAGAGATCAACACTCAACGTCGAAAGATTCCGGAGCGGCTCCAAGCTGTTGAAGCCCCCCTCCGAGAAGCCCAGCAGCTTCTCCAAGAAACCAGTGCCGCCATGGAGATTTTGATTAAGGAGCGGCGGTCGTGCGAAAAAGATCTTGAGGTGCACGAAGCCCACACTGAAAAGATGAGGTCGCGGCTATCCGAGTTGAAATCCAACAAAGAGTACCAAGCGCATCTGTTCGAGATCGAGGTTGCCAATAAGAAGAAGGGCGATTTCGAGGAGAAGATCCTGCTGTGTATGGAGAAGATTGAGCAGCTCCAGCAGACCGCAAAAGACGCGCAAGCCAAGATGAGTGTCGTCGAAAAGGCCTTTGCGCAAGAAAAGCTGGTGCTGGACGGACTCGAGAAAAAGCTTTCGGCGGAGTTAGCCGATCTCGAATCTCAGCAGCAAGCCCACTCGGCTCATGTCGAGAAAGGGCTGCTCAGTCGTTATAATGCGATCAAGGCGGCGCGGAAGGATCAAGCTTTGGCTGAGATCAAAGGGGGGACCTGTTCGGGATGCCGGCTACAGCTTCCTCCGCAACTGATCTCGGAAGTAAAGCGAGCGGAAGATCTTTTGACCTGTCCCTATTGCCGTCGGATGCTTTACTGGGATGGACAAATTCCTGTCAAAACAGGGCCTGGGCCCGAACTCGACAAAACGTCGATTCTAGAGATCGGCGAGTCGGTTTAGTCCGTTTTCCCCAGCACGGCCTGAGTCGTTTTGAAGTGCAGCTTCGCGACCGATCCCAATCGTTCCTCTCCATGCTTCTTCACGATCATACGCCCAGCCAGTTCGACGGCGGGTGACGCCCCTTTGGGCAGCGGTGTGCCGATTTCACCTGAGAGTCGTTTTAGGCGGATAAGGAATTCCGCACGGGCTAGGATCGAGGCGGCGGCCACGGCCACATCGGATTCGGCCTTATGCCGCTGTTCCAAGACGATTGTGCGTCCTTTTTCCTGTAAGGCATTGAGAATCAGCCGCTCGTCGCCGAATTGGTCTGCGATTGCCCGATTGCAGGAAACCTTTTCCAGCAGGGTTTCCAGGGCCTTGGCATGGCCCCAGGCCAGCAGGCGATTCAAGTTTCTTATTTTCGCGTACAGTTCATTGTATCGTTGTGGGCCGATCGCGATAATACTGTGGGGACAAATGATCCGGATGTCGGGGGCCATTTCGAGAATACGGCCGTCGGATATTTTCTTACTGTCCCGGACATTCATGAGGGTCAATTCGCCCTGTGTCGTGGCGTCGACGAAGACGGCGGCAATGACGAGGGGGCCAAAGTAGTCTCCTTTGCCTGACTCATCGATACCGATGCGTTCCACTGTTGTTTTTTCTACTGTCTCGATCACAGGGAAGGGCTCTAGTGGAGATTCTCAATGAGGCAGGGTAATCTACCAGAGCCTTAATGGACGGTCAATTTTTCAGATTGCAGGCGATGGGCCATTATCGAGGAGGACGTGTGATGCGGGTAGGGACATCATTCTTGCGCGGAGTACTGTCGGTGGTGGCGGGACTCGGACTGATGGTAGTCAGCGGGTGTGAAACGAACCCCTACACCGGGCGATCACAGCTGTTAATGACCTCGGTGTCAGAGGAGATACAACTGGGCGCACAGGCCTATAGCCAGGTGAAGAATGATCCCAAATTGCGGCAGTCGCAAGATCCTCGA
Source organism: Nitrospirota bacterium (assembly GCA_041178465.1). Classification (GTDB taxonomy): domain Bacteria; phylum Nitrospirota; class Nitrospiria; order Nitrospirales; family Nitrospiraceae; genus Palsa-1315. The sequence continues at coordinate 37,029 of JBEGVJ010000050.1, forward strand.
GAGACTGAACCGGTTAAGCGGGTGGCGGCGCGAATTATCGAGGCGGCGAAGCGATCGAAATATGCCGAGATGGCGCAGCAGTTTCAGTGGGAAGTGATCGTCATCAAGGACGATAAAACCATGAACGCCTTTGCCCTTCCTGGAGGCAAGATCGCGGTTTACACAGGGATCTTCCCTGTTGCACGGACTGAAGCAGGCTTGGCGGCGGTGTTGGGCCATGAGGTCGTCCATGCTCTTGCTCGTCACGGCGCCGAACGAATGAGCCAGGGTCAGTTGACGAATGCGGCCTTGCAGGTGGCAGGGGTTGCGGTAGGGGCCGGTGACGGAGGAATGCTTTCCCAGGCCGCAATGGCGGCACTTGGTGCAGGAGCACAGGTTGGGGTATTGTTGCCCTTTAGTCGGAAGCATGAATCGGAGGCAGACTATATCGGAATCCTCCTTGCGGCTGATGCGGGATATGATCCACGTGAGTCCGTTTCACTGTGGGAACGGATGGGACAATTGTCCCGAGGCGGTGGTCCATCAGAGTTCCTATCGACTCACCCGAGCCATGAGACCAGAGTTGGTCAGCTGAAACGATGGATGCCGGAGGCCATGGGGCTGTACCAATCGAGGCAGGCGATGCCTGCTTCGGCCTTGCCGACGCTGCACTAACTCCGCCGTGCAGGTTGTTCTGTCGCGTAGCGGGTAGGAGTGAGGCCCGCATGGACTTGCAACCGCTTCGTTCATTTTCTATACTCAAGCTGCGCGAGGGAGAAGATCGGGTGATCGCTTGGGGCGGTAACGCTCTTAGAGGAAAGTCCGGACTTCATGGGCAGGGCGCTGGGCAACTCCCAGGCGGAGCGATCCGACACCAGCACCACAGAGAACAAACCGCCGATGGCCAAGGCGATGAGATGCAAGTCTTATTGCTACGGATCAGGTAAGGGTGAAACGGCGGGGTAAGAGCCCACCGCAGTGGTGGCAACATCACTGGCACGGTAAGCGTCGCCTGATGCAAGGCCAAATAGGAAGACACCTGTCGGTTTTCTTCGGAAAGCCGGCGACCGGCTGGCCCGGCCGAGGTCTTCGGGTAGGTCGCTTGAGGTTCGAGGTAACTCGAATCCCAGAGAAATGATCACCCCCGTTTGGGAGCATATCCCAGGCAGGACAGAATCCGGCTTATAGGTCTTCTCCACCGCGCTCTTTTTATCGCTCGACGCAGTTCCCCTTCCGTCACTTTCCCTGTGAAGCGCTCGACCCCATCGAGTAAGACGACGGGAAGCCTCGTTCCGTAACGCTCCGTCAAGGCTGCGTTTCCCTCGATACTCACTTTGCTCGTTGTAATGTCCATGTCTGCTTGAAGATGCGTTGCGATGCGGTAGATGACATCGCAGAGGTGGCATTCTTTACGGGACAGGACGGTGACATGGACAGACATGCTCATACAATTACAACGTAGGTCAACAGGACGGGCTTAGGGGATACATTCGAAAGGTATCATGCGGGCCGATCGCCTGTCAGGGGAGTGTTCTTGGCTCGCCTTACTTATTGACGCGGTGAAATATGTGATGGTAGGATTATGGAACTTTATCCCTGATTTTTCAGAACGTTCTGAGTTATCGGGGATTCGTGTCTGCTCTACTTAGGATCAATCGTAGCGCCATCTATTGTGCCGGTTCCTCCGCCTGGTTCTTATTGGCGGGAGGGATGGAGGTTCTGCCATGAAGCTTACAGGTGCTGAAATACTCATTGAATGCCTCAAGCGGGAAGGCGTGAAGACGATTTTTGCGCTTCCTGGTGGTGTCGTGCTGAAAATTTTCGACATGCTTCACCAGCAAAAGGACATTGAGGTGGTCCTCACGCGCCATGAGCAGGGCGCCGGCCACATGGCGGAGGGCTATGCCAAGGCGACCGGGAAAGCCGGAGTCTGTCTTGTGACCTCTGGACCGGGCATGACGAACGTGATTACGGCGTTAGCGGATGCCTATATGGATTCCGTGCCGCTGGTCTGTTTTACCGGACAAGTCCCAACCAGCCTGATCGGGAACGATGCGTTCCAAGAGGCGGACAATATCGGCTTGAGCCGTCCCTGCACCAAGTACAACTTTCTTGTGAAAAATGTGGCCGAGTTGGCGACGACGATCAAAGAAGCTTTCTACATTGCGACGACGGGGCGTCCAGGGCCAGTGCTAGTAGACATTCCGAAAGACGTCTCCATGGACAAGGCGGAGTTTACCTATCCGAGTTCCGTCTCGATTCGCAGCTACAATCCAGTGTATGAGGGGAATAAGTGGCAGATTAAGCAAGCGGCTGAGGCCATGACGAAGGCGAAGAAGCCGGTGCTGTATGTCGGTGGCGGCGTCATCTTCTCCGGTGCGTCTCAGGAATTGATGGAGTTGGCTGAACTGACTCATATGCCAGTCGATATGACCTTGATGGGGCTTGGGGCCTTCCCGGGCGAGCACCCTTTGTCCATGGGTATGTTGGGCATGCATGGCACCTATTGGGCGAATATGGCCATGCACTACTCCGATCTTGTCGTGGCCATCGGGGCGAGATTCGACGATCGCGTCACCGGAAAGGTGTCCGAGTTTTGCCCTCACGCGAAGGTCATCCACATCGATATTGATCCAACCTCGATCCGGAAGAATGTCAATGTCGATATTCCGATCGTTGGCGATTGCAAGACCGTGCTTCGCGAGCTGATCCAGATTCTTCGCGCCACCGTGAACGGCGATCAACGGGAATTGCGCAAGCCTTGGTGGAATCAGATTCGTGAATGGCAACAGGCGCATCCGCTTGCGTATCAGCAAGCGGCAGATGGGCCGATCAAGCCGCAGCATGTTATCAAGCGGCTCTATGAGCTGACGAAAGATCGGGATCCGATCGTGTCGACCGATGTCGGGCAGCATCAGATGTGGGCTGCCCAGTACTTTAAGTTAGCGAGCCCGAATCGTTGGTTGACCTCGGGGGGGCTTGGGACGATGGGGTTTGGGTTTCCTGCCGCCATGGGGGCGCAAGCGGCATTTCCAGGCCGGCTGGTTCTCTGCATCGCCGGCGACGGCAGTATCCAGATGAATATGCAGGAAATGGCGACAGCCGTGGTGCATAAGCTGCCGGTCAAGATTATTGTACTCAACAACCGATTTCATGGGATGGTCCGGCAATGGCAGGACCTTTTCTACGAAGGACGATATGCCTCGAGCGATCTGGAGACGACGCCGGACTTTGTTAAGCTGGCGGAGGCTTACGGAGCGGTCGGGCTCAGGGCCAGCAAGCCATCGGAGATTGACGATGTCCTCAAGGAAGCAATCGCGGTGAACAAGCCGGTCATTGTCGATGTGCCGACGTACCGGTATGAAAACGTCTATCCGATGATTCCAGCCGGCGGCTGTAACCATGAGATGATTTTGGAAGATCCTCCGGCTTTGAAGAAAAAACAGTCCGGATCGGGGCAAGTGACCCCGAAGGATTCGGATACGATCCTCACGGCGTAATACTTTGGTGCAGGAGCACAGATTGGCTATGGAACATATAATCTCGGTGACCGTCGAGAACAAGTTCGGGTCCCTGTCTCGCGTCGCCGGCCTGTTTAGCGGTCGCGGGTTCAACATCGAAAGTCTTTCTGTCGCCCCGACGCTTGATCCTTCCATGTCGCAGATGACCATCGTCACGTCCGGAGACGATCGGATTATCGAGCAGATCGTGAAGCAGCTCAACAAATTGATCGATGTCATTAAAGTCGTGGACTTGAACGAGAGCGATTTCGTGTCGCGGGAAACGGCGCTCATCAAAGTGCATACGAGGCCGGAAGATCGCGCGGAAGCGTTGCGGATCGCCGATATTTTCAGGGCTAATGTCATCGACTCCACGCCGGCGACCTACACCATCGAGGTGACCGGAGATCCCCAGAAGATTGAAGCGATCATCAACCTCCTGCAACCCCTCGGCATCAAGGAGCTCACCCGGACCGGACGGGTTGCGGTTGCCCGCGAGTCGGTCCGCGCGACGGGCCTGCAGGCGAAAAAGGTTGCCCGCGAATAGGCGTCATCTCGGACTCAACGTCCCATCGGTTTCTTGTTACGGCTATTACCCAAGGAGTGAGCGATGAAGATTTACTACGATAAAGACGCCGATATTCAACAGATCAAGAATAAGAAGGTTGCGGTGATCGGCTACGGCAGCCAGGGCCATGCTCATGCGCTCAACATGAAGGAAAGCGGTGTGAGCGTGGTGATCGGGTTGCGCGAAGGCGCCTCCTGGAAGAAGGCGGAGCAAAGCGGGCTGAAAGTCATGCCGGTGGCTGATGCCGTCAAGGCGTCCGATGTCGTCATGATTCTCGCGCCGGACGAAGCGCAAGCGGCCATTTACCGGCAGGATATCGCGCCGAATCTGAAGCCTGGCTCCTATCTCGCGTTCGGCCACGGGTTCAACATTCATTTCGGACAAATCGTGCCGCCGGCCACGACCAATGTGTTCATGGTCGCGCCGAAGGGGCCTGGCCATCTCGTCCGGTCGGAATATACCAAGGGCAGCGGCGTGCCCTGTTTGCTCGCGATCCATCAGGACCCCAGCGGAACGACCAAGCAGATCGGTCTGGCCTATGCCAGCGCGATCGGCGGAGGGCGGGCCGGGGTGATCGAAACGAACTTCCGTGAAGAAACCGAGACGGACCTTTTCGGTGAACAGGTTGTGCTGTGCGGAGGTCTCACGTCCCTCATTCAGGCAGGCTACGAAACGTTGGTGGAAGCAGGCTATTCGCCGGAGATGGCCTACTTCGAATGTCTGCACGAAGTGAAATTGATCGTGGATCTGATCCATCAAGGCGGCATCGCCAACATGCGGTACTCCATCAGCACGACGGCCAAGTACGGCGATATTACCCGCGGTCCCCGGATCGTGACGGAGCAGACGAAGCAGGAAATGAAGAAGATCCTGGGTGAAATCCAGGACGGCAAGTTTGCCAGAGACTGGATTCTGGAGAACCAGGCAAACCGCCCGGTCTACAATGCGTTGTTGGCGAAGGGTGAAGCCCATCCGATCGAAGAGGTCGGGGGCCGGCTGCGGGCGATGATGCCCTGGCTGAAAAAGGATCAGTTGGTCGATAAGAACAAAAACTAAGAAACGAGGTTTCTGTGGCAGATCGTGCCGTCGGGATCCCGTTTGCCAAAGAAGGAATTCCCTTCATCGGGGCTGCTGTTGGCGTTACACTGCTAGCAGGATGGTTGGGTGGAATTGTCGCAGTGGTCGGCGGGGCGCTCCTGACGCTCTTCGTCGCCTGGTTTTTCCGCAATCCCCCTCGAGTGGTGCCGCAAGGGCTCGGTCTCATCGTGGCGCCTGGTGATGGGAAAGTCATCGCCATCGAAGAAGAGTTCGAGCCGCGCTTCATCAAGGATCGCAGCATTCGAGTGACCATTTTTTTGAACGTGTTCGATGTGCACATCAATCGGATTCCCTGTGAAGGGGTCATCGAGGATGTGCAGTATCAGCCGGGTTTATTCCTCGTGGCCAGCCGGCCTGATGCCACGTTGCGGAACGAGCAAAATGCTCTGATGATCAGGACGGCGCAGGGGGCGAAGGTGCTCTGTGTGCAGGTGGCCGGGCTGATTGCCCGGCGGATCGTTTGTTGGATCTCGCCGGGAGATCGGGCCGTATGCGGTGAACGGTATGGGCTGATTCGATTCGGGTCGCGGATGGATACGTTTCTGCCGGTCGGGACAGTGATCAAGGTCGCAGTCGGCGACCGGGTAAAGGGCGGGGAAACCATCTTGGGAGAACTGCGATGAAAACCACCGGACTGCGTCAGTCGTTCGGGAGAGATGGGAAGCGGCGCAAAGCCGCCATGCACCTCATCCCGAATCTGTTCACGACAGGGAACCTCTTCTGCGGGGTGTTTTCGATCCTGTCCGTGTTCAATGCGAACTATACGGTCGCAGCGGTTGCCATCCTTGTGGCGATGATTTTCGACGTGCTTGATGGAAAGTCGGCGCGATTGACAAACAGCACCAGCCATTTCGGCCTCGAGTACGATTCGTTGTCCGACGTGGTATCCTTCGGGGTTGCCCCAGGCCTGTTGATGTATTCCTGGGCGCTGAGCGGGCTGGGCACGTTTGGTATTGCAGTGATGTTTGCCTATGTTGCGATGGGTGCGGTTCGATTGGCCCGGTTCAATTCGACTGCTGCCGTAGCGGACGGCAAATACTTTACCGGGCTGGCCATTCCTGCGGCGGCAGGGGTCGTGGCCTCGCTCGTGGTGTTCGATCACTACAGCATGAAGATTGCGGAGGACGTGAAGCCCATTCTCGTTCTGGTTATGACGTTGGCCCTTTCGTTCTTGATGGTCAGCACCATTAAGTATCGAAGCTTTAAAGATATGAAGTTCAGCGGCGGCCGTCACATTACCTATCTGGTGTGGGGAATTTTAGCCGTCATGCTTGTGGCCGCCTGGCCTCAGGTCATGCTATTTGTCATTTTTGCCGGCTATGCCCTGCTCGGTCCGGCAGAACGGCTTGTCGGGCTTCTGCCTAAGATGGCCGTGAAACGTTCGCCGAGCAAGACTGAGCAGGCAGTGACAGGATCGAAGCTCTAGAAGGCTGCGACGAGGAGTAGTAGGCACCTCGCATAGAAAATGAGAGAGCTGGTGGATGGTGCAAACCAGCCTGTGCGTTGCCGAACTCGCCTCCGAGCCAGAATCCGTGAACCCCGAGTAATGGATTCCGTCTCGCCCCCGTGATCGGGCGTAATGAAGGGGCATGAATAGCTGAACAGGTTATTCA
>JBEGVJ010000051.1:0-7695 GCA_041178465.1 Nitrospirota bacterium
GGATACGCGCGATGAGGCAGAAGAGCGCATCGCCAACCTCGCATCCCTGCACTACGCGTATTACTTTGCCGAGCAACAGGGATTGGGGCGCTGCCTGAAAGAGGGGGACCTATAGGAGCGGGATTGAAGAGCACATAGCTTATGGCTTATGGCTGATAGCAGGTGCACGACAGGCAGGACTTTCTTTGTTCCGCTATAAGCCATATGCCATTCGCTATCAGCTCTTCGCCCCGATTCCAAACCCGAGCTGCCGCCAGGCTTCGTAGATCACCACCGCCACGGCGTTGGAAAGATTGAGGCTCCGGTTTCCCGGCACCATGGGGACGCGAATGCACTGATGTGCAGCAACAGCCTCCAAGATTTCAGCCGGCAACCCGCGGCTTTCCGGGCCGAACACGAACACATCGCCGGCTGCATAATCGATCAAGTCGTACCGCTGGGTGCCTTTGGTGGAGACAGCGAACAGGCGGCGGTCCTTGAAGCGATCACGACACTCGGCCCAATTGTCATGGACCGTGATCGTGGCAAATTCGTGATAATCCAGTCCTGCGCGCAGTAACTGCTTGTCCTCCAGCGTAAAGCCCAGAGGCTTCACCAGATGCAACCTGGCGCCAGTATTGGCACAGAGTCGGATGATGTTGCCGGTGTTCGGGGGAATTTCCGGTTGATACAGAATGACATCGAACATGGGGCGGCAGTGTAACACGGACACGGCGGTTCATTTCACCATCGTACGGCTTCTTGGTATAGTGAACCGCTGTCAAACAATGGCCCCCTGTTCATGAGTAGTGCGTTGGCATCTCCCATGCAAGACACTGTCGCCAGGCCAAGATATCGCTCCATCGCGCTGCTTCCCGGGGTATCACTGCTTGCGACGCTAGCAATGAGTCCCGTCGCATTCGCGGTGGATCCACCGGTCCTGCCAGAGGAGCAACTCGCCGAACGTGCGAAGGCTGTCTGGGAAAGCGGCGCGATCAATCCTGCGATCGAGATCCTCGACCAAGGAATTCACGACCATCCTCACGCGCTCGCACTTCAGAAATTACGCGGCGACATTCTCGCCACATCCCGCGGCTCCCGAGAAGCGGTTGAGGCCTATGAGACGGTCCTCGCCAGGACACCCACCGCCCTGGATGTCCGATGGGCCAAGTGGAGCGTGTTGACCCGCTCAGGACAAGGAGAGGAATCCATCGCCGAGTTACGGCGCATGGCGCAGGTCGATGTCAGGAATCCCTTGATTCATCTTCGGCTGGCGCAGGAGCTGCGACGACTCGATCGCCTGGAGGAATCGCTTGAATCGTATAAGAAGGCCGTGGAACTCGCTCCGGATGTGCTCGGCTGGCGACTGGCGTTGGCCAGGGCGCGATTCGACATTCTAGATTATCAGGGCGCGGAATCTGACGTGCAATACGTGCTGCATAAGACGCCCCCTGATTCTCCGCTGGAACTCCCTGCTAAAAACCTGCTCTCTCAAATCCATGGGACCTCCATCGATCGAGGCCGCCGCTTCGACCCGGTACTGACGCGCGACATGACCGCGGCACAACGGAAGGAATGGGCCGCCATTCGCGCAGAAGCCTGGAGACTCTTCTCGACGGGCCGCTATCAGGAGGCTGAGCCGATCTATCGACGATTGCTGGCCCTCAATCCCAATGATCCTATCGCCAATCATCAATTAGGGCTGACCCTCATGCAGCTGGGCCGGTGCAAGGATGCGCTCACTGTATTTGGCAAGATATCCAACCTCAACCCCAGCGACGAGGACTATGCGGATACGGTCTTTCGAATGGGCCAATGTCTTGTGGAGTTGGAACAGTGGGAAGACGCCTTCGTGCATTTCCAAATCCTTTATGACGCGGCCGTCGAGTTCGAAAAAAACAACCAGAACGTACAACTCCCACCGGACACCCGTGTATTGGATAAAAAGAAACTTGCGCGGTGGCTCGACAAGGCGCGGCCCCATGTTCCCGAATTGGCACAGCGGCAAGCCGATGAGGTCGCAGCCGGCTCCCCCTCACACGACCCTTCTCCTGCCACAGTCCTGCCGGAAGAAGACCTCTACGCAAAAGCCATCGAGCAGCTGGAGCCTCAGAAACCGCTGGACCAGAGGGCATCGCTCATGGGCAAAGACGCCGATTTCAGCTGGTTTCGATTTATCATCCCGGCAAGCAAGGTCATGCGGGACGATTTCCCCACCGGCGCCCACGAATTTATTCCGCTGAACCCGGGGGACAGCTTTCCCTCTACACAACGAGAGATTTACCTCGTGTTCGGGCTGGTGTCGTCCTCGTACGATGCAGTCCCCCTCACCTCACGCTGTTTCCCAGAAACAGCCGAAGTGACCGGAGACCAGCGCGCCGTCGCACAGGACCGCGTCATGACGACCATGAACGACCAGTCCGGCTACTTTTTGCTCTCCCGTCCTGAAGCCGGATGGGCCGCCGGCCTCTACCACTGCGGGCTGTTCGCAGGAGAGCGGACATCCGCCGACACCCTGGTAGATGAAGTCCGGTTCCGCATCATCGAGCCACGCCAGCCATCGTAGCGTACAGAAAAAGCGTATACTCGTGTTTTTTGGACGAACGACGAACACCTGTTGCGCAGGGAAACAGATGACCCGACCAACCCTCCGTATTGCCCTCTTGCATCTTGCCCCAGTACCGGGCGATCTCGCTAACAATCGCCGAGCGATCGAGACGGCAATCGCCCGTGCCGCACAGCAGGGCGCGACCTGGATCATCACACCGGAACTTGCCGTCTGCGGCTATACCTTTGCCGACACGCTCGGAACCAGCTGGATCCAGCCGCAGCCCGATCCATGGGTATCAGACCTCTGCCGGCATGTCGCTCGGTTACGAATCACGCTCTTCCTATCCCACCCGGAACGGGATCGCAAAACCGACCGGCTGTACAACTCCTTGTTTGTCATCACGCCCGACGGACGAATCGTCTCGGCCCATCGCAAGATTAACGCGCTGCGGGTCGGATCCGAATCCTGGTCCAGCCCGGGCGATCATGCGCAACCGATCGCAATCGCCCCTATCGGGCCCGTCGGACTCTTAATTTGCGCAGACGCCTTTTCCCCCGCCATCTCCCACAACCTCAAGACCCAAGGCGCACAGTTGCTTGTATCGTCGGCAGCTTGGGCTCCGGGCCTGCATGGCCCCAACGGCGAATGGGAACGCTGTACGAAGGACACAGGATTACCGCTCCTCGTCTGTAACAGAACGGGACCGGACCGAACGCTCAACTTCACCAAAGCCGAAAGTGTCGTCGCCAAAGAGGGACGCAGGCTCTTATCTTTGCAAGCTGACCATGCGGCCCTTTTCCTCATCGACTGGGACCTCGACGCACAGACCCTCGCCTCCAGCCAATTCCAACAAATCAATCTGTAGCTGAAGCGTAGAACAGGAGAGAAGAGCATGGCTCTTCATTTTCGGGAGGTGCTGGGCGGCGGCTAGGCTGAGCCCGCAGGGCACACCTTCCTCCGCTGTTGTTTCTCGTCTAGACTTCTCTGCTCTTTTACGCTAGCCTTGGCGCTCTACTCAGAGACCCTCACTTTCACCAAGGAGAAGACCATGACTCGACACATCATGCTCGCCATCCTGGCCGCAAGCACCCTCGCACTGCCGGCGATCGCTCCTGCGGGCGACAAACCCTCAAAAAAAGGCGCCACCGTCACAGAAGTCAAAGCGATGTCCGAGAAAGATCAGACGGCCCTAGCGTTACGCGCAGCCCCAGCGCACATTACGAAAGAAGCCGGCATCATGATCTACGGAGCCGACGGTAAACTGACCGAGACCAAGAAAAGCGCCAACGGCTTTACCTGCATCCCGACTGTAATGAACCTCCCGGATCCCGACCCCATGTGTATGGACGCGGCCGTTCAGCAATGGATGACCGACCTCATGAACAACGCGCCGAAACCGACGAACACGGTGCCCGGCATCGCCTACATGGCTCTCGGCGGTTCGCACTTTGAAAAAGGCGGAACAGTCGTCATGTCGGGGGACGGAGCCAAGATTGTGAAAGAGCCGGCACACTGGATGGTCATGTGGCCCTTCGATGCAGCAGCGACCAAACTCCCGACTGCCCCGAACCCCTCCGGCGTCTATATCATGTTCGACGGCAGCCCCTACGCGCACCTCATGGTGTATCAAGACCCGAGGAAAATGAAGTAACAGCCTCACGCCGTGTTTCCTGAAATGCATCTCGTTGGGGATAAGAACGTATGGCTAAGAGCGTATAGCTGATGGCGGAATCAGGAGCTGATGGCGCAGAACAGAATAGTGCCTATGGCTCATCACAGAAAGAAACCGAAATTTCTTTGTACGTGCTATCGGCTATAAGCCATACGCCATAGGCTCTTCATTTTCCTGGCGGGACTGAGACGGCCATGCAGGTCGAGACGGTTTGTGTCACCGTTTCTTCTTGCTTCATTCCGGCCGAGGCAGAGAGGGCTCGAAAAAGACGCGGTGCGCGAAGAGGATTGGCGGGTGCTCATATGGATTCACGACCATAATAAGCGCACGAGCGACCACATGGTCTCCAACCGAGACCGTCGGCTCCCCGCAAATCACGGCCTGGATGGAACCCGTCGAATCCTCAATGACGGCCACGTAACTCTTCACCAGAACACAGGGCCGAACAGGAACGGCCGGTTCAAGGTCGATGGATTTTACTTCTCCTGAAAACTTCACAGGGTGGCCATGAATGTAAAAGACATGGTCGAAAATCCACCCGATCGTCTGAATCTCATCAATGAAATAGGCCGACGAGAGCTCGACGCGTCCAGCACTACACAAAAAAACGATGGTCAGCAAGGCGATCGCGCTGGCGCTGGAAGAAACCGACAAGACCCTCTTGGATTTTAAGACGAGTCCCCCAATGGATTTGAGCCGTGTGATCATACAATGTAGCTTCAATCGCGAGAGACGAACGACAAGACCCTGCCGTGATAGCGGAGTTGGGCCTTCAGGAAAAGTAGCCTGGCCCCTTTTCTTACCGCAATTCTCATCTACGCACCGAATGCCATATAATTTTCAGTCCTAGCAACAGACCCATCGGCAGCACCGGCAAAACAAGGAAGCTGACTGCGGTTGAGTAACGCGAATACCATTCGTTGCAGTTATAAGAAAGAAATCCTGATACCTTGCCAAAACGAACTGAGAAAATAAAATCAAGCCACCCGAGCATTGACTCTGGAATGCCCTTCCACGAATGCCAGAAAGCACAATTTATGGTTTGCAAAAGGTGTGCGCCAAACTCGCTAAGAGTAAATCGCTCAACCACTTCCTGACCATTCTGAAAGAGCCTAATATACGGGTAAAAGGAAAAATCAAACGTAACAGCGGCGAGAATGCTCAGCGCCATCAGTTGCACACCGAAGATCGAGAAGACCTTAAAGTCCTCTTTCTCTTCTGAAAGGAGACTTGCTTTTCCATGTCCCAAAACCTTCTTAACGATGTCAAGGATACGTCCAAGCCTGCGAACAAATAATTCGTACGCAGCGAAAGCTGTACCCCCCATGGACCCATATGTAAATAGCGAGATGGGAAAGTCGTCAATGAAATTTAAGAGAAGAAAGACAATGAACGCGTAGAACGTCGCAATGCCTTTCACAGCTGCAACTAGAATGTCAATAATGCTGTACCAATCGAAGGTCACGCTAAAAACCCTAGGTGGGGCAACCTGCCCGACCTCTTTTGTCGACGCGGTGAGTAGCAAGTGGGGCTGAGCTTCCAGAAAAAGACTTCATATCCACTCTTGTCCCATTTATCTCGCCTTACTTCCTCAAGACAGGCTTCAGGTCATCGAAGAGAAAACTCGGCGATGATTGCAGGCCTACTCGCCAACAGACGCTCCAGATGGCTTTCTGGCCACATTTCTATTCGAAGAGCGCTATCAGATAGGTTTTGCTTTTCAATAATAGCAACTGCATCTGAGGTGAATCGACCAGAGGTTGCAATCACATGCACATCGACACGTGGTGGCTCCCAGATCTTCATCTGCTCGCGCAGTAAAGCGATCTCTGACACACCAACACTCTTACTGAGCCAGTGCTTACACTGAATGATGACCCGTAGCCTGATCGTTCCACCAAGTGGGTCGGCATAGACACGATAAACGGATAAATCCCTACCACGATCTGGTGCATTTGTTTTCATCAGCCACTCCGGGTTCTCGTAGCCTTGTTCCGAAGATATCAAGGCAAACACGAGACGCTCAAACTCTTCTTCATCTAGCGACTCCCACAGAAGTTTTGTCGCCACAGGCCCTCGTGGCTTCTTACTAACGAGCACCCCAAGGTCACCCACTTCCACAGGCACTGGTTCCTTCTCACCATAAAGAGACTTCCGCAATCCAGTCTTGACTGCTGGCCAGTCGTGCTCAACTATGTCGTGTACGTCACCGAGCGTTCCAAAATGCATATGCCTTTGCAGGTCAGACTGGGCTGCTGCCGGTTTCAAAGACACCGAGTTAGGTGTATGAATGAAACCGGAGGTAGGGCATGGAGCGACGGAAGTTTACGCGAGAGTTCAAAATTGAGGCGGTGAAGTTAATCCAGGAGCGCGGGGTGACGGTGGCGCAAGCCGCGCGGGATTTGGGCGTGCATGGGACGGTGTTGCGTCGATGGGTGCAGGAGTCTGTCGCCGATGTGGCACAGGCCTTTCCGGGCCAGGGGCAGATGAAGCCTGAGCAGGCGGAGCTCGCCCGGCTCCGCCGAGAAGTCATCAAGTTGAAGGCGGAGCGTGACATCTTAAAAAAAGCCGCGGCCTACTTCGCGAAAGAGGCGCTGTGAAGTTCGCCTTTATCGCGACACACCGAGGAATCTGGCCGGCGGGATGGTTGTGCGAGGCGCTCGGGGTCTCGCGGGCAGGCTTTTATGCCTGGCGGACCCGGTCGCCGAGTGCCCGGGCGAGGGCTAACGAACAGCTGCTGACGAAGGTGCGAGCCAGCTTCCTGGCCAGCGACCGGACCTATGGATCCCGGCGTGTCTGGCACGATCTGCTAGCGGACGGAGTCTCCTGCGGCCGACATCGGATCGAACGGCTCATGCGGCACGCGGCGTTGCGTGCCCGTCCTAGACGGCGGCGAGTGCCGTCGGATACTGGTATCCGGTCGACGAACGCCGTCGCGCCAAATGTGCTCGACCGCACATTCACGGCCGCGTCGGCCAACCGCAAATGGGTCGCCGACTTCACCTACCTCTGGACCGCCGAAGGCTGGCTCTACGTGGCCGCGGTCGTGGACCTGTTCTCACGCCGGGTCGTCGGCTGGTCGATGCAGGAGACGATGACCACGCAACTGGTCACGGATGCCCTCGTGATGGCGATCTGGCGGCGCGGTAAGCCTGAGGCGGTCCTGCATCATTCGGATCGGGGGAGCCAATACACTAGTGAGCCTTTCCAGCGGCTGCTGGCTGACCATGGCGTGACCTGTAGCATGAGCCGATCCGGCAACTGCTGGGACAATGCCGCGATGGAGAGCTTCTTCTCCTCGTTGAAAACTGAACGCACGGCGAACAAAACGTACCGCACGCGAGACCAGGCGAAAGCCGACGTGTTTGATTACATCGAGTGCTTCTATAATCCCAGGCGGCGGCACTCGACGTTGGGGTATCTGAGTCCGATGGAGTTCGAACGGCAGGCAGAATGAGCGTAGGTGGGTGTCAACTAAACCGGCAGCAGCCCA
>JBEGVJ010000052.1:0-15783 GCA_041178465.1 Nitrospirota bacterium
GCGAAGATCCCAGTCCGCCACCCCATGGAGACCGATCTGATTCAGCAAGGCAGCGCGTTGTCTGCGAAGCGCTTGGTCTGAAGGGTTCGAGTCGATCAATTCACAGAGGCAGGCCATGGCGTCGTACCAGAAACCGCGCACGGCATTCCGCAGGACGCTTTGCTGGTCGCAGGTCAAATCGACTTCCATTTCCACGAGGCACGTATTGAACTCACAGCGCTCGATCACCCCGCCGGCTACGATATCCTGCGATGGCGAGTCTGGATTGCGAATTGCGGAGATATACCAGCGATACTGCACGTCCGGCTCAAGAGCAATCCCCCAATCTTTGAGATTGATGGATTGGATGCCTGAATGATCCGGTGTGGGGATGGGGCCTTCATGCACTGGCGTGATCAATCGGGCGTCGATCAGTGTAAATTTCAGCGGATATGTGGTCGGTTTTGAGAGAAACCAGTTCAGGACTGGAGTCTTTTTGGCGGTGAGTCCGACATGGTCAGGTACCAAGGCCACGATCACGGGATCGGCTCCGTCCGTCCCGCGCAACCCACCACCTACCCGAGCCCGCGGGGTCAGCTTTTTAGGGGGCGTGTAGAGGGGAAGCGGCACATCCTCTGTCGGCCCAGACTGCGAGACGGCTGGCTGATCCGCTGCCGCCAGCGTCGTGGCAGGACTCAGCAGCCCCATGCTCAGGATCAGTCCCAATGGTAAAAAAGCAGTTAGGCTTCGCATCGGTAGCGCCTTCCTCTGCCGGTCGATCGACCAGGATGGATACGTTGCTGGCGTACTCTATGCTAGCACAGGACCAGCCACATGTTATAGCCAGTTGTTCAGCAACAGAAACGGCGACCAGTACGCCGGATGTTCATAGACCCGATCTGTTAAAAGCTTTTGCTGTGCAGCCTGCAAGGCTTGTGCCTTTGACAGTTTGGGATTTCGTAGTTGTCGGTAGAATTCTGAAACCAAGGTTGCTGAGGCTTCATCATTGATGAACCAAAGTGTCGCGAGGGCGCTTCGGGCCCCGGCTTTGATGGCCACACCGGCCAGGCCGAGCGCCGCACGGTCGTCACCGATGCCGGTTTGGCACGCACTGAGGGTTAAGAGCTCCAGAGGATCTTTTCGATACCGGAACAATCCGATCAAATGGTCCAACTCATTCATGGTGAGTTTTCCGTTATAGGTCAGTAGATAGGACTGTGTGATGTCTGTGGCAAACCGGCCATGGGTGGCAATGTGCAAGATGCCATAGGGGTGATCTTTTAATTCTTGTTCAAGACGGGGAGTCGAGAACTCTGCATTCAAGAGTTGATCCCCCCGGTAGAGCGTGCGAATGGCATTGATTTCCTCTTCGACGAAGGGGAGGGACGGGAATCCCTGAACGGCTCGCGAGAGCCCGCTCGACAACAGCAGGACCTTCTCGCGGTCGATCGGCTTTGGATCGGTGAGGCTCAGGCCTGGCGTGGTGGCCACCGCAAATTTCTCGATGAGGAACTGCTTGCCGTCATGGAGCGCCGCCATCGGCACCGTGCGGAGCGGGCCATCGGGGATAAAGACCAATGTAGTGATCTGAAAGGAGGCCAAATCTGGTTCGAGCGGGCGGATCAGCCAGGCGTACAGTTGTTGGGCGTGAGGGAGATACTCGCGCGTCGTTCGCTTTTCAACCGTTCTGCGAAAGGCACGCACTTCCTGTGTGAGCGTGGCTGATGAGACAGGGATCGATAGTCGTGTTAGACCATTCGGGAGGCTGACTAGCAGTTCCAGTCGGTCTGCGAAGACGATGGGATATACCACGGCCGTTCCGGCGGCCAGCTGGTCCAGCTTTGTGATACGCCCTTGCAGGGTATCCACACAGTTGTCCCGGAAGTAATCCCGTAACTCGGTGGCCTTGTAGGTTTCGATCGCGTCGCGTGCACTGAGGAGATACCGCTCGGCCACTTGCGGGTCAGCCGTTAACGAGGCCCGTTGGAGCAGCAGATCGGCAAACTCAAAAAACAGCCTGCGGGCCGAATCGTCTTCAGCGAACGAGTCGTTTCCTCTTGAGGAGCCAACTTCCATGCGAATGGGGCGCAGAGTCGTGGTGGCATGGCCATAGGAGGCAATAGCCTCGTCCAGCTTGCTCGTTGCCGCCAACAAACGGCCGAGTTGCCATTGCCAGCGGAAGAGCGATTCCGGCGCGTTGGCCGACTGGGCGGAGAAGACCGCGCGCCTCGTCAGTTGCAACGCCTCGTCGTAGCGATGCTCGGTTTCATACAAGTGTGCGAGATAGCCGTCGGCATAGGAGCGCGTCCTCACGTCGCCGATTTGCTCCGCCACGGTCGTGGCCTTCAGCAGCACGCCGGCTGCGCGCAGCAGCAGGGGTGCGTTCATGGCCGGCATCGAGGCACGGAGTTGCTGGTAGCCCAGCCCTACTTGGATCAAATTCATGGCCGTGTCGTGCGAGGGCTCGAAATCTTTCAGGGCATCGAAGGCGTGGTCCAGCCATCGACGCGCGTTGTCCGGTTGCGTTAGCTTCAACGCCATGCGGGCCGCGTTGATGGAGGCCCGCACAGTCAGAGGGCGATCACCGGTCGCTCGCGCCTCTTGGGCGCTGGTGGCGAAGGCAGCCACTGCTTCCGCGTCATGCTGTTGCGCGACGTGGGCGATGCCGAGGTCGTTGTGGATGGCAGCGATCAGGCGTCGGTCCTCATCGGCTTGTGCCATGGCCAACGCCTGGGTCAGATGCTGCACTGCGGCGTCAGGTTTGCGCACCGCCAGGTACGTACGACCGAGACTTTCCATCACGGCGGCGATCCGGGCGCGATCTCCCGTCTGTTGTGCCAGGGTCAGCGCCAGTTCCAATTGCTGCAAGGCCTGACCGACCTGCCCTAATGATTCCGAGGCCTGCGCGGCCTGAGCCAGGGCCCGGCTCTGTTCTCCGATCTTGCCGTCTCGCTCGTAGAGGTCAGCCGCCTGCTTCCAGGCAGCGAGCGCCTGATCAAACGCCCCCCGTTGGTAGGCCCGGAGCCCCTGGTCCATGAAGGTGTCCGGAGTCGGTTCGACCGCGGCAACCGTTCCAGGTGCCTTGGACAGCACGAACCCGGCCGCGAGGACGAAGAGCAGGACGAGCCTGAGCAGATGCGATGTCATGTCATATCCTTTGGGCAGCTCTTGTGCCATCGACGTGGTCAAAACAGATTGACCACAATTCCCAGATGCACTCCATGATCCTGAATCGTGTTCCCGGTGCTAGGCACGTGGTTCAGTTGCTGTCCCCAATAGACTTCAAAGCTGGCCTTGTCGTTCGGCAGGATATTCCATCGGAGGCCGACGCCCACGCTGGCGAGCGTACTGGGGTACGTAGTGACGGGAGCATTCACGGCTGGGCGGTTCTCGCCTAAGTTCCACCCGTGCGCAACATCGACGAAGGGAGCGAGCTGCACCATCGGCTCGCCGTTCCCCCAGCGGAGCAACGGAAAGCGGGACTCGACTGAGGCGAGGAAGGAGTTATCCCGTAGAATCGTCACCTCGCGGTAGCCGCGTACTGTATACCGGCCGCCGAGCGCCACCTGTTCAAGTGGAAACAATGGCGAGTTGGTGAGCTGCAAATCCATACGGCCGAGGAGCTGCATGCCGAGCCATTCTTCTCCGTACTGTTTGATCGCCTGTGCCTGACCGAGCCAGGAGAAGAACTGCCCGTCCGGCGTGTCGGGGTTCGCATTGATCGTCGCGCCCAGCACGTTCAACCCTACGCTGAATCGCGAACGCACGGCCAGCACCGTATCTACCGTGCGATGGGTCCATTCCTGCGCGAAGCGGAGGGCGGACACGGTCGCCGCTCCATCCTGGAAACCGGGGAACACATTGAGCGTCATCTGGTCGGGGGTGCCGGCGAAGAGAAAGCTCTGGGTGAAGAGATGCTCGCCGATGATCGAGAGTGCCACCTCGTCGGTCACGGTCTTATAAATCGGCTGGCGCAGGCTCATGCCGATGATCTCCGTATTGGTCTTGATGTTCAGCGGGGTGAAGGGCGGCTCGATGAGTTTGAAGTCGTAGCGCCGGTAGTACGGCGAAAAGGTCGTCCCATACCGGTTGAAGGGGAGGGCGTAGGAGGCGTCCACGATCGGAAAGGCGCCGCTCGACTGTCCGTAGCTGAGGCTGAGCGGGTCTCCGTGGCCCGTCAGGTTGTCGTCGGTCAGTGTGCCGACCCCACGGACTTCTCCGACCAGCGGCGTCTGGTAGTTGTTGACCTCCATCGAGGCATGAAAGGGATTCTTGTCCGCCACACGCACATTCAACACGCTCTCGCCTCGCTGATCCCCAGGCCGCAGTTCCGCGTTGACGCGCTCGATCCGGCGATCCTGCTGCAAAAGTTGCAGCTGTTCCTGTAAGGGGTCGAGCGTCACCGGCGTATGGATGCCGAGTGCTAGGCGATCGCTCAGGTAGGACGAGCTGAACCAGCGGTTGCCCTCAATATCGATCCGCGTTAGCGTCCCTTCGATGATCTGCACCGTGATGACGCCAGACGTGACGTCCTGGTCCGGGATGATTGCGCCGGAGGTCAGGTAGCCCTTGTTGACGTAGAGCAGCGTCAGGGCCAGCCGGAGCCGTTCGAGGTCCTCCGTCAGCAACATCCGGTTCTTAAACGGGGCTGTCACCGCGGCAATCTCTGTGTCCGAAAAGGCGGTGCTACCGACTACACGCACGTCACGAACGAACACCCGCACCGTACCGGGCTGTGTCGGCGCTCCGGTCTCCGGCGGGAGCGGGACGATGGGGAGCGTGGGACTCGGAGGCGGCATGGGCCGTTGAAATTCTTCCTTGAGGGGGCCTGGCGGTTCGCCGGATCGTCCCGTCGGGTCGATCGTGATCTGTGCGAAGGCCGAAGTAGATGCCAACACCATAACCATGGCGAGACCGATGCAGGGAAAGAGTTGTCTCACGGACTGAGCGCACACCGGTTCCCCGGCGCGACAGGTCATGATTGACAGCCCGACGACCGCTCTACCGCGAAGGATTGGGTCAGGAATCCAGCCGGCGCAATCTGCCGCAACGACAGGAGTGTGGTCTCATCAGCCGGATCGGCGAGACGTGCCTGTGCGTCTCCCTCTGTCACGATACCGGCACTGAATCCGGTCGGGCCCAGGGCTGGCTGGCTGGCGAGCCAATTGCCCGGTTCGGTTGGCACGCTGTCCCGTCCCGCCACGGTGAAGCTGCTGAACTCACCGCCGGCCAATGCCGCGCAGCGTTGGTTGAGCAGTGATGTCGCTTGCAGCGGCGATTTGCCCAGCGGCTGAATCTTGCCGCTGGCTGGGGCGTTCGGCGATTGAATCGTGACGGAGCCGCTCACGCCGAATTGCGAGGAGGCGCTGACGGTGCTGGTTGCATCGGGCAGATAGAGCCCACCGTTAGTGATGTTGATGGAAATTGCGCCACCTTGGCCCTGGGTTGCCTCCGCGAGGATTTGGCTATTCAGCAGAATCACGTACTGTGGATCGATCGTAATGTTGCCGCCGACCGTCGTCGAGGATCCCTGGACCGAGGCGTCGAGTTGGCTGTTGGTGAGATGAACCATATCGGTCGCCAGCACCGTGATATTTCCGCCGCTTGCTTGCGCCGCTTGCGTCGTCACTGCACTGTCTGTGCTCGTGTAGTTCTGCCCGGCGTTGATGAGGATGTTGCCGGCATTGCCGAGTCCGCTGCTGCTCGCCGTGATGAGCGAGCCGTTGTTCAGCGTGACCGATTCTCCTGCCGTGATCGTGATGTCGCCACCCTGCGCCTGGGCGGCCGTGCTGCTCACGGTGCTGGCGTTGCTCGCGAAGGTGCTGCCGGCCCCGATCGTGATCGAACCCCCAGCCCCGGCTCCCGTGGTCGAGGTTGTGATCAATCCGCCGTTGTTGAGCTGGACTTGATTCGCTTCTATCAGAATAGTGCCCCCAGTTGCAGTAGACGATGTGCCCGCGGTTGTGGCCGAGAGCGTGCCGCCGTTCTGGAGCGTGACAGTGTTGGCGTTCACGAAGATATTCCCGCCCGCGCCGGTGCCCTCTGTGTCGGTGAAGATGCCGCTGCCGAATCCGTCGATGAGGACGGACTGTGCCGGAGTGGCGAGACCTTGAATGGCGACTGTCCCAGCTGCACCTGAGGGGGGAGCTTCAGGAAACTCCACCAAGCTACTGCTAGTGATGTGGCCTCCGGACAGCAGTTGAAGGTTGTTCGTATTTACCGTAATGGTGCCGGCGTTTCCAAGGAGGCTCGTACTGGTGGAGATCCCGCCGCCATTCTCAACCATGACAGAGGGAGCGGTGATAGTAATGTGTCCCGCATCGCCGAACGAAAACTCGGTGCTTCCGCTAAAGAGCTGGGTGCCGGGACCTGAAATTGTCAGCGAGTCTGTCGCATTTATCGTGATATTGCCTGCTGCTCCGGTGCTGCCGCGGGACGCAGTGTTAAGTTGGCTGGCACTACTGAGATTCAGCCGAGCCGTTTCGATAAGTATGTTTCCGGCTGCTCCTTGGATATTGACACCGTCACCGATAGTTTCGCTAACCAGTTGGCTATTGTCAGAGAGCGTGACATCGGTCGCGCGGCTTCCTTCACCGGTTAGCCCTCGAATCGTGATGTTGCCGCCATGTCCCTCGGCTTGAGTTCGAGCGGTGATGAAACTTTCTGTGAGGGTCACCTGGTTGCCCTGGAGTTCAATGTTGCCTGCGTTGCCGAGACCCGCGGTGGAGGTCAGGATATTCGAGCTCCCGTGCATCTCGATGGAAGGAGCCGTCAGGCTCACCAGGCCTCCGTTACCTTCACCCTCAGCCGCGCTCGCGATCGAGGAGTTGTCAAGCAGGACTATGTTCTCCACGGCTGTCATCGTGATAGTTCCGGCGTTGCCAGCGCCGCTGCTGGTCGCCGTGATGCTTGCCTGGTTGTTAAGCTGGATTTGGTCCGCGTTCACTGTGATTGTCCCGCCGGTGGCGGTTGCTTCTGTGCCGGAAGTCTTGGCCGAGAGTGTCCCGCCGTTTTGAAGCGTGACGGTGTTGGCGTTGACGAAGATATTCCCGCCCGCGCCGGTGCCCTCTGTATCGGTAAAGATGCCGCTGTCAACGCCGTCGATAAGAACGGACTGCGCGGGGCTCGAGGGACCCAGAATGCTGATGCTCCCCGCATTACCCGTGCCGCTCGTGGCCGCCGAAATGTGGGCCCCGTTCGTCACCTCTATCTGAGCCGCGCGCAGTTCAATATTGCCACCGTTGCCTGAGCCTGGGTCGGTGCCGGTTGTGCGGCTGAAGATGCCCACGGGTGAGCCGTCGATCAAGGTCCCGGACATTGAAATGGTCTCCCTCGCGTTGACCGTAATACTCCCTCCGTTCCCAGTACTGCTTGTTCCGGCGTCAAGCTGAGAGCCGGACCCCATGGTAAGCGATCCAACCGTCATCGTAATGTTTCCACCCGCTCCGCAGCTCCCCGTGCAAGACTCCCCAGCACCGATGGTTCTCGTGAAGATCCCGCTCGGACGAAAATCGCCAATATCCACAATGGAACCTTCTATAACGTAACTTGGGCTGGTGAATTCTCCGGAGATCGATACCACGTCGGCGGTAATAGTCACATCGCCGCCGCGGCCGCTGGAACTCGTGATCGCATTTATCCGAGCTCCCGTATCCATGACCAACCTAGGTGTGGTCACCTCGATGTTTCCCGCTGCACCGAGGTTTCCCAGCCCCAAATCTCCAAACGAGTTACTGAAGAGGCCGGTCGGGCTGAAGACGCTTAGAGGGTTAGGGTTGTCGGGAGTCTGTCCCAAGAGACTCACATGATCAGTCGCGGTCAGACTAATGTTACCGGCATCGCCGTCCCCAAATGTCGTTGCGACGAATTTGCTGCCATTGGTCAGCTCAATGGAGCGACCGTTGGCCGTGATGCCTCCCCCCTGTCCGAACACGGTGAAAGTCTCAAAGAAGGTAAAGTCGGTAAAGAGGCTGTTGAAATTGGTGAACGTGATGTCGCCACCTCGCAATGCGCCGCCGGCGCTGACTTGCCCGTTCAGGAGGCTGATCGTCGCTGGGGTGTCCTGACGACCGGTGATCGTAATATTGCCGCCCTGTTGTGTGTCGGCAATTGCCGCCCAGCCTTCGGTCGAGAAGATAAAGTTCCTGCCCCGGAGGCTCTCCGCTGCGATGGTGAGGTTACCCGCAGAGCCGCTCGGGTCTATGTATAATTGACGAGCGACAAAGTCCCCGGTGCTGATCGTGGTCTGGTTAAGGTCGATATTCTTGGCAGTCAGCGTCACATCTCCACCGGTTCCTGGTCCTCTGGTGCCGCTGTCGATGAATGTGAAGCCAGTCGTGACTGTTCCGGATACGAGAAGATTGCCGGTTGCACTTTCTGCATGGGTGGCGATGGTGACATTGCCGGCTCTGCCGTCGCCTGAGGTATGGGTATCGATCAGCGTAAAGCTCTCCTGGCTAGTCGTGCTGGCTTCGACATTTGCTGCGGCGATCTGTACCGCACCGGCATTGCCGGTTCCGCTGGTTGTGGCGGTGATGGCGGACATCGCGCGCGTGTCCGTGATCGAGAGATCGCCGGTGGCGTTAATGTCGATCGCGACCGGTGCCCCGTTGACATTACCGGTATCGGCTGAGAGGGTGGCGTCGGCAATCACGATCTGCCCGCCGCGAATCTTGATGCTTCCAGCTGCATCGGCAGAGACATCCAACGTCGTTCCTTGTGACAGGGTGACACTTCCCATCGTCATGCCCGGAGCGGGCATAAAGTTCGACATCGACACCTCACCGGGCGAGGCCACACTGGCGAGATTGATCTGGCCGCCGGGGGCAGTAAGTCGAGCCGGCTGGAAGGTTCCATCTGCAAGGGTGCCGGAGGCGATATCGATGTTCCCGCCGACCAGGGAGATACCTTGTCCTTCCGATACAGTAAATTGGCTTCCCTGAACGGTGATGGCTCCCGGATTCGATCCCAAGAATCCGAACGCCGCGACGGGAGCACTGGTCAACACGCTCGCTTGTCCAGGGTCTGCGTGGAAAATGCCCGCATTGCTGCCGTCCAGTTCACTCAACCGCAGATAGTCTGCCGAGGTGAAGGCCACCATGCCCCCCACATTCACGGTGGCGTTCGGCCCGAATAAGAACCCGGCTGGATTCATCAGAAAGAGGTTGGCATTTCCGAAGCCGGTGGTTTGAATGGTGCCGAAGATGTTTGAGATGTTTCCCCCGGTCACACGGGCGAGGATGTTCGAGGTGGGTAGTGCGGTTTCGTTCAGGAAGTTGGCGATGTTGTCGGTAGGAACCCCAAACTCACCGAAGCTGTGGAATAGATTCAGTCCGCCTCCCGGCCTGGTTCCTCCTGTAATGGTATAGGTGGTTCCAGTTTGCGTAACGGTTGTGCTCAAGCCTGAGGACGTGATGGGAGACGTGGTTTGTGCGTATGCTCTGCCGACGGTGTTCGGCAGAATGTTCAGAAGAAAGAGCGTTCCTATCAGGCTGCCGGCAGCAAAGACGGCAGGTTTCCAAGTGGCCCACAGGGAGCAGTGGAAAGTCATGACAGCGCACTCCTTTTGCCCCGTGATACTCATTTAAGTGGCGGCATCATATCGTTTTGCACATACGGGAAGGAAATGAAAAAATCGCCAAGAACTTCAGGAAAGTATCGTTTAGTACCACATTGCCCCCAGGTCCAGCGGTCAGGCGAGCATCCTTCTCGATGCTTTTCCGAGCCTGAAAAGATGCGTCTGCATCGACGCTTTGCCAGCCCCGGCCGCTTGAGCGGCTAGGGCTGGCATCGGCACGCCAGCAGGTAGCTACAGTGAACGGTTTCTCACCTCAGACACTCGCAGGAGCAGACTCCCCCAACATTGACGGTCTTGCATACCTTCCCGAGAGCACACTTTACGCCAGGATCCGTGCAAGTGGCGCCGCTCGTGCAACTGCCGGCCCCTCCCGCAGGAACTTGAGTTGTTGCACATGCAGGTGGTGTGCTTCCATCTCCTTTTCCACAGCAGTTGCCAGCACAGTCGACTGTTATGCACCCTCCCAGGCTGAGCAGGGCGACAAACAGATTTGCAAAGAGGACTTCTTTGCCCCAGCGGGGAATATGCAGAAATGATTTCATCTCTTTCCTCCTTTTAATGTGAATGGACTCTCTCTCTCAGCACCGAGTCGCAAAAACTGTTCCGGTCCTTCGCGCTAGGACTCCGTCATTGCGCGATTGGATGCATGATCGTGGAAGGAGCTGCGTTACATACCTGAACATGGTTGATAGTCCTAATTATTCCATGTGCGAAGTTTTCAGGACGTTGGCTTTAACTGCCAGCTCACTCGTCCGACTTCCACCCTTCCACAGAGCTGACGGATGGACACCTCATACGAATTCCGACGGAATTGTGGCGGAAGGTTGATCAGAAGTTGGGACTTTGCGCGAAGCCTTTCAGGGAATTGAATTTCTTCTCCGCGGGAGAGACCTTCGGGACTCAGACGAACACGAAAGACCTGTCTCAAGGCGTCCTTTGTAATTGGTCCGATTGATCCAAAGCCGTTGAGAATATTCTCTGCATCGAAGGGTGCCTCAAGCGTGATTTGGGCTTCTGCTGGTAGGTTTGCCGCCACCTCAAGACGCATAACTCTGGCTTGGTCCCAGGCGCCGGCGATAATGAAGTGGAGCGGGATGGCCGTAGAATCGGCTGGGCGGTACTCTACCACGTTGAAGTTTCGCCACGTGACGTTGTTATTCTCTCTGATAAATTTGAGAAAATTATCCCACTGCTGAAAATCTGCCAGAGCCGGTGCTGGGTCCGTCACATGGTCGACCAATGCGATAAAGCAATAGTGTCCCGCCACAGGAATCTGTGGGCCAGGCCACATAATGGCAGAGGATACTGTCAGGATATTGCTGTTCGGCACCAGGGGAATGACCACCGACGGTCTTTGTGGGTTGGCCGGTTGGTCTACACGCTTCCAGAGGCTTGGATCCAAGAGCGTCGCGGCCTCAGACCAGTACACCGTCGCTGCGACGTTCTCGGCGCCTGCACCCCCACGGTTTCGCACACGCACATAAATGTAATGATCTTTCCCTTGCACCGCGCTGATACTGAGTGACGGGTTGTCCTCATTTCCCATGCCTTCTCCATAAGCAGCTTGTGCTGCTACGCGGTCTGGGTCAGGCAAAGGATTGAAACGGGTGTCGCGCAGGATGATATCCGGGCTCGATGAGGCGCTGCCCTGGTGCGGCGAGCCATCGTCAGTCGTGTTATCCCGAATAAAGATGTCCGGCACGAGGTTCTCGTTGACGGTGATTTTTTTCAGATCGGGCATTACGCCGATCAGGTCGCGATTCCAGTCGGCGGCGGTCTCTTTGGAGTTTGCCGAAACCGTCCCGTTGCGCCAATTTCTCAGAATACTTCGTAACTCCTCGGGTGAGTATGAGGTGCCTGTATTCGCTTTCCTGATCCCCTGGAGTACCAGCGCGATTCCCGCTAGCATGGCAGAGGCTCCCGAGCTATGACCGAACGACATGGTGTTGGCACCCTCTTGCCTCGTGATAATCCCTTCTCCCCAGGCATAGCAGTCGATACGCATCCCATAGTTGAAATCCCCCCGGCGTGAACGGGGAGGGCCCCCTCCTCCGAGTCTGCTATCCAACACTGTGGCTGCTGCGACCATGATGGCCCCAGAGTCTCCCCAACCTGTGGAGGGAGGGGGGGGATTGTAGAACTGGTCAAGATCCACCCCTCCATTGCCGGCCGGCTCGATCACGATGATGTCACGGGCTGTACCAAAATCTCGAATAGCATCAAACAATGCCTGTTCGGCTTCGACTGGAATGTTTGTGTTCGTGATTTCGATTTGATCCTCTAGCAGCAGCACGTCTCCTTTGTTCAATCTGTTGAGAGCAGCCAGATACGCATTCTCACGGTCGATGGTGTTGTTGTTCCAGATGGACGCCACCATTTTTGTCGGCACATTGGGTGCGATGCCCACGCCGTCGACGCTGTTGACTGCACCGACCACCGTGCAGAGCACGTTAGTTCCGTGGGCATGATAATCGTGGCTTGCACCGTAAATGAGCTGGATCGCTGGTTGCCCTGCAACGTTCTTAGGAAGAGCTTTGTGGGTAAGGTCCCACCCTTGCTCAACATCAATGAATTGAAGACCAGGGCCTGCCCCATCTCCTCCCAGGATTCCCCAAGCATGTTCCGCACCGATACCTCCCTCCGCGTCGATATGGTTGAGAGGGGCTGGAGAGAGATGTTTCTGATACTGGGGCCAGAGAGGCTCATTGATTGGGTCCACGGTAGGTGGGTGAGATGGCCCACCTGCCACATAGGCGTGTTCAACACCAGGCCACTCAGAGAGGGCTTTTGCGACGGCTTTCGCACTCACCCCCTCGGGGCAGGGCACTCTAAAATACGTGAAAAAATTGGTCGGCTTATAGTACTGATGGCGTGACAAGGCGAGCGCTTTAACTTCCTGGACTAATTCGAAGATGCGTTCCGGCGTAACCGCCGTGAAGAGTCTTTCGGGTTTGGCAGGGAGGTTTGGGGACTTATCTCGGAGTTTGGCCCAAGCAACCTTGTCCAAGTAGCGGTCTACATCGTAGACCAGGGCCATGGCATCATACGGGACATCGTGGAATTTCATGACGACGTGAGGGATATGGGGGATATCTTGGTGAGGCACAGAGCTTGTGGCGGAAGTTATATGAGATGATTGGGAGGTAGAAGACCGCACTTCTTGGAAGCCTGAGGTGCCATTCATGGCTGGCTCCTTTGAGAGTCCAGAGAGAGAAACCACTGATACTGCGCACATGCAATGCTACGTGTGAGCAGCAGGTAGCCTTTATTAGACTGGCACAACATTTTTTGCAATATCTATTTAGGGTTATACGGAGTGGACATTGCATCTTGGGGCATGATCTTTACTCGCCGAAACTGGTCGCCATCTTGTTTGGTCTGCCTCGCTCGTCCCGCCTGCCTCGTGCTGGTATTCCACTAGTGCTCCCAGTTCCCATCAGAAATTGGCGCTCTCATGATTTGCGCGAATGTGGTTGCCAAGGCGATTGTTCCTGCTAGCTCTGATCGAGCAGACTCTGTGTTTTTGAGAGAGCTCGCTTGGCTCAGCCACGTGCACTTCAATAGCCTTGGCTTGAGAAAGAAAAATCTTCCGTTGTGCTGAAGGTGTTCTTTCCTCTGTGCGCTGCCATCTTTCATTGATCACCTGCTCCTTTCGCCACGAAGGCCACGATAGAAGGAGAGCTTCACAGTGCCGGGACGGTGGAGCTGAGACTCCCGTATCGGTTCTCGCCCCGATGGCTTGCTGATGAGGTAGAACGCAATTGATGTGCCAGCGGCTTCTGCAGCCGGCCGTGGGAAATTATTCTTGATTGTCCTCAAAATCACCAGTTTTCACGATTTTGAAAGAACACACGAAGATGCAAGACATGATAGGGGCTTTCTCGGGTGAATCATTTTTTAGTCGGAGGGATCGAATTAGATTCAGATGTCTTCATTGGTATAAGAAAGGATGGCGATAATTTCTCCTGAATACGTGGCATTACTCTAGGCAGGCCTTGCGGTACTTGGTAGTGGCTGAGCCGATCTCAGCTTGTGATTCGCAGTGAGTAGTATATGGACGGAGGCTCCGTTCAGAGGCACGGATTTGAGATCCCCGTACGGTCGATTTCTGAAGGGGCAACTTTTGCCTTGGTTGAGACTGACGCATTTGTTGACTCGGCATACCCGTCCTGCTGTTTTCTGAGTGTGAAGAGATGGACGGAGGTCCGGACTTTTTGCAGCAGCGCATCTCGCGACACGGGCTTCCGCATCCAATCGCATACACCTTCCTGAAGAATGCCTTGAAGAAACACCGTGTCATCGGTGCCGCTGTACACGATGATAGGGATAGCCGGGTGATCTTTTCTGAGATAGCTGATGAGGTCTGTCCCAGTGCCATTCGGCATGACTAGGTCGCAGAGGACGGTGCACACCGTATCTGCAAGGCTCGGCTGCCTCATCAGCTGCATGGCACTGCTGCCGTCCGGGGCCAGCCACACCTCATAGCCTTCTCGAGTAAGCGACAAGCGGGTAGCTTCTCGAAGGTCGGCGTTGTCGTCGACTACCAAAATGGTTCCCTGCATCTCTCTACCTCCCTGTCCGATAAGTCCGCACTGCGGCATCGGTTGAACGGGTATTGCTGGTTTCGTTCATCGCGCCACGCACGATATAGAGCCAAGGGGGTCCCGGTCAGCCAACATTTTCTTGCCCTGCATTGTGGAAAATAAGGGCCGCGCTCTCAGTGGTTAGTGAAAGCGCGGCCCGCTGGGGCGACGTGGAAGCGACCGCTGTGCTCTGGGTGAGCGGACTCAACACCTGAGGGATCATCGGGCTGTTGTCGGTTCGCAGCCAAATGATGGATGGGTCGGATTCACGTCTCGCCATTGTTGAGAATTGTGTCATGACGCTCAGTGTTCCTTGTCTCACGGCTATATTCCCGTGAGGGCTCTCATTGTGTTGCGAGCTGGTCTTAGTCTCTCCAAATCCAGTTCACGACAAAGTAAATGACGATTGCCATGAAGCTATTGGAGAGGATTAATGTAATGGCAAAATCCATTTCGATTTCCCCCTTGCTTGTACGCCCTGCCGTACAAGTTTTTGCGATGACTCTCTTCTGGTGAGCAAGCGATATGCCAGATAGCTTATGTGTGGGAGCATGGGGAGCGGCTTGCTCTAACTGTCTGATCTTTCTTGACAAAATGAATGTGTGGGGCACGAGAAGGGTGCCATGTCGATGATTGCTGGTTCTAAGATTGAATCTCTTTTGATTGAGATGGAATCAGATTGGATGCCGCCAGCATTCAGCATGTCGCGTTTGCCTGGCAGTCTCTGGGGGGAAAATCACTCCGCTGATCATGGGGTGGAGCTTGAGTTCTAATGAGGTTCCGGGCGGCTGCGCCCTGCTGCACCGTCGTGATACTCTTGCCTATGCCTGATCGCTCGTCGTCCATGACCGTTGTTGTGACCGGTGCGTCGACAGGCATCGGTGCGGCCTGCGCATTGGATTATGCTCGTCGCGGAATGAGGGTGTTCGCCGGCGTGCGTGACCCTCAGGCAGGGGAGGCGCTTGCCTCGAAGGGTGGCTCGTCACTCATTCCCATCACGCTCGACGTTACCGATGAGCTGTCGATTGCGCGATCCGTCGAGGTGGTGCAACGGGTTGTGGGTAACGCGGGGCTTGGAGGGCTCGTTAATAATGCCGGGATCGCCATCGCTAGTCCTCTCGAAGTGATTCCCTTGGCACAACTCCGGAAACAACTGGAGGTCAATGTAATCGGACAGATCGCCGTCACGCAGGCGTTTCTGCCGTTATTGCGTCGCGGCCGCGGTCGTATTGTGAATATGGGATCGATTGCCGGGCGAAGTACGATTCCACTCTTGGGGCCCTATTCTGCATCGAAGTATGCGCTGGAGGCACTGACGGATGCGTTGCGAATGGAATTGCAACCCTGGGGCATACAGGTTTCGATTATTGAACCGGGGGCGATTGCCACACCCATATGGGAGAAGTCAGGCAAGAGAGCGGAGGATCTTGAAGCTTCGTCCAGTGCAGAGGAGAAGGCACTGTATGGTGAGATGGCCATGCGAATTCGTGAAGCCGTTGCTCAATCGGCGGCACGGGCAATCTCACCTGACAGGGTGGTTCGAGCGGTGTACCATGCGTTGACGGCGCCTCATCCCCACACTCGTTATCTCGTGGGGGGCGATGCGAGGTTGCGTGCCTGGATGGTGAAGTGGTTGCCGGATCG
>JBEGVJ010000053.1:0-2590 GCA_041178465.1 Nitrospirota bacterium
CGCGTCAATGTCGATACCGATCAAATCATCCCGAAGCAATTTCTGAAGACGATCAAGCGGACCGGGCTCCGCGAAGGATTGTTCTACGATTGGCGCAAGCAGAAGGACGGGTCGCAGGATCCCTCGTTCTTTCTGAATCAACCGCGCTTCCAGGGCGCAACGATTCTCCTGACGCGCGATAACTTCGGGTGCGGATCGTCGCGTGAACATGCCCCCTGGGCGCTCCTCGACCAGGGATTCCGTTGCGTCATCGCGTCAAGCTTTGCCGACATCTTCTACAACAACTGCTTTCAAAACGGCATTCTGCCCGTGGTGTTGAAGGCCGACGAGGTCCTGGCGGTGATGCAGGACGCCCTGGCGACGCCCGGGTATCAACTGACCGTGGATCTCGGAAACCAGACCGTCACCACCCCGGCCGGAACCAGCTATCGTTTCGAGATCGACCCCTTCCGGAAAGACTGTCTCTACCGGGGCCTCGACGCTATTGGGTTGACCTTGCAGCACGAGGCAGCCATCGCGGCCTATGAAACACGCCGGAAGGCCGAGGCGCCCTGGCTCTTTGCGGATCTTCGCCCATAACCAGAAAGCATCTATCGAATGATGCGGCTCTGGCGCCCAAAGCTGTTTCTCCTGGTGATGGTCTTCATCGGCGCGGCCTATCTCATCATTGCCTTTAACTACAGCTACTCCGACGGCAACCGCGCCGGCTACATTCAGAAGTTTTCCCACAAGGGCTGGATCTGCAAGACCTACGAAGGGGAGCTGGCTATGACCACGGTGCCGGGCGTCGCGCCGGTCCTGTGGGAATTCAGCGTGTGGGACAAGACGGTCGCCGCACAGCTTTCGCAGGTGATGGGGAAACGGCTGGTGCTGCACTATAAGGAGTACCGGTATCTGCCGACGACCTGCTTCGGAGAAACCGCCTACTTCGTCGATCGCGTCGAAGTGCAGGAGTAACGTTTATTCGCAGCCTCACAATCACCGTTTCTTGGCGCGCAACATGGAACAAGAATTAGCACGGCTGGTCGAAGCGGTCCAGAAGGCCGGCGCGAGGGTGCGTGAATTGGTCCGGGATGGATTCGAGGTGCAAACGAAGCCGGACCGGTCGCCGGTCACCACCGTGGACTTCGAGGTCAACCGCATCCTGCAAGAGATGCAACGCCGGGAGTTTCCATTGGATGGCTGGCTCTCGGAGGAGTCCCCCGACGATCTGGTTCGACTCGATAACGAACGTGTCTGGATTGTGGACCCCATCGACGGCACCAAGGCGCTGGTCAATCGCCTGCCGGAGTTCTGCATCTCTGCCGCCTTGATTGAACGAGGCGCACCGGTCGTCGCCGCGATCCTCAATCCCTCGACCGGCGAACTCTACACCGCGGTGCGCGGCGGAGGGCTGTTCTTGAACGGCTCACGCGTCACCCTCCAGCCCTGTCATGACTTCGATCCCGTCATCATGGTCGGTGCCAGAGAATTTCTGAGCGACCGATGGGCCATGCTCGCCGAAACCGCCCTCTGCCGCCCCATGCACTCCGTCGCCCTTGCGCTCGCCCAAGTCGCAACGGGCCGCGTCCAGGCCGCCCTGACCATCGACCCGGAGCATGAATGGGATGTGGCTGCCGGGGTCCTGCTCATTGAGGAAAGTGGCGGCACGGTCAGCGACGGGGCCGGGGCACCCTTCGTCTTCAATCAGCCCATGCCGAAATTTCGCGGCGTCATCTCCGTGGCTGCCACGGCAAACAAGGACCTGCGGGCCAGGCTCCAGACCCATGCCGAACAGGCCCGTTCGCAACCGGAGAGAACGCGAGCTGCGCCATGACCATCGCCCTGCTGGGAACCGGTTTGTTGGGCCGAGCCATCGCTGAACGGCTCCAGTCGGTCGGCCACCGCATCACGGCCTATAACCGAACCACCGCCAAGGCGCTGCCCCTCCAGGCCTGCGGCATCACCGTCGTCACGCAACCGGAACAAGCCATAGCCCAAGCCGATTGCGTCATCCTCATGCTGGCCGATGCGGCGGCGATCCGTGCCGTCCTTCTGACACCAGCCTCGCTGGCGGCCCTGCGCGGCAAAACCGTGATCCAGATGGGAACCATCGCTCAGGAAGAGAGCCTGGCTCTGCAGGCCGAGATCGAACGAGCCGGCGGATCCTATTGCGAGGCGCCGGTGCTGGGAAGCCTTGCCGAAGCGAAAGCCGGAACACTCTTGGTAATGGTTGGCGGGACCGAGGAACAGTGTGCCCGATGGGATCCGCTGTTCCGTTCGCTAAGCCGGGAACCTCGTCTGATCGGTCCAGTCGGAAAAGCCGCCTCCCTGAAGCTCGCGCTCAATCAATTGATTGCAGCGGAAATATCGGCCTTCGCCCTGAGCCTTGGCCTGGTGCAACGGGCAGGCGTTTCTGTAGACACCTTCATGGCCATCTTGCGGGAGAGCGCGTTGTTTGCGCCGGCGTTCGAGAAAAAGCTGCCGCGCCTGCTGACGCGGGACTACCAGCATCCGAATTTTTCCACACGCCACCTGCTGAAAGACGTGGATCTCTTTCTCCGAGAAGCCTCCCGGTACGCACTGACGACGAGCAGTCTGGATGGGATCA
>JBEGVJ010000054.1:0-5446 GCA_041178465.1 Nitrospirota bacterium
TGGTTCCGCTCGAATTGCTCGAAGACCCGCTCCGCCTCTTCGATGCTCATCCCGTTCTTCACCGTGTAGTAATAGTCGAGGGCCAGGTCCCATTCGGGGTTCTTATAGGCGGTCACGCCCCACTTCTCAGGGTTCTTCGCCACAGGGTTGTGGCGGCCCAGGTCGAAGGTGCCGAAGCCCAGCGAATGGACATGGTCTTTGTTCTGCTCCAGAAACTCCACCGAAGACCAGGCCTCTTCCTTCGTTTCGCCGGGAAAGCCAAAGAAGCCCATACAGTGGTTCCAGATGCCGGCGTTAGCTGTGAGCTGCAAGTGCTTCGTCATGATCTCCGTCGTGGTCGCCTTGTCCATCAGCTTCAACACCCGCTCGTTCCCCGACTCATAACCAAAGTGGAGATACTTGCAGCCCGATTCGCGCGCGTCGCGCCAGACTTGCTCTTCGAGCAAGCTTTTTTCAAACCTCATGTGTGTCGTCCAGACGATGTCCATCTTGGTGTCGATCAAGCCGCGCGCCAGCTTGCGGAAGAGCGCCGGCGGATAGGACTCGTCGGTGAAGTGGAAATGCTTCGCCCCGTACTTGTCGCGCAGATGCTGGATCTCCCCCAGAATGTCCTGGATCTTCTTCGTCCTGTAGCCTGCCGTATAGCCCTCGCCATGGTCGCAGAACTCGCAGCGGCCCCAGTAACAGCCTCTCGTCGCCAGATAGGGCAGGATCTTCGTCGGCACAAAGTATTTATCCAACGGCAGCCCGTCGAAGTCAGGCGGCGGAAGCGCATGCATGTCTTCCGCATAGCTCGTGGCCGAAGTATGGACACCGGTCTCGTCCTTATAGATGGTGTTGGGCACGTCCGCGAGGCTCCGCTTGGCCCCCACCGCCGACACCAGCTGCACGAAGGCCGTCTCCCCTTCATAGACCACGGCGCTATCGAAATATTGGAACAGAGGCGACTGGGGCAGCACATCGCGCAGGCGCGTGACCGTGTTCCCGCCGATCGTCACATGGATATGGGGGAAGTGCTGCTTGATCAGGGCGCAGAAGGTCATAGAGGAGAACATCTGCTGCTGCAAGACGATCGAGATGCCGATCACGTCCGGCTGCGCTTCTTCGATGGCCGGCTTCACCAGCTGCTCGAACACATCGCGATAGATATTGACCTGCGTATCATTCACCGCGTCCATCACTTCGGACGACACGAAGACCTTATAGGACAGGTCCGTCTCCATCGGCGGCATGCAGACCCGCGCCGGGGCATAGACCATCGAGATGACGGATGCAACCTCACGGAATACATTCACCGCCCACTCCAACTGATCGATTTCGTAGAAGACTTCCCCTCTGATGATCGCCTTGGCCTTCTCTGCCTTTTTGATCAATTCGTCGATCCGCTGACGGCTCAAATCGCAAAGGGAGAGCTGCAAATCCATCTCGGCGTCACTCAGGTCGCGCTTCTTGGAGAGCTTGCGAAGCCGGTCGAGCTGCTGCGGTACCCGGCGCAGGACCTTCTTCAAGAAGTCCTCGCTGAAGTACCAGTCCCACATTTCGAGGTTGATATCTTTTTGGATGACGGTATGGCCCGCCTGACGGAGGACGGCGGTGAGGGAGGGAAGGCTCAAATAGGGTTCGGAGGGGAACCAGTCAGGCGGGAAGATCAGCATGACCTTCATCTTCCGGCCGCTGGCGGCTTCAGACGCTTGCCGCTGGAGCAGAATCAGCTCTTTGGAGGCCCGCTCGCCCTTCGAATACTCAATGCGCATAGAGATCTGGTCCTTTTTTCGCCCAGCTGCGAAACGACCCGAATCATTCAAAAAGCGAAGGGGTTAGGAGGATATTGTACGGGGGGCAGAGATTCAGAAGCAAGAGAGGGAGGGCGCGTCCAGGTGCCCTCTTTGCTCGCGCAACGCGCGAGCTGGTTTATTCAGTTCCTTTGATTTCTCCGGTTCAAACAACCAAACAACCAGATCAACCAAACAGACCAGATGAACCAGAGTTCGTTGGACGTGCGCAGTTGAGGACAACCTTGGCCACGCCCTCGCTCATTGTAAAGGCACACTTGACAGATTCGCAGGAGTCGCGCAGGATGACAGCGTGATCGAAAGCTTCAAGCACAAGGGGCTTGCAAGATTCTTTGAGGACGATGACCGGCGAAAATTACCGGCATCACAGATCGACAAGATTGCCCGCATCCTGGCGCGGCTAAATGAAGCGATGGCCGTACAAGACATGGGGCTGCCAGGCTATCGGCTCCACCCCTTAAAGGGAGAGCTGTCAGGCTTCTGGTCCGTGACCCTGTCCGGTAACTGGCGGATCATCTTCCGATTCGAGAACGGCGGCGCCTTCGATGTGGATTTGATTGACTACCATTAAGGAGTCCAACGATGCGCATGAAGAATCCTCCCCATCCAGGATTGTCGGTGCGGCATGATTGCCTCGATCCGCTCGGGCTCTCCATCGCAGAAGGGGCAAAGGCGCTGGGTGTCACGCGGCAGGCGATGAATAACCTGGTCAGCGGCAAGGCCGGGATTTCCGCCGAAATGGCGATCCGTCTGGAAAAAGCATTTGGCGGCGGCGCGGAAACATGGCTGCGGATGCAGGCATCCTACGATCTGGCTCAGGCGGAGAAACAGGTTGGAAAGATCAAGGTTCGGCGCGTGAAAGACGCATTGGCGTCGGCATGAAGCCGATCAGAGCGGGAGGGAAAAAGGGAAAAGCAGGGGCAACCAGGTACTTTCCTATGCTCGCTGACCGCGCACACAAGAACCTATTGTATTAACGGAACATGGGCGGTGCTCGGTCAATGCGCGCAGACTGGAAAGCACCTGGCCACCCCTTCCAACACGGGAGGAGAGAGGGGAGGAAACAGCTCGTTGGACGCGCATATATTGAGATGGACCGAACCTGCTCGAAAAAGCAGAATGCCACGACTTCTTAATCAGAATACCTCCGATAGCTGTCGATCCATGGAAATTGACCGATGATAGGATTTGACCTAACCGTCCTGGGCGCCTGCTTAGGATTTTTAGGGTCCATCATACTGGTAATGTCCTATTTAGCACCTGCCTTTGCTAAACAAGCGACTCAAGCATTTTTTGGTCAGAACCCATTTCTCGTACGCAATCAAATCGTGCAGCGCGTTGAAGCTCTCGTGGGAACATTTTGGCTAGTCTTCGGATTTCTCTTCGGGGCAATCGGCACAGTTTTAACAGCTATTTCAGCAGAGAAAAGACTTGCCACTGATTATTGGCTTCACTTCGCTATTATCATTGCAGGCACAGCCATTCTCCTTGTGCTTTCACTTAGATGGACCAAATATAAAAGCAGGCAAGAATATCGACCAATGATGGTGCACCTTCAACGTGAGCTATACCTCCTGTGCGCAGCCTACTTGGCCAACGGTGGTCTAGATCAATCCGAAATTGCTCACGCGGCAAACTTCCCTCAGGAGACTCGCAATCAACGACTACTGGAAACAAGACATCGCCTAGATCAGTTGGGACAGTTACTTGATGCACCACGCAAACCATTGGAACTTGATCGCGATTATATCCGCAGGCTGGAACCATTTTTCAGGGAATAAAAAGGGAACGGCAGCAGAAGACATTTCGCAGATCGTGGCAGCCCGGCAGATTCCTATCACACACTGAAAAGTCACAAAAAAGGGTCGCCCTGATCTAGCCAGGGTTTGACGGACACCTCAAAAGGGGGTCAAATTAAGAATCAAGAATCGAGGTCAGGTCTTGCAATCCAACATTTCTCGGCGCGTGGCGGAGTGCTGGTTCATCTGGATTCTTCGGTCTGGCTCGTGTGTGTAGTGCGACGAACGAAAAAGACCAGACAGACCCGCCGATCCCCGCGCGCACTTGCCATCAGCTATACGCCATTCGCTCTCCTCTCCAGCCTCTCCCTCACACAAGGCATCCACAATTCAGCAGTCGTCGTTCATGGCACGTCCAAGACATGGACCATGCCGACCTGAAAAGGTAGAATCTCTGGGTTCCTCATCCTCTCACCTTCCACGTCGAGGATTGTAGATGAGGCCCCCGCGCTTCTGATATTCTTGAAACACCCCAACCGCCTCTCCTCGGCACACATCCCGGGTCAGATCGATCCCTCGTTCCTGCAAAGCAGTCGCCCAATTCTTCGGCTTGGCCCCTTCGTCGAATCCAAACGCCTCGGCATCTTCGGACCGTGCTCCACAGACCAGGCTTTGAACCCCGGACAAGGGAATCGCGCCGAAACACATGGCACAGGGCTCACAACTGGTCACCAGCTCATGAGGCGGCATGCCGGGAGCACCGAGATCGAAGTTCCGGACCTGTTGTTGGGCATTGGCCAGCGCCACCATTTCTGCATGGGCATGGGAGCAATTCGTCACTGTGACAAGGTTGACTCCGACAGAAACGAGCGTGCCAGTTTGCGCTTCAAATACGGCAGCGCCAAACGGTCCCCCAATACCCTGCTCCACATTCGACAAGGCTAACTGGATCACCAGCCCCATGCGGTCATGTGCAGACACCAAAGGAGTCTTCTGATCTCGCACCAACCGTTCAACCCAAACGGGGAGATTGAAGGGAGAGGGAGCTGATGAGGAAGAGGTCATGTCGCAATAGGACTCGTCATGTTGACTCGCATTCTAGCGATTCCCAGAACTCAGGCAAAGGATTGTTTTTGCCACTCACGTGGAGCAGAAAGATGTCGGGAACCATTTCGCGGCGCGCGGCGGTGCGGCTCTTTCCTCACCTCCACCTCACACCGTATCCGCATCGTCGATTCCAATCCCAGCGTTGCGGCAATTCTTACTTTCCAATCCTCTCTTCCAATAAGACTTCGGATGATGAGCACTGGGCACTCCATGAAGAGGCGCTTGTCCTTCGCGATTGACTTCGCGCTGACCACTCCGTTACATGAAGCGCATGAACTGGGATGAGATGTATCAAAAAGGCGAGGTGTTCTGGGATAAGGGCGCCCCTACGCCGGCGATGAAGCAGTATCTGGAACGTCATCCAGTGCGCGGACGCGCGCTGGTGCCTGGCTGCGGGCGCGGGCATGAGGTGGCGCTGGCGGTGGCGCACGGGCTGGATGCGACGGGGCTCGATATTGCGCCGACGGGGATCGCAGAGGCGCGCGCGTTGTATCCCCAGCTGGCGGAGCGCTTCGTGACGGGAAGTTTATTTGATCCGCCTGCGGAGATGCGCGGCGCCTATGATGTGGTGCTGGAGCACACCTGCATGAGCGCGCTGCCTCCGACGCTGCGTGCCGACTACCGGCGAGGCATCGACCTCACGCTGCGGCGCGGAGGCTTGCTGATCGGAGTGTGGTTCATCGATCCGGCGCTTGATCCAGGCGAAGAGGGGCCGCCCTACCCGTTCAGCGTGGCTGATCTGACATCGCTCTTTGCAGAGGGCTACGAAATCGTCGAGGATTATGTACCGGATGTGGCCTTTCCAGG
>JBEGVJ010000055.1:0-12251 GCA_041178465.1 Nitrospirota bacterium
ACGATGAGGCAGCCCTTGTTGACCTCGGCGATCTGATCGATGAGTTTGAAGCATTCTTCGGTCGAGAGTTCGTCGTCCCCGCCGGCGGACTTCGTCGTCGCGTCGAGATAGCAATGGTCGCACTTGAGATTGCAGCGTTTCGTGAGGTTCAGCGCGAGCAGATAGGGCTTGAAGTCATCGACCGTCCGGCCGTCGTGCGGCGCAGGAGTTGTGGCAGCCGGTGTAAAGAACTGGGTGACTTGCTGCTGGATGGAGCCGAGCGTTCCTGACAGAGCCGGAAAGTTCAGGACCGGGAGCGACCGTCCCATTAGCGGCCGGCTCCTGACTTTGGCGCGCCGGTCAGGTTGGCGATCATGTCCTTCAGGTTGCCGGTCTTCATGGCATCCGCCATGTAGTCCTTGGCCTGTTCGATGCCCTCATTGGCCACTTCGGCTGTAATGGTCGTGACGCCGATCTTCTCCGCATGTTTTTCGATCAGGGCGCGGGTGCATTCGCGCATGAACCCTTCCGGTGCCCGTTCGAGCCTGGCTTGGGCATCGGGCGACCAGGTGTAGGGTGAGGCGGGGGCCGCTTCTGCTGCCTGGCCGTTTCCGTTTGCATGACCGTTCTCGTGGGAGTCAGTCGAGCCGTTCGTGGCAGCGGCCACGGTGGCTTGGGCTTCGGTCGAGGCGCCGGTTCCCTTGTTCGCGAAGATGGGGGTGTAGTCTTCAGAGGCCGCTTCCTGAATCATGGGGGCTGCGTATTCCAGCGTGATTGTGGTCATGCCGAGCTTACGAGCGGTTTTTTCGATTTTGGCTTTGGCGCGCCGGCGTTGGAATCCTGCAGGGACCGCGCGGATTCCTTCTTTGGCATCCTTCGTCCATTGCATGGGGACGTCATCGTAGGTCAGGTCCGTTTCGAGGGCGCCTTCGGCGTTCGCGGCTGATTCGAAGATGGTCTTATCGACGAGTTTGAAGCGGTCGCCGTCCGCGGCGCAGACCGGGCACTTCACGGGTGTCTCGCCCTTGCCGATGTAGCCGCAACCATCGCAGACGAAGTAGTTCTGGTTCATCCGGTCCAGGTAGCCTTGAGTCGCTTCACTGACCTTCGGCTTTTCTTCCACGATCTCGGTCATCATGCCGCTGAGCGTCGAGCCCATCAGATCCTTGGCTACGGATTCGTCAGCCTGCATCTTGTCGCGGTCGATGCCGGCTGCTTCCAGGCTGCCACCCAGCGCGCGCATGGCGTCCATCGCGCCCTTGGGCAGGATGTGGCCGATGGCCGTATCGACGACCGTGTTGCTGATGATGGTATGGCCCTTTTCGATGGCATAACGGTGAATGGCCGTCTTGGCGACACCTCTGGCGAAGATCGGGATCTTTTCCATTCGGCGGAGGGCTTCTTCCGTCCAGGCGATGGTGTATTCAGCCAGCGTATCGATCGGAGGCACATATTTTCGGTTCGAGACCAGGATATTGCAGGGTGCGGCCCGCAACAGGTTTTCCGTGTTGCTGCCGATGTCCATATCCTCGTCGCTGTGCACGCCGATCCGTCCGACGATGAGCAAGGCGGGGATGTCCTTGCGGACATATTGAATGATCTTTTCGAAGGCCTTGCCGTCCAGGAGTGTGGTCTTGACGTCGGTTTGCTCAGCCTGCGCAATCTCGCGGCAGATGTCGAGGTGCGACTGGTAAATCTTCGCAAGACCGCTGTCGATGATTTCCTCGTGGAGTTTTTCCTGTTCCTTGAACCGGAACACCTTGCCGGCTTCCTCGTTGAGGACACCCGAGATGCTATGGAAGGCGGCATAGTGGAAATAGGGGTCGAAGGCGGAAATGGCTTCGACCGGCATGTTGAAGGCCTTCCCCAGCGCCAGGCCGGTCATGAGCCCGCCGAAAGAATAGGGGCTGCCGTCCACCGCGACCACGATTCTGCCGCTGGTCATGGGCTGGGTCTGCTTGACGATCAGCATGTCAGAATTCCGCACGCGACGAAGCACGCGCTCGGTGTTGCTGCCGATCACGCTGTCCTTCACTGCGCCGACGCCCAGGGCGCCCATGATGACGAGGTCGTAGGCATTGGTATTGATGTCTTCGGCCAGCACCTTCCAGTTCCGGCCCTCAAGGGAGCGACGCTCGATCGGCAGGTTGTTTTCCGCGCATTTTTTATCGACGTAATCGAGGTAGGAATCGGTGATGATCTGGAGGCCACGGGTAATCAGCGAATCGTGGATCTGGCGCTGGCGGTCGAGCTCTTTTTCATCGTGGTACTCTTCGGGCAAGCCAGCTTCCATCTGTTTGAAGCGCTTGTCATGCATCTTGGCTGCGTAGACGTGGCTGCCCACGATCTTGGAGCCGAAGGCTTTGGCGAAGTGAACCCCGATGTCGACGGCGGTGTTGGAATGGTCGGAGTTATCAACCGGCACGTAGATCGTCTTATACATTGAAAAGTCTCCTCCGGATGCCCTCCAGGCCAGGGCGAACGAGAGTAATTGTCAAAGCTTACAAATGGTTGACGTGCTTCCTCAGTCTCAAGGAACAGGGATGATAACATCGGCCTAAAATGGAATGCAAGGTATCGGACGGGGCGGGCGGAAGGGATTTAGCTCCCCGGTGTGACAACGGATTTGTTGCCAGAACCCTTTGCGGAACGCAGTGATTGTCGGGAACGGAGGATCTCTTCCAGGGACAGGAGGGCATCGCGTCCTGAATTCCCTTCGATCCCCCGGATCAAGCTCTTGTCCGCATAGGGGCCTGACTCTTTTTGGGTTTGGGACAGGGAGCCAGTCCATTTCCGAGGGTCTTTGCTGCCATCTTTCCGTTCCCAGGCCCTGAGGCAGGCCTTGGCGATGAAGGAGTTGAGCGGCGCCGGGTTGTAGAGGAGCTTTCTGATACTTGTCGGGGTCAACATGAGAGGGTTATAGCCAGCCGAGAGGTAGCCCTCTTCCAACAGCCGTTGCTCCAGATCGGTATTCGGCTGAATGCCTAAAAAGAACATGAGGGGGAAGACTCGCTCTTCACCCAGGATCGCGGCGACCTTTTTGTAGGACTCCACGCTTTGGAGCAGTGACTCCTCAGTTTCTTTGGGACTGTTCAGCGAATAGTTGAGGATGACCTT
The DNA here is from genome assembly GCA_041178465.1 of Nitrospirota bacterium. Taxonomy (GTDB): domain Bacteria; phylum Nitrospirota; class Nitrospiria; order Nitrospirales; family Nitrospiraceae; genus Palsa-1315. Next base: position 3,097 of record JBEGVJ010000055.1, read on the forward strand.
CCCCTTGAACCCCGCCTCTGCCAGGTAGCGACAGCCATCGTAGAGCCGCTCCAGCTTGAACCCCATGTGCAGATCGTTCAGCACCTCTTGGGAACCGGAGGTAATGGCGACTTCGAGGTCGCCGACGCCGGACCGGACCATGAGTTTTGCCAGCTCCGGCGTGATGAGCGATGTCCTGATATAGCCGGACCACTCGATCTCCAGCTTCTCGGCGAGAATTCGCTCCAGGATCTCCGTGCATTGGGGATAGGCTTCTTTGCCTGTAATGAATTGAGCATCTGTGAACCAGAAACGCCTGGCGCCCCATTGATGGTAATGCTGGGAGATATCCTGAACGACCATGGAGGGGGGCCGATAGCGGACTCGCTTGCCCTCAATATAAGGATAGAGGCAGAAGGCGCAGTCATAGGGGCAGCCACGCTTCGACTGGACCCCGATAGACTCCCCCAGATATTCCTTATATTGGGGGAAGATCGAGGTCAGGTAGGGCAGATCCACGGTAAGCGTATCGAGAAGGGCCGGCGCTCCCTGTTGGCCCTTTCGAACGGTCTTCCCTTCCCGGAGGATGTAGCGCTCGTTCTCCAGCGACTGGCCTTCAACCACTTTGAGAATCGCGTCTTCGCCTTCGCCAAGAATGCCGATGGTGCCTTCCGGAAGTTTCTGGATGAGCTGATCGGCAAAGGCAGTAAAGGCTCCGCCGCCAATCATGATCTGTGCCCTCGGAAACTCCTTCGCGATCAACCAGGGGTAGGAGAGCGCCGCCCGGATGTGACTGTAATAGCGGTAAAGCTGTTGCAGCCCCGCAAAGGAGGCGGTGATCCGTTTAAGGGGGTTGCTCGCAAAGTAGAAGTTAAACGCATGCTCCAGCGAGGAGTCCCCTTCATGGGGGGAGAAGATCTGAATGTCGCGCCAAGAGAAACAGACGAGGTCCGGCTTGAACTCGGTTGCAGCATCGCGGACCGCGGCGCTCCGTTGGGCTTCGGGAAAGAGAGACAGGTCGAGAATGCGCTGCCGTACTTCCGGCTTACGCCGATGGATGAAATCGGCCAGATAAGTCACGCCGATGGGGTAGACCTTTTTGCAGGGCAGAAAAATATAAAGAATCGAGTTCATAGTCGGAGCTAATGGCTAATAGCGTATGGCTTATAGCCGAGAAAAGAGTCGAGACAGTTGTCTTGTGCTATATGCCATAAGCCATAGGCTCTTCGCTATTTGGTTGCCACATGTATCGCCACGATCCCGCCGGTCAGGTTGCGATAGGTGACCTGGCTGAAGCCTGCATCGAGGAGTATCTGTTTCAGCCGTTCCTGGTCCGGGAAGTTCCTGATGGAAGCAGGGAGATATTCGTAGACGCCGGTCGTGTCATGGGCCACTTTCGTCCCGATCCAGGGAAGGAGTCGGAACGAGTACCAATCGTACAGAGCCCGCAGCCATCCGAAGACCGGCCGGGAAAACTCCAGACAGACAAACCGCCCGCCTGGCTGTAAGATCCGGTGAATTTCGGTGACGGCCTGTTTGAGATTGCCGACGTTTCTCATGCAAAACCCCGTGGTGACGGCATGGAAGGTCGCGTCGGGAAATCCCAGATGTTCGGCATTGGCTTCGAGACAGGTAATCCTCTGTCCCAGGCCCCGCCTCGTAACTTTTTTTAGCCCCTCGACGAGCATGGCATGGTTCAGGTCTGAGGCAATGACGCGACCGTTAGTACCCATGCGCGGCTCGATCAAGAGGGCGAGATCGGCTGTGCCGGCTCCCACATCGAGTGCTCTGCCTCCCGTCGTGACGGGGACATAGGAGGCGGTGATTTTCTTCCAGCGGTGGTGCAGCCCGAAACTCAGAAGCGTGTTGTTGAGGTCATAGACACGGGCGATCGCGGTAAACATCCGCTGGACCGCCTGTTCGCGGGCCTGGCCAGACCAGGTCGAGACGGCGAGCGGGGCAGCCGGGGAGTCAGTTTCCTTCCGAACGGGTGGTGTCTGCGCCTGTACCATGAGAGGTTGGTAGCATCGGCCTTCCAAGTTTGTCAAGGCGAGTCAGTCTGCATGTTATAATCCCGTCCCTTATGCATAACTCAATCATCATTAAAGGGGCGCGCGAGCACAACCTCAAAAATATCGACGTGACGATTCCGCGCGACCAGCTCGTCGTGATCACGGGGCTGAGCGGGTCCGGCAAGTCGTCGCTGGCCTTCGACACGATCTATGCCGAGGGGCAACGGAGGTATGTCGAGTCTCTCTCGGCCTATGCCAGGCAGTTCCTCGAACAGATGGGCAAGCCGGACGTCGATTCGATCGAAGGGCTTTCGCCCGCCATTTCCATTGAGCAAAAGAGCACCAGCCACAACCCCCGTTCCACGGTCGGCACCGTCACGGAAATTTACGACTATCTCCGCCTTCTCTTTGCCAGGGTCGGTCGCCCCTCCTGCTTTCAGTGCGGTGAGGAAATCACCGCGCAGACGGTGCAGCAGATGGTGGATGCCATCGGCTTACTCCCAGAGGGGAGCAAGTTTCAGCTTTTGGCGCCGATCGTCCGCGGCAGGAAGGGCGAGTATCGCAAGGAACTCCTCGACATGCGACGGGCAGGCTACGTCCGGGCCAGGGTCGATGGGCAGTTGATCGATTTGGATGAGGACATCACGCTCGATAAGCAGAAGAAACATACGATTGAAATCGTGGTCGATCGTCTGGTGATGAAGCCAGGCGAGGCTTTGACGAGACGGTTGGCCGATTCGGTGGAGACCTGTCTGAAGCTCGCCGGTGGTCTGGTCGGTGTGCTGATGGAAAACGGGAAGGTTTCACTCTATAGCGAGAAGCTCGCCTGTATCGGCTGCGGGGTCAGCTATCCGGAAATCACGCCGCGCGTCTTTTCGTTCAATAGCCCTCATGGAGCCTGTCCTGCCTGCGACGGCATCGGCTATGCCATGGCGCCTGGCTGTCCGGAGGATGAAGACCTCACGCTGCTGGAGCTCTGCGAGGTCTGCAAGGGCGCGAGGCTGCGGCCTGAAAGCCTGTCCGTCAAGGTAAGCAAACAATCGATTGCCGAGGTCACGCATCTCTCCGTGCGAGCGGCGGACGATTTCTTCGGGTCGTTGAAATTCAGCGAGCGCGAATTGGTGATTGCCCATCGCATCCTGAAAGAGATTCGCGAGAGACTCGGATTCCTGGTCAACGTCGGGCTCGATTACCTAACCTTGGATCGTGCCGCGGCGACCTTGTCCGGTGGAGAGGGGCAGCGGATCAGGCTCGCCACGCAAATCGGGTCCGGCCTTGTCGGCGTCCTCTACATTCTCGATGAGCCTTCGATCGGTCTTCACCAGAGAGACAACCGGCGCTTGCTCCAGACTTTGCTGCGCCTGCGCGACCTGGGCAACACGGTGGTGGTGGTCGAGCACGATGCAGAAACCATGATGGCAGCGGACCATCTGCTGGACATGGGGCCTGGCGCTGGGACGCAGGGAGGGCGGGTCATTGCCCAGGGTACGCCGAAAGAAGTCATGAAGAATCCCGACTCGCTGACTGGCCGGTATCTCCGTGGCACGCAGATGGTGAGTCTCCCCCGCCGCGAACGTAAGGCCAAAGGGATGTTGTCCATCGTGGGGGCCAAGAAACATAATCTCAAGGGGATGACCGCCAAGATCCCACTCGGTCTCCTCACCTGCGTGACCGGTGTGTCCGGATCCGGCAAGAGCACGCTGGTGCTGGAGGTGCTGTTCCATTCTCTTTCTCAGTTGCTCTATCACAAGAAACCGAAGATCGACGGCTGCAAGGAGCTGTTGGGTGTCGAGGCGCTGGATAAAGTGATCGACATCGACCAATCCCCGATCGGCCGGACTCCTCGCTCGAATCCTGCGACCTACACAGGTCTGTTCGGGTTCATCCGCGATCTTTATTCTAATTTGCCTGAGTCCCGTGTCCGTGGCTACAAGCCAGGCCGCTACAGTTTCAATGTGAAGGGCGGCCGCTGCGAGGCTTGCCAGGGCGACGGGTTGATCAAGATCGAGATGCATTTTCTGCCGGATGTCTATGTGACCTGCGAGGTCTGCAAGGGGCAACGGTACAACCGCGAGACGATGGAGATTCACCATAAAGGCAAGAGCATTGCCGACGTGTTGAACATGACGGTGGACGAGGCCGTGCAGTTCTTCGAACATATTCCCTTCATCAAACGGAAACTCGATACCCTGCACGATGTCGGGTTGCATTATGTGAAGCTCGGTCAGTCTGCCACGACCCTGTCCGGGGGCGAGGCGCAACGGGTTAAGCTGTCGCGCGAACTGTCGAAGCGCCCGACCGGACGCACGATGTACATTTTGGATGAACCGACGACCGGGCTGCATTTCGCCGATGTGCAACGATTGCTGGATGTGTTGGATCGCCTGGTCGAGGCAGGGAATACCGTGCTGGTGATCGAACACAATCTCGACGTGATCAAGAACGCCGACTGGATTATCGATCTCGGCCCTGAGGGCGGCGATCGAGGCGGGGAGATTGTGGCGGAAGGACCGCCGAAAGAAATAGCGAAGTCGAAGCGTTCGTATACGGGGCAGGTGCTCAAAGAGGCGGGGGTCGTTTAAGAGCGTATAGCGTATGGCTTATAGCACGTGATTCGGATAAGACGAACAGGTGTTCGCGCCATATGCCATAAGCTATTAGCCATATGCTCTTGAAGGGAAGGAGCCCATGCATACGATCCTATTGCTCACTGTCTCCAACATCTTCATGACCTTCGCCTGGTACGGTCATTTGAAGTACAAGGATTCGCCCTTGTGGATGGTGATTCTGGCGAGTTGGGGCATTGCGTTCTTTGAATATTGTTTTCAAGTGCCGGCTAACCGGATCGGCCACTATGAATTCAACGCCGCGCAGTTGAAGACCATTCAGGAGGTCATTACCCTCGTCGTCTTCTGCGCCTTTTCTGTGTGGTATTTGAAGGAGCCGTTGAAGTGGAACTATCTGGCGGGGTTTGCCTTGATGGCCGGTGGTGTGTTTGTGATTTTCAAGGAGTGGTGAGCCGGTCGTAGAGGTAGAGCAGATCTAGGGTCATGCGAGCGCCGAAGGTTGGGCCGTAGTCCTTCTGGTTAATGAGGTCGTTCCACGTCTCAAACGTCACGGCTGAGACGTGGAGTGCCAGCGTCACGAACCGTTCTTCCAGAGAATCCCCGCGATGGTCCACAAACAAGCCTGAATCTACGGTCAGGCCGACCTCGAGCTCCCAAGGGATGTCGCAGTCTTTCCGACGATAGTTGCCGATGCCGATGGAAGCCTGCCCGAGATAGGAATGGGGGGCGACTTGGTGAAATGCGGCTCCGCTGAAGGGACGGCCATAACGGCCCAACGCGGAGAAACGTATGTAGTTGGATACCACGGGTACGAATTCTAGCAGTGATAGCCGCCTGAGGCCGATCTGGGCATAGGGCTCATAGTAGAGGGACCCTGCCGCCCCGCCTATCCCGTAGAAAAACACATCGTCGCTCCCCAACAGCCCCGTCCATTTTGTCAGCGTCCCGCTGATCATGAAGTCCGTCGCATCGCGCGTGGCGCCGACCGGCACAGGGGTCAGGCCGCGGAACTTGTGCACGACGTCGTTCTGGAGATACCGGCTAAACCTGTCCCCTGTGGGACCAGCGCCGACCGTGAGATTGGTATTCCAGCCTTTGAATCGCTCCAGGCGCTCTGTCCAGCTCAGCGACCAAAAATTAAAACCATCCGTTTGTCGTATGTCGTTATAGCGATTGCCGGCTCCATCAAATTCCGTGAAGCGGTCGGTGGTGAAGCCCAGTGTCAGGGTGCGATCGTGGTCGGGAAAGGCGAGGGCTCCCCAATGCGTGCTTTGCGCCGTGGATTCGGCCCAGCCTGGTGAAGTCCATCCGAACAGGGTGGAGATGGACAGCGCCAAACAGAGAGCGATCAGTATCGAGGGGTGCATTGTGCGTGCATCCTGCACTGAGTCGGATGGAACAGGCAACGTCTTTTTGGGTTTCGCGGCAGGCCGGTGCCTCACCTTGCAGTCCACAGGCCCGCTTACTAGAATGGCGGCGCCTGTTGGGTTGCCAGACCAGGCGAAGCGACGGAAAGGAGCGTGGCACCGTGCAAGACTTTGAGAAACTCGGGGTGTTCTACCTCGGACGTCTCTATGACATGGCGAAGAAAAAGGCGAAGCCAGGCTGGCTGTTGTACGACTCGAAAGATTTGGTGACCCATGCCGTTTGCGTCGGGATGACCGGGAGCGGGAAGACCGGCCTTTGTCTCGGGCTCCTTGAGGAAGCGGCCATCGACGGCATTCCCGCCATCGTGATCGATCCCAAGGGGGATCTGGCAAATTTGCTGCTGACGTTTCCGCAGCTTCGCGGCGAAGATTTTGCGCCTTGGATCAATGAAGACGATGCGCGCAAGAAGGGGCTTTCCCCTGATGACTTTGCGGCCCAACAGGCGGAATTGTGGAAGAAGGGTTTAGACGAGTGGGGCCAAAGTGGTGAGCGGATTCAGAAACTCAAAGATGCGGCCGAGTTCGTCGTCTACACGCCTGGCAGCAATGCGGGGGTGCCGGTTTCCATCGTGAAGTCGTTTGCCGCGCCTGCTCAGGAAATTCTGGACGATGTCGAGCTGCTGCGCGAGCGGGTAAGCACCACGACGACGAGTTTGCTCGGCTTGATTGGAGTAGAGGCTGATCCGATCAAGAGCCGCGAACATATCCTGCTCGCGACGATCCTGGACCAGGCTTGGAGGAAGGGGCAGGACCTCGATCTGGCCTCGCTCATCCAGCAGATTCAAGCGCCGCCCCTGTCGAAAGTCGGAGTACTCGACCTCGATTCGTTCTATCCCTCGAAGGAGCGATTTACCTTGGCGATGCAGCTCAACAATCTGCTCGCTGCGCCGGGTTTTTCCGCCTGGCTCGAAGGGGAAGCGCTGGATGTCGGGCAGATGTTGCATAGTCCGTCTGGTAAACCGCGGGTCGCCATTTTCTCCATCGCGCACTTGAGCGATGCGGAGCGGATGTTCTTCGTGACCTTACTCTTGAGCCAGACCCTTGGCTGGATCAGGGGACAATCGGGGACGACCAGCCTGCGCGCCATCCTTTACATGGACGAGATCTTTGGTTACTTCCCGCCGGTGGCGAATCCTCCGTCGAAAGCGCCGCTGATGACTCTCCTCAAGCAGGCGCGGGCCTATGGCTTGGGAGTCGTCCTGGCTACGCAGAATCCGGTCGATTTGGACTACAAGGGGCTGGCGAACACCGGCACCTGGTTTATCGGACGACTTCAAACGGAGCGTGACAAGGCGCGGGTTCTTGAAGGGCTCGAAGGGGCTGCCGCCAGCTCCGGGAAGAAATTCGACAAGCAACAGATGGAACAGTTGCTTGCAGGGCTGGGGAGCCGGGTCTTTCTCTTGAACAATGTGCACGAAGATGCGCCGGAGGTCTTTCAGTCACGCTGGACTCTGTCCTATCTGCGCGGCCCCCTTACTCGGAATCAAATCAAGTTGCTTATGGATAAGGCGAAGGGCAAGGAGCTAGAGGCTAAGGGCAGTGAAAAAGATCAAAGCGGTCAGATCGCATCGGCTCCCCCCTTGCCTCGCGCCTCTGGCCTCTCGCCTGGCGGCGCTCGTCCCCTGTTGCCGCCCGGGGTACCGCAACAATTCGTTCCTATTCGCGGTGCGCAGTCGAGTGGCAGCCTGTTGGTTTATCAGCCGATGTTGCTGGGAGGGGCGCAAGTCAGATTTTCCGACAGTAAGGCCGGTGTGGATGTGACGCAGGATGTCACAGTGCTGGCTCCGATCGCAGAGGGAGCCGTGCCGGTGGATTGGGACCATGCGGCAGAGGCAGCGTTGGCTTTGTCGGATTTGGAGCAGTCCCCTGCGGAGGGTGCGCAGTTTTCGAGTCTTCCCGTCGCGGCAGGCAAGGCCAAGAGTTATGAGGCCTGGGGCAAGGATTTCTCCGGTTGGCTCTTTCGGAATGAGAAGATCGATCTCGCGAGAAGCCCCGGGACGAAAGAGGTGTCCCGCCCCGGTGAATCGGAACGGGATTTCCGCGTCAGGCTCCAACAGTCATGGCGGGAGCAACGGGACGCACAATTGGAAAGTCTGAGGCAGAAGTATGCGCCGAAGATGACGGTGCTCCAAGACCGCATCCGCCGGGCTCAGCAGATGGTCGAGCGGCAGCAGGTCGAGTCTCGATCGAGCCAGTTGCAGGCAGCGATTTCTGTCGGCGCGACGATTCTGGGCGCCCTCATGGGGCGCAAGACGATCAGCGCGACCACGATCGGCAAGGCGACAACGGCGATTCGCGGAGCAGGGCGGGCGATCAAGGAATCGCAGGATGTGGGGCAAGCTGAGGAGAATAGGGAGGCGCTTCAGCAGCAGCTTTCCGACCTCGAAGCGCAGTTCAAGTCCGAGACCGACGCACTGCTTGCGTCCACCGATCCTCTCACCGAGAAGCTGGAAACCGTGTCCCTTAAACCGACCAAGAGCAATGTCGCCGTAAAGCTTGTTGCGCTGGCCTGGGTGCCGTATTGGCAGGACGCGAAGGGCTCTCGCGCCCCGGCATGGCAATAGCTCGCGAAGATACGGCCGGCGCTTGTCGCGTGCGAGATACGATCAACGAACGACGCGACACGCCCCCGTTCAGTGCTTGCGGTCTTTCTGCATGATCTTGTCTGTCCAGGCGAGGAGGATGGCGGAGCCGATGAAGGTCAGGTGGATGAAGATCTTCCACTTGATCTGTTCGAGATCTTCATTCGCGATGTTGACGAACGATTTCAGCAAGTGGATGCTGGAGATGCCGATCAGCGAGGCGGCGAGTTTGATCTTGATGGTGCCTGGGTCGATGTGGGTCAGCCAATCGGGCCGGTCCGGATGGCCTTCCAGATCCAATTTGCTGACGAAGGTGGCATAGCCGCCGATGATTACCATGGTGAGCAAGTTTGCCACCATCGTGACGTCGATCAGCCCCAGTATCCCCAGCATGAAGATGGTCTCTTCCTGCTGGTTGATGTGCCGGACCATCTCCCACAGTTCAACAAGAAATTTGTAGGCATAGAGCAGCTCCGCCACGATCAAGCCGCCGTAGAGGGGGGCTTGAATCCACCGGCTCGCGAACACGATGGTTTCAAATACGTGCTCGATGCGGCTGACGATGGGAGACGGGGTGTGTTTCACTGT
>JBEGVJ010000056.1:0-2936 GCA_041178465.1 Nitrospirota bacterium
TCGCTGTAACAGGGCCGCAAAAGTACAGGGCCGACGCCCCTCTCGGGGAGCCGGCCCTGTCGTGCTTCATGCGGCGCGAATGAAGCCGCTTACTTCTTCCCGAGGATCGCGTCCTTGGCGGCTTTGGCCACGCGGAATTTGACCACGCGCTTGGCCGGGATCTTGATAGGCTCACCGGTCTGGGGGTTCCGTCCCATGCGGGCCTTGCGGTTGGCCAATACGAGCTTCCCGATCCCAGGCACCACGAATATATTTTTCGCTTCCTTGTACGCCAAGGCGGCAAAGTCGTCGAGCATCTGGACCGTAGCCTTCTTGGTCAAGCCGGTCTTCTGGGCCATGTGTTCGGCAATCTGCGACTTGGTCATTGATTTAGCCATACGAGTAACCTCCTTAAAGAACGAAGATGGTGAAATGCAGTGAACCTACCCCTCATTGACTCCGCTCAGATTCGATGCACACTCACGAGTACGCCGTCATATCGCTGGAAGCAGACGAAAACCTGCGGGAGTCTATCCAAGCGCTTGAAGGCTGTCAACCGGAAAAACACAGGCCAGGCGTAGGAAAACGCCCGCACCGCCTCTTGCAGTTTCAAGACCGGCCAGCGTACAGTATAAACTTGCATAGCGTTTGTGAGTCCGTCTTGCCACATCCCCGGAGCCGTTAGCATGGCAAAAGAACTACCGATTCTGCCTTCGTCCGCCCAACCGGCCGATGCCGCGCCGGCAGAGCAGTACCATTATTCTCGCGTATTCTGCCAGAAAGAAAACTCTCCCCCGCTCCGCTTGCTTTTGGAATTCCTCAAGTCGCGCAGTCAATCGCCGATTACTCCGCCGGACATGGACGACACCATGTTGGATGAATGGGCCTGGGTTCAGGTGACGCTCGGGTACGATCGCGACCGGAAACCGATTCAGGTGTTCTGCGTCCGGGATCGAGGCGCCTATCAAGATGTATTCGACAAAGAAAAGGCCCAGTTTTTAGACCTCCTCAACGCTCACGACGATATCGAGGCGGAACTTGTGCGCGAGTACGTGGAGCGCGCGCGGTTTGTGCTCACAACCCGGTTCTCCCAGAATGATATGACCGACGAGGGGTATGACTTCAACGGATGGATCTTGGAGTTCTACCAAGAACAGTGCAACGGCATCGTCCAGATCGACAATCAAGGCTTCTACTCACCCAAGGGCGATCTCATCGTCGATCTCTCCGTCAAAGAAGAATGAGCGACCGTGGCAGGTCCAACTCCACCCATCTCTGCACTGCATCAAAAAACCGACCACTGGTTCCAGCGGGCAACCGCCGTCCTGCTCAGTGAAGTGCCTTGCCGGCTCGGATGCACCAGCTGTTGCATCGGCCCCTTTCCCATCACCATCCTCGACGTCCAGACCCTCCAACAGGGACTCGCAGGCCTCCCGCCGGATCACCGCCATCGCATCGAACAGCGCGCCATCGAACAGACAGCCGCAATGGAAATTGCCTTTCCACAGCTGACCCAGACCGATCTTCTCGACCAGTGGTCCGATCAGGAGATCGACCGGCTGGTCACAGAATTTCACACTCATCCCTGTCCGGCGTTAGAGGAAAACGGAGGCTGCGGCCTCTACCGTCACCGCCCCATGGTCTGTCGATCGATGGGCATTCCGACAGAAAATCGCGGTCTGGCCCAGGGCGCCTGCGAGGTCCAAACCTTCGTCCCGATCTTGCGACTCCCCTCCTCATTCCGAGAGGAGGAGGACCGTTTGGTGCAGGAGGAAGCAGCGGCACTGGACGCGCTTCGCCTGGCCACGGGATCGATAGGGGAAGAGGTGTTCCTGCCGTACGGGTTCTTGCGCCGCAAGACTCGCGAGACAGGCGAGAGAAGCGAACAAGCAAGGAAGACTGAAGACTGAAGGCTGAAGTGTCCGGAGCTTCGTGTCGCGTTTATCCCGCCCATCTTGCCTGTCTCGCACATGAATTTGCAGGCTGGACAGAGGATAAAACCCTGTGCTAATGTCACCAACCTTGGTTGCGGGAGCGCCTGTAGCTCAGCTGGATAGAGCATCAGCCTCCGGAGCTGAGGGCCACAGGTTCAAATCCTGTCAGGCGCACCAGCAAACAAGCAAGGGACAGTAGCCGCACATAGATATCCGCCAGATACATACCCGGTGGGCCGTTAGCTCAGTTGGTAGAGCAGCTGACTCTTAATCAGCGGGCCGTAGGTTCAACCCCTACACGGCCCACCAAATACTTCAACCACTTACACTCCCTTTACATGCCTAGCGCAGCCGGTAATCCTGCCGACTGGACTAAATTTGTGCCCTGTGCCGTCACCTGATCCAACATTTCGACCCCATCCCGCAAACTTTCCGGGTAGTGATGGGCGTAGCGTTGCGTCATGATCGGCGACTTGTGCCCAAGCAACCGTTGAACCTTATAGAGATCCACCCCTGCCTGAACAAGTCTGGTCGCAAAGGTATGCCGGAGATCGTGGAAGTGAAAATCTTCGATCTTGGCCTTACCTAGCGCCAACCGGAAAGATCGGCGCAAGTGTCCAGACTCCATCGGGGTGAAGACGTGGCTACAAAACACCAAATCTGTCCTCAAGGACCGCACCTTGTTCTTCTGTCTCAACACCGACAGGACGGTTTCGTTGACAGGAATAGTTCGCCGTTCTCCGTTTTTGGAGCGAACGACCATGACGGTGCGTCGATTGAAATCGACCCCTCGCCAGGTGAGTTCCAAGATTTCGCCCATACGCATGCCCGTATGGAGCGCAAACATGACAAGGTCATGGAGCCAGGGCGCACAGCCTTGAAGTAATGGTGCTTCTTCTTCAACGCTGAGCCAGCGGTCCCGCTTGTTGTTCTCCCGCTCCATCGACACTTTGGAGACGGGATTCTCTCGGCACCATTCCCACTCGCGCACCGCCAGATTGAAAGCCTTTTTCAAGCTGGCCA
>JBEGVJ010000057.1:0-6479 GCA_041178465.1 Nitrospirota bacterium
CCATGAGACTGGACGGACAACCGCCCCTTCTTGCTCTTGGCTCTGGCCGACTCTGCCCGGCTCCTCTTCGTCGACCCACACCACAAAATACGTCCCGCGCGCAGCAGCAACCGCCGTGGGCGTATGGATTTCAAATTTCGAACCGGCCCCCTCGAAGACCCGTCCGACCAACGCCCGGACTTTGCCGGTCACTAATTTGGCGACGACGCTCCGGAGATCCCGGCTTGAGTCATAAATCTGTTCGGTAATCTCCACCCGGCTGTTCTCGCCGACGGTGAGAAGGGTATCGTCTATAAACAGCGCCTTGGTTCTCGATGCGGGCTGCGTCTCGATGACGGCACGAACGAACACGTCATCGTTCTGCTTTACCGATACCGCGGCCGTGGCACCGCTATGCGTCATCAGCACCTTGCCCTGCACAGTTGTAAATGTGCCAACCGCTTCAGAATCAGCTGCCAGAGCCTGCTGCCCCCCACAACACGCGAGAAGTCCCGCCGCAATAAGGCTGATCAAACGTCCACATGCATGCGCCATCATGGAACACCTCCTTAAAATTGGCCGCCCAGGCTGAGGGAATTAAGGTTACGTCGATAGTCGAAGACACCGACGTTCGCTTGATCTCTCATGTAGGTGCCCTGGAATGCCACCCAGAGATTCTCTGTCAGGTTGCGAGTCAACGTCCCGGTGAACATATAGATGTTGTCCCGCCGAACCGTGGTGCCGTTCGCCGAGAACGAGTTGGGATTGAGGTACTCCTGCCGGTAGTAATCGAAGGCCAGGTCCGGTTTGACCGTGTAGAAAGCCGGCAGGTTGATACCGAGCGATGCCCGATGGCCGTTATAGGCCCAGTCCGCGTTGGTCGGCAGCCCAGGAGTCGCAACGGCAGGGGAGCCTCCGCCGGTGCGATCCGCGTCGAACGTATATCCGACACGGACATGGCCGGTGTGATTGGCGAACAGAAAATATTGCATGGCACCGATCAGCCAATTCTTGCCGTCGCGCGTCGAGTTAATGGCAAACCGATCCGTCTGAAAGTCTTTGCTCTGATACCTGGCCTGGACCACCGTATACATGTCGTCGCCTTCAGGCACAGTAAGAATCGGCTGAATCGTGTGCGCCATCAGGTACGGATCGCGTCCGACACTGACATAGTCGAAGGCATACTGCAGACGCAATGACGCCGCGCCAATCTGTCGTTGAACGTATACGGTCGGCGTATGGTTTTGGACATCGAAGCTGCTCAGCATGCTGTGAAAGTTCTGGAAAAAACTGTAGCTTGTGCCAACGGTCCACGTGTCTGTTTGAACCACGCGATACTCGCCTCGTGTGAAAAGAGCGGTCACGAAATCGTCCTTCCGGGAGATGCCGGTCGTGCCGCCTGGCGGTTGAATTCCTATCGGCAGCAATACAACGTTCGAATCGTACTGGGCGCTCACATTGAAGCTGAGATCCCAACGCTTCTGACTCGTTGTCGTTCCAGGCTCGTTCATTCTCAGAACGAGTTCCTTGGCTGAACGACTCAGCTCTGATTCCGGCTCCAACTCGATCACTGTCTGGAACTCGCTTTTCGCTTCGTCCAACACTCCCTGTTTGTAATAGGCTACGCCACTCTGATAGTGGACTTCCGGACCAAGATCAGGATTTAGGGCCAGGGCACGAAGAAACCGCTGCGGAGCCTGTTCGTACGTGCCTTGCTTGTTATGAGCCAACCCCTGATAGTAATAAATTAAGGGTTCAGTCGGCAGGGTCTTTTCTGCTTCAGCTAAACTATTCAATGCGTCTGCATAGTGCTCGAGGTGATACTGAGCCATGCCCAACCCCAAACGCGCGCGATGCTCGGACGGGTTGATCTCCAAGAGGCGGCGGAAACTCTCCTCAGCCGCCTGATACTTCTCCAGCTTGATCTGTGTTTGCCCGAGGTGATATCCAGCGTCAGGATCGGTCGGGTTCGCCTTGAGGGCACGACGAAAGTATTCCTCGGCCTCCTGATCCCGCCCCTGGTTATACCGGATAAGCCCTTTCGACATGTTGAGATCGTAGGCTTGCACATCGATCTCGCTGGAAGGCTGCGCCATAGCATGGCCGCTTAGCATCCAACCGCTACTCAGCACGAGGCAGACCAGCAATCCAACACGCAGCATCGATGATAACCCTCCTCTGAACAACGAAACACATCCGAGATATTTTCTTAAATCCATGTAAGTGATTACTCCAGGCGTGGTTATGGGTAGCACGGCCTCCCTTGCGGCGCAATCCCCACAAAAGAGTGGGCTGTTGATTGCCACACGTCCGTCGCATCAGACATTCACTAAAAGATTCAATGGGTTACGCTCGCCATAGAGCCAATCTGTGTCCCAGCGAGACGGCAATGGCTGCTTATTCAATCACGACCAAAACCCACAAACATCACTCCGGACATTTCAAAAGTAGCTTGACACATCCGGTTTACCGGCTTGACCAACGCTCCGGCCCGGCGTACCCTGCCGGCCATATCGCGCAGGGATATCGCACTCACCAGAGTTTACTCATGCCGCTAATCTGGCTAGGTAAAACCAAAACCATCCGCCATCTTGGCTTCACACTCTCAGCCATCATTACGGCTATCGTCCTTGCTGTGCTTTGGTTCGCTCCGGTCCTGTTCACGCGTCTAGAAGAAGTCTCCCTCGACTTGCGCTTCAAACTACGCGGGATACGCCCTGTCGGCCAGGAAGTCGTGATCGTGGGAATCGATGAGCAGAGCATTCAGGAGATCGGCCGCTGGCCGTGGTCGCGGGATACACAGGCCAAGCTTGTGGACGCCATCAGCCAGGACAACCCCAGGGTCATCGGTCTCGATATCCTCTACACCGAACCGGAAAAACCCGGGATGTTGCAGCACGTGGTTTCATTAGTAGCCGAAGCAACGGCTGCCGGAGCAGTGACCCCTCGATTCGATCAGCTACTTCAGCAAAAACTTGCGGAGGTGGATCCCGATCGCCAATTTGCGCAAAGTCTCCGACGCTCCTCGAAGGTGGTCCTTGCACTTCCGTTCATCGTTCCACAAACCCAAGCGCTCCCCACATCGCCGACTCAGCCACCGGAAACCCCCGATTATGTGACGCGCGCACAGTTCATGCTGGTGAAAGAATCCCGCAGCGGGCGCGCAATGTCGCCGTTTCAAGCGACAGCCCTGCTTCTGCCGCTTCGCCTGTTCGCCGAGGAGGCGTTGAGCCTCGGCCATGTCTACAGCATTCCCGATCCCGATGGCGTAACCCGTGCGGGCTACCTCGCCTTACGGTACGGCGACGCCCAAGATTACTATCCCTCGCTGGCCGTTGAAATCGCGCGGATTTATCTCGGAGTTCCTCGCGAACAGATGACCTTGGCCCTCGGCCGGGGCATCCAGCTCGGCGATATCTTCGTTCCTGCAGATCAAAAAGCCCGCATAGTCGTGAACTACGGCGGACCAGAACGGAGCTTTTCCCATATCTCGGCTACCGATGTCCTACATGGGAGAGTCCCTGCCGGCACCTTCTCCGGCAAAGCCGTGCTGGTTGGAACGACCGCGCTTGGAACCTACGATCAAAAAGCCACCCCCTTCTCGGCCAACCTCCCCGGCGTCGAACAAAATGCCACGATTGTCGAAAATATCCTCCACCAGCAGTTCGTGGAAAAGACCCTCTGGTCCGGCCCCCTCGACATGGCCACAATCATCTGCTTCGGCCTTCTTCTCGGCTATGGCCTTCCCCGCATTGGCGCCCTCTCTGGGGCAGCGGCAACCATGCTGGCGCTGTTGGGATATGCAGGCGCCGCCCAATACTTCTTCGTGGCCCACGGACTGTGGTTAGAGCTGGCCGCTCCGGTCGTGACGATCGGAGCCGTGTTTATCGCGGTAACCGTGCTGCAATTCATGACCGTCGAAAAAGAGAAGGACGAAATCCGCCGGCTGTTTACCCCTTACGTCGGCCCGCAGATCGTGCATCAGTTGATGCAGAACCCCTCCCTGGCAGGGATCGACGTCCGACAACGTCGCGTGTTGACCATGCTCTTCTGCGACGTCGTCGGGTTCACCTCGTTTTGCGAAAAACACAATTCCGACCAAGTCGTGAGCCAACTGAATGAGTACCTGAGTGCGATGACGGAGGTAGTATTCCACTGGAACGGCACCCTGGTGGATTTCATGGGAGACGAAGTGTACGCCTTCTGGGGCGCTCCTCTCGATCAACCTAACCATGCCGAACTCGCTCTCAAGTGCGCGCTGCACATCCGGAAACGCCTGGCGGAACTTCAGGAGAAATGGAAAGCGGAAGGCAAAGTGCCGCTGGAGAACGGCATCGGGCTGAATACCGGCGAAGTCTTGGTTGCCAATATGGGAGCGGCCGGCAAGCGGATGAAATATGCGGCGGTGGGGGATCACGTCAACCTCGCTTCACGCGTTGCGGGGCTGACGAGGAAATTCGGCGTTCCGATCCTGGTCAGTGAATTCACGGCGGCACAGGTGAAGCAGTTAACCGGAGCAATCGAATCCGGAGACAACAAAGGGCGGCTCGGCCACATTAGCCTGCACCTGCTGGCCTCCGTCAAGGTCAAGGGGAAAGAACAGCCTGTCGGCATCTATGAATTCAAGGCATTAGGTCAATCAGAAGACACCCAGATCGTGGAGCCTGAATTTGTCGAGACCCTGCAAATGACTGAAAAATAATTCGCCATCGATTCTCCAAGAATGTAAATCCCCCTGCCCAGACTGGCTCCATCCACACAACGATGAGCCGATAGGTGTGCACGCCCTCTAGGCCTTCTGGTTAATTGACTTGCATGGAAGCCCCGTGTTACCAAAATCTGGTGGAGAATGAAAAGGGCCGGTTAAAACCTAGCGAAGGAGGATAGTCATGAGCGACGTAGCAGCAGAAATTAAGGTCGGCGATACCGCACCGGATTTTAACTTAAAGGATCAGGACCAGAAGGACGTGAAGCTCAGCGATTACCGCGGCAAGAAGAACGTGGTGCTCTGTTTCTATCCGCTGGATTGGAGCCCGGTCTGTCAGGGCGAAAATGCCTGCTTGACCAACGACTTCCCCAAGTTTCAGTCGGCCAACGCGGAATTATTTGGCATCAGCTGCGACAGTTTCTTTTCGCACAAGGCCTGGGCTGATTCCATGAAACTCAAGCATCAGCTCCTGTCGGATGTGCACCGGACCACGGCCAAGGCCTACGGCCTCTACTTCGAGCCGTTGAACTGCTCGAAGCGTGCAACCGTCATTGTGGACAAGAACGGCAAGGTCGCCTACGTGAAGGTGCAGGAAATCAAGGTCGCGCGGGAAGACAAAGAAATTCTCGACGCCCTCGCGAAGCTGGGTTAACCCTCAGTCAGAAAGTCCGAAAGTCGAATGTCTTCAAGGCGAAGGCGTTCAGACTTTCGGACTTTTGACTTTATGCGTGGGATTGTCGCCTATGGCCTTCGAGACCTACCCCCACGACGCATTTCTTTGCACACGGCCAGCTGCTACTCACGCGCGAAGGGGTCATCGAGCCGACTGAACTTGCGCGCTGATTGTCGATCACTTACTGAAATAGACGAACGTGCGCACGCGAGAAGAAGCAGGCGGGTTTCTCACTCTCTTGCAAATCCAGAGCGCTCCAGGCGAAGTCGTTACGGACGCCTGGTTTTCGAGCAATGCTCGTGGAAGACCAACCAGACGGAACCCTCCTTGCGCAGGAGTGCGGTGCATTGCCCAGAATCCTGCGCTTCGAGTTCGCCTTTCCTGATCGCTTGAAACACATAGTCGTAGGTCGCCCAAGCCGTTGGGCCGGTCATCCGAACGTGCAGGTTCGACACGGCGCCGATAAAGCGCAACGTGCTGCCCTTGTCGAGTTCAGATTCATAGTCCGACAGCCATTTCTCGATTGCGTCCCGCGTCTCCGTCTCGCCATCCTGAATGCCGACATAGTCTTTGGTATACAGCTTCAATACGGCCTGTTTGTCTCTGGTTTCAGAGAACGTTGCGGCAGCCATGGCAGCTTCTTTGACGGCCTTCTCGATCGCTGCCCCCTCTTCGGCAGACCAGGCCTCCGCCGTCCATACGAGGCACACCATCAGCAGCACATAGATAACGCGTGTATTCATGAAACGCCCGGACCGAATGTGCGCAGACGCGTCAGCCTGCGTAGTCGAAGGATAGATCCCGGGACTGAACGAGGCGAACATTCGATAGTCTTCCCGATGAGAGCGAAGAGACCAGTTGCTTCCAAATGTGTTCGACCAACTGCTCGCCGGTCACGGCCTGAGTCCCAAGGACTTGCCGAAGGTCATGACGGTCGAGAGCCTGCACCACCTTCTCCTGAACCAGCCTGTTGAGGGCTCCGATGTCGGTCACCATGCCGGTCACGGAATCGATGGCACCATGGACCGTGACGAAACAATCCCACTCGCGACCTTGGCTGCCGTCCTGCACAGCCGTGAATGAATAGCGCCTGGTCACGCTGGCAACATCGAGTCCGCC
>JBEGVJ010000058.1:0-15783 GCA_041178465.1 Nitrospirota bacterium
GCGATTCGCAGGGTTCAGCGGATTATCCGGATTGTATTCGTTGGCGGGATTGAACGGGTTGTTGGGGTTGTACTGATTCGCAGGATTGACTGGATTACTGGGGTCATAATGGTTCGCCGGATTGAACGGATTGTCTGGTGCGTAGGTCTGGGCCGGATTCAACGGATTGTCGTGAACATATTGATTGGCTGGGTTGAAGATATTGTAGCCGCGCTCGTACTTCTCGTCAAAGCCAGGATCGGCTAACGCGGGAGCGATGGAGAAGAGCATCGGCAGGAGGAAGAAAACAACCCACATGGCCAGCCTCCCGGAAGTGGAACAACCAGCGCCCTCAGCCTACTCCCCGCTTGGAGAAGAGCGCTAGTGTGGCTGAGACCTTCTAATGATCTCCGGTCACTCTATCCTAGTGACTCTTTCGATGATCGACCGGATATCAGAAATTTTCTTGGCGATGGCAAAAGACCAATGTCCGTACGTACCGTCTGCATTCACTGCAGCCACCCACCTGTCTGCCGCTGCTCGCTTTACCTCTTCAAGAGGATCATACCCTTTCGTCTCCAAAATCAGATGACATGCAGCCTCACCTGTAAGCCGAACAATGAAATCCGGCACATAGTCGTGCATCTGCCCATTGTGCAAGTATGGAATCGCGAACCCAAGCCCTGAGTTTTTAACAAATGCCTCAACAGCTTTATCCTTGTCTAGGTAATAGGTTGCCGATTGTTCCCATTGCTTGGTGTCGGCAACCACGTAGTTGAGATGAGATTTATTGACCTCGCGCACATCACGACTCGTCCAAAAATCCACGTCCCCGGTAGAGCCGGGCCCTCGAGTCGCTTCGTACCGAGGAATTTCTGGAGCTTCCCCCTGCGTGGTGTCAGGTCGAATGGCCTCTAATAACCGTTCAATGACCCATCCGTAGTACGGAGCGAGAAAAATATCTTTCTTATTAGACGGCGGCCGAGCCTCAACTTTTGTATCCAGGTACATCTGGATGATATTCGCGAGCTGGGGAAAAAGTTTGTGCGTCGGAATCGTGCACTGCTTCTGAGCGGCATACTCCCACGCGACCGTTTTCGCGAGGTCAAACACCAGCTCCTGCATGCGACGTTTTGCACGAAACTCGTTTAGCGTAACCTCATCCGCTCGTCCTGGGCCACTGAGAGTCAGCTTGCCCCCCGTAGTAACATGAAGCCCTTTCACGTCGACCTCGGGCGGTATTCGGCCTGGCTCCAAGACGAGAGAGGGGACACTCCCCCAGTCCACCGTCACCCGATTGCGAATGGCTTGGGTATAGCCTTCAATACGCGGATACGTGATTTCAAACTGTGCCTTGGCTGGGATAGCGTGCACATGATAGCGCTTCACGCGCGGGGGCGGCTGACCTTGGGGATTGGCCTTGAATGGAATCACTTCAAATGGAACACCGAAAACCTTTGCCACTTCCTCTGTAAGCTTGCCGTCAGGACCGACGTCATAGTTGGCTCGTCTCAACCCTCGTCCCACAACCTGTTCGCAGAGTAACTGCGACATGAAAGGACGAAGGCCGATGATGTGTGTCACCGTGTTGCAGTCCCATCCTTCCGTAAGCATGCCCACACTGATAATGCACTGCACATCACGCCCTGGTGGATGATCTGGGCGCCCCAGCTTGTCGGCCAATTCCTTGAAACCTTCCGGATAGAGAGGCCGTCCGAGCCGATCCGCCGGCCAAGCAATCTTCCCCACCGTATCGAGCGTGAAGCGCATCCAACGCACTTCGTCGTTTTTTGCTTCACCGGAATCCGATTCAGCAACCACTTTAGAGTCCACGCGAATCGTGTTCTGGCGGCCATGAACATTCTTAAATCCTTCGATCTTCACAGGCGGAATTCCTGTCGGAGCCTTATCTTCCGCCAGCCATTCATAGAGAACCTTAGCAATCTGAGTGTTCTTGCACACCAAAATGAATACGGGCGGGCGTGGATCATCGCGATGGGAGACCCACTCGTCCCGTTCCTTCTCCCATAGGCCACCCAACATCGCGATAGGATGATGTGCGTACTTGAGAATGGCCTCGGGCTTAGGACTTGCCTTTTTCCCGCCACGTTCAGCCGGAGTAAGCTGCGGCAGAATCCAGTGCCAGATGTTGAAGTAACCAGGGATCTCCTTGCCGGTCGCATCACGAACAGCCAGCTGGGGAATTTTCACCAATCCCGACTCAATCGCATCGATGAGTCCGAAGTCGCTTACTACCCACGGGAATGGCCGATTGGTGTCCTGACCCACTCGGCCGAGAAAGTACGGAGTAGCCGAGAGATCCAGACAGAGGTTAATGCCGCGCAGTTTCTGAACGCGATCGAGCCCATTGATCCAGACCGTCGCCTCTTTGAAGAAGTCTTCGGCTTCTTCGTCTTCTCCAAAGAGATCGTCCTCATCCTCCGCTCGTTCCTCACGCACGATACGATAGGCATGGTGCGCTTCATCATTCATCACGAGGATATTCTGCTTCCCCCCGACTTCGCGGCCAAGCACGCGATTCACGAGAGCCGTATCGCTCTCAACATACCGTCTGGACTCCACCGTGACTTTCTTCAGCGTTCCGTCTTTCTCTCGGTCCTCTGCAATCACCGTCAACAGGCCTGCAGCAACCTGCCTTTCAAAATCTTCCAACGTGAGATAGCGTGTGCCACGAGCCGTCGTCGTTTTTGAGCTGATGGTGATGGTCTCTCGTGTCCGAACCTCTACGCCTGCCTTATTCACCCTTCCGCCGACCCCGCCCGTTTGAATGGCCTGAGGTTCGAATACATGCCAATTGGTGACGAGCACCCGGCCTTGCGAAAGCAGCGGCATCAAGTGAGACGGGACGAGATCACGAGTGCGATACAGGCTCGCTTCCCCTCCTTCAGGGGCTAGCTCCAGAAGCCGGTTACGAATCGTCACGTTGGGACAGACCACTAACACGACGTCAGAAAATCGCGCGTCGCTTCGGTCATTGACCTTATTAAGAATACTCCACGCCGCCAGCATACCCATCACCGTGGTCTTGCCGGACCCTGTTGCCATCTTGCTGGCATACCGCCGAAACCCCGCGAAGCCTTGCGCGCGTTTCTCAGCGCTGATCTCTTCGTGCTGCACATCGATGCCTTGCCGCAAATCCCCACGAGCCTCAATGAGAAAGATGATCGTTTCGACCGCATCGAGTTGGGCAAAAAACAGACGCTGCGCTCGCCCATCTCGCCGCCACCACTGCAACAGCTCATGGGTCGTTCTCGTTACGCCCGGATAGCCATCCGATCGCCACTTCTTCACCTGCGCCCTGATGCGGTTAACCAGCTTCAGCTCAATGGCCGTCCCGGCAACGGTGCCATATTCTTTTTCCGGCTTCGCCTTGGGGTCGCGATAGAAATACATCGACGGGCGACGTCCGAGCCGTTGCTCGGGCATTTCTCCCTCGACGATATGCCAATGCTCTTGAGGTTCGTCGAAGGGGGAATTCAGGATGGGCTGTGGGACTTCGTAGGCACTCATCTGTTCGTTGGCAACAGGGCGAGGATTTTCGTACGGACTCGATAGGCCGCCGCCACCACGTCGCGACCGTCCGCTTCGCCTGGTTCGAACAAGTCGTCGAGATATCGGGCTGCCACGCCATAGGACGTCAACTTCCGGCAATCCGATTCCAGAGAGGTCAACCCGGCGTCGCATTCGACGCATCGGGTGAGCAAGGCAACCAGATCGTGCGTCTTCGAGAGATCGCATCCGCGAGAAACCAGAAACGCCTTCAAGATTTTCTCGGCCGCCTGCTGGGCATGAAAGCACACGGTGTCCCAGGGAATGTCCTTGGCCACGAGGTTATTCTCGATGTTCAGTAGATCGTGTTCGGCTTTACGCAACCACGCCGAGACATTGGACTCAGTGCCGCTCATACAGGACCTTGCCCTCCTTCTCGATCACTGACAAAAGCGTGCCGTTCACATGACGCAGGCGGCGGACTTCTTCCGGCGTATAGACGACGATGTCCATCGGCCAGGACCGCAGCCCGAAGATTTCGCTCACCTCGATGGCACGATCCGGCGGGCGACGGGGAGTTTCCATCTCGACAAAGAGATCGAGATCGCTGTCCGGGCCTGCGTCGCCACGAGCGTGACTCCCGAAGACCATGATCCGTTTGGGGTGAAACCGTTCAACGATGGTCTTGGTGACATGGTCCAGCAATGTCGCCTGTATCATGGGTAGAGTCTCCTTGCCGCCATCGGTTTACGCCAACTTCTTCACCACCAGCAACTCATTACCCCGATCGTCGATCACTTTGACGGCAATCTGCTTGTGCTCGCCTGCCTCGAACGGCGCGCTCGTTGCCCCGGAAAGATGATCCCACACGCTTTCTTCATACTCGCCTTTGAGTGCTTTCTTCAGATTGTCCCAGGCGCTGGTGCGAGGGAAGAAGGCTTGCGAAACATGGAAGCAGAGATCGTTATAGTCCGTATCGAGGAACCAAGCAGGAACGTCCTCGCCGGCACGATGTGTGACTTCCATCGTGATCGGGTCGAAGACATCTAACCCAAGTAGCTCAACCTGATACTGCGTGTCCCCACTTTTACCTTTTTCCTTTTGCCTTTTTACCTGAACTTCTGGTTGTCCACACACGCTGAAAATTTGGCTCGACCGCATGTTCTTGAGTAAATCGCCCATCATGAGGTCTGGCGTGGCCTGCACATAGGTGGCGGGGACGCCCATCACATCGGCGCACTTGTCCACGAGAGTGCGTGCGTTGGGTTGGATGGCAAATCCGATCACGTAGAGATGGGTGTAGTTTTTCGCGTGAGCCTCGCGCGCCGCCTCATACACGAGCTTCTCGCTGACGGCGCCGTTCTCAGGACCGAAGACAAGGGCCACAGGTTGCTCCTGGCCGTTGGTGACCAACGCCTCTGCGGAAAGCGACAGGGTTTTGGCGGGAGGCCGGACGTTCTTGAACGTGATGGTCTTATTGCCTTCGAGGCGAAGGAGCGGGCTCTTCCTGAGGACTTCCAACATTCGGTCCACGAAGGAGCCGTAGGATTCGACTTAAGCGGCACCAGAATCTTCGACCCCGTCGCCTTCCCAATCCACCGGCGTCGGAATCGTCGCCTCAAAACAAAACGGCCCTGTCACGCGGGTGATACCGTTTTCAACTTCTGGCCGGTCTATCAGTACTTCTTCAGTCGGAGGCTCGTTGTTAGCGATAGACTTGAGCATAACGTGTGGGACGATGCCGCCGACTTCCTCACCCTTCTTGTTCTGCTTGCGCTTGTAGGTGAAGCCTCCGGCCGGACCGCGGTTGTCGTCTTTCAAGTCGTACCAAGAAAATGTGGCTGTAAGGAGCCGCTGCCGAGCCAGAGCTAGTGGCACGCGACTGGTATCGGCAGTGATCCAGCGACGGCCCCATTGTTCCGCGACGTAGGCCGTGGTGCCGCTTCCGCAAGTTGGATCGAGCACCAGATCGCCAGGATCGGTGGTCATGAGAAGGCAGCGTTGAATTATAGAAGTTGATGTTTGAACCACATAAATCTTGGGATCGCTCCGGTTTTGTACTGCCCCGATAATGTCTGCCCAAAGATTTCCTATCGCGGCGAAAGGAAAGTCTCCCTTGAATCGGCGGTAATTGAGCTTTCCTTTCGAAGTGACATGCAAACGATTTGTCGCTGCTAATTTCTCCATCCCGCGTAAATCGGTCTTGAAAGTCCCGCTGCCAGGCGTAAATCGCTTCCCCTGGTAGACAAATTCCCTCAGGTCACCCTCACCTGCTGGACGAGAACTAGTTATGTTGTCTGCTCGGAAAAGCTTTGCTCCATTTGGTAGAGGAAAAGTCCCGATCATTTCCTCTTCTGTAGCTGGACGAACTATTCCGTCCGACAACATAACTTGATCGTATCTACTTTCTGCTTCATCGCTCCGCTCGAGATAGATCTGATGATACTTTGTCCGCGAAATGTTTTTTGCGTACCACAATAGGAAATCAGATGTGGTGCCAAGATAGTTGCTGCCTTCGCTTGTCGTCTTCCGCACCGTTATTACTGACAGAAAGTTCTCCGCCCCGAACACTTCATCCATCACTTCCCGCACATGGTGCAGATTCTCGTCACTGATCTGGACGAAGATACTGCCGCTGGGTGTCAGAAGATCGCGGGCTAATAGTAGTCGATCCCGCAGATAAGTCAGGTACGAATGTAGGCCGAGTTCCCACGTATCCCGATAGGCCTGGACCATTTCAGGTTCGCGAGTCATATCCTCGTCGTCGTTGTGGCTCACGTCGCGCTTGCGGACGAAGGGTTGGAAGTTCGACCCGAACTTCACACCATACGGCGGGTCCATATAGATCATCTGCACCTGCCCGCCCAACCCTTCGTAATGCAGCAGCGAGTTCATCACGACGAGCGAATCACCCAGGACCATCCGGTTCGTCCAGTCGTCTTGGTACTCGTAGGATTTCAACACTTGATCAGCGATGGAATGTTGCGGGTCGCCGAACAGGGCAAACATATCTTCTTGTTTGTCGGTTTTATGCCCGGCCAGCGTTTCGATGATGGCTTTGGTGGAAAGCCGTTCGTGGATGAAGAGCGGCAAGGTCGGCACATCGAACGACAGCCGTTCCGCCTTACCAGCCCAGGAGAGGAAGGGTTTGCTCAGGCTCTTAAGCTTGGATGCGGCTGCCTTCGCTTCTTCGAGGCTCTTGGCATCGAGGACTTGCTTGATCAGCGCCTCACCCTGCTCTCGTGCGGAATTCTTGGCATCCCAATCCAATGCGGGTGAAAGCGAGGAGTCATACCGGTAGGTCTTCGGCGATTTTTTCTTCTTGAACTGCGCCTGCGTCCCCACCTCCGGCCGCATGAGGCTCTTGGCTTCAGGATGCTTGTAGGGAGCGGTCAGATTCGTCTTTGCAGGAGACTTTATTTTCTTGGCCATTCTTGGGATCCTAGATAACCAACGGAAGCAGCGCAGAATACCCTTTTCGTCAAAAGAAATCACCCCGTCTTAATAGGAATGGCTAGGGGCCCGTGGCGAGGGGCAAGGAGGTGAAGCGCATTCTTCGCAAGTACGGCTACCCACCAGACAAGCAAAAAAACGACGCAGACCATCCTGGAGCAAACTGGGCTCCTGCCGGCTTCAAAGACATCCCGTTAGTGTTTTGATGATGTCTGCAGCCGCCCACCATAGAACCGGTGGATCGTCGATGTTATGAAACCATCCTTCTCACATCTTTCAGCAGAATCAACAGATGTAACGGATCGCTGGGTGACGAGATGAAATCAAAGTGCTGGTAGAACTGCGTGGCATGATGATCTTTGGCATGGACCAGGAGGGCGCGGATTCCAACAATGTCTGCAGCTTGAAGCGTCCGCAACATGGCATCTTTCAGCAGTCCTGCTCCGACTCCCCTTTTTTGCCATTGATGGTCTACGGCGAGTCGTGCAAGCAGCATGACAGGAATGGGATGATGGGCGAGTCCTTTCGTGACTCGTGCTGGTGCCTGTTCATATTCCACCGATCCCACAGCCAGCGAGTAATAGCCAATCACCGTGTGATCCGCCAGCCCGACATAGGTGGTTGAGGCTCCGCTGCTTTGATTCGGAAGCGCGTACTTTTGCAGAAAACGATTGAGGTCTGGATTGCTACAGTCGAACGCGTCAACGGCGTGACGCGGGTGAAGCTTTTCGATCCTAGGGGTCACCGCTCTTCCGTCGGAGCAGGAACCGCGTCAAAGAATCCAGGCTCAGTCAACAAGCGCTGCAGACGAGGGAGAGACCGAACGGGCGCATCCAATGCCCGCTGAAACTCAGCCCATTTCGTTTTACTCAGCACGAATGTGTGGCGATCTGCCAGCGTTTGCTCGGCCTGAGACAGCGCGCTTTCAAGGACAAATGCGCTCAGCGAACGACTGGCAACGGATGCAGCGGCTTCCAATCTCCGCTTGGCTGCGGAACTCAGTCGAAGGTCCAGTTTTTCAGTACGAACGGCTTGTGCTGACATATTGCCACCTCCCATTGCGCCTGATCGTATCTTCACAGTTCATCGATGTCAAGACAATGTAATGACACATTAAACTCAACTATTCAGTTAGTTGCGAGAGCAACGTCCTTGTATGGCTTAAGATAGCCATGAAATAATAGCCCCCTATGATACTTTCCATTTCCCTCCCTGCCGACGTAGATAAATCGAAATGAAGAAGCGGCTAGAGCAAAAGAACGCACCTCATTAGAATCAGTCACCATGGCCGAAGAACAATATCCAGATGGACACCGCATCCTCGCCCGGTCCCCTGAGGAAGTCCGGCCCCTCCACCAAATGTGTCGAGAAGGACGCCTGTACGAGGCGGAACGTTGGATCGATGAAGGCAATCCGTTGCAGGTAGCGTCGCAGGCCATCCCCAAGGGTACGCGACCGAAGACTGCCCTGCAGATCGCCATAGAGACTGGCCAGCACTCACTCGTGGCACTTCTGCTAAAGCGAGGCTATCGGCTCGAACTTGAGCGGTACTCTCCCCTTGATATGGCCCTGCAGGCACGACGCTGGGACCTCTTCGATCTCCTCCTTCAGTGGGGAGCCGATCTGAGGAGTGCCGATGTCTATACAGTGCTCAGCACCTACAACGCGGAGCTGTATGAGCGCTTCAGGGCCGCAGGGTACGACCTGACGGCACACCACGAGATGGGCTCCATCTTGGGGCGCGGCACCTCAAACCGTCCGCTCCTGGGGTTTGTGAAGCGGCACCGGGCAGAGGACCCGCTGCTCCAGCGCGAGCTGAATATGGCCCTGAAAAACAGCGAACAACCGCTCCTGCAGCAGCGTTTAGCTATTTCGTCATGGGCTTGCGAGGAGAGACAGGAAAAGATTAGAAGGGCGATGCTCTATCCGACTGAGCTACGGGCGCGCGCTGAAGAAGTGATGTGTGCTAAGTGAACCGTGATGAGTGGCGTTCTAACGAAATGAGGGACAACGGCACGAGACTCGGCTGATACCAGTCACGGATCACCCATCACGGATTTTGTGGTCGGGGCGACAGGATTCGAACCTGCGACATCCTGCTCCCAAAGCAGGCGCGCTACCGGGCTGCGCTACGCCCCGACTCGACTATCTCGAAGTCCATCTCTTGTAACAGATCTTTGGCCTGAATGAACGCTTTGGCTCGATGGCTGATCGTATTTTTTTGATCCGCGGACAACTGCGCCAAGGTCTTCCCTAACTCCGGAACGAAGAACACAGGGTCGTACCCGAATCCTAACGTCCCGCTCGCCTCTTCTGCAATCACTCCCTCCAACGTGCCTTGCGCCGTCCGTACTCCGTCCGAAGGGAGGGCGATCGCTGCGACGGTCAGAAAACGAGCGGTTCGCCGTTCGCGAGGCACACCGGCCAACTCCCCCAGCAACTTCCGGCAATTGTCTTCGTAGGTGGCATCCTCGCCGGCATAGCGGGCCGCATAGACGCCAGGCCGCCCACCAAGCGCATCCACTTCCAGCCCCGTATCGTCGGCCACAGCCGGCAACCCCGTGAAATCGGCAATAGCCCGCGCTTTCTTCACGGCGTTAGCCTCGCAGGTATTCCCGTCTTCAATGACGTCCGGAGCATCGGGGAATTCGTGGAGACTGCGAATCGTGATACCCAGGCCGCCTAACAGCGCAACCAGTTCTTCTACTTTATGCCGATTGCGCGTAGCGAGGACCACTTCACGAATCATCGTCTCGCCTTACTCCAATTCCCCGATCAGATCCTTCTGCAGCGAGGTGAGGGCCTGAATGCCTCTCCATCCTACCGCCATGAACTCATCCATCTCCTCTTTGGCAAAGGGGGTTTTTTCCGCGGTGCCCTGCACTTCGACATAACACCCCTGCCCGGTCATGACCACATTCATATCGACATCGGCCATGGAATCTTCGGTATAGGCCAGATCGAGAAGAATTTCCCCACCTACTTTTCCAACACTAATGGCGGCAAGGTAATCCGTCAACGGACGCTTCTTGATCATCCCTCGCTTCTTGAGCAAAGAAAACGCATCAGCCAGCGCAATAAACGCTCCGGTAATGGAGGCTGTTCTGGTCCCTCCGTCGGCCTGAATCACGTCGCAGTCAAGCCAAATCGACCGCTCTCCCATTTGGCCCATATCCGTCACCGCACGGAGGGCTCGCCCCACAAGGCGTTGAATCTCTAACGTTCTGCCGCCCTGCTTCCCCTTGACCGCTTCACGCGGGGATCGGTCATGAGTTGCACGGGGAAGCATCGAATACTCGGCCGTCACCCACCCCTGCCCCTTCCCCTTCAGAAACGGAGGCACTTTCTCCTCAATGGAGGCCGTACAAATGACTTTGGTATCGCCCATCTCAATCAAAACAGACCCTTCGGCATGTTTAATGAAGTTTCGCGTTACCTTTACAGGACGAAGCTGATCTTTTCGCCGCCCATCGACACGTAATAATCCTGCTGCACTGCTCATTGGATACTCCTATAAAATAGTGGGGGGCATTATAGTGAAGGCCTGACGAAAGCGCAATGAAAGTGGCCTGGCGTATAACCAGCTGCTGAAGTTGCCGACAATATCATCTGCCCCTGATCATTGCTCCATCCCTTTGTACAAAAATACGCGGCATGAACGGCTAAATCTGTACAGATAGTTGATGCCCCCAACAGAATGGCCAACACAGCCCAGAAGGATTAGGCAACTGCTTCACGATAAAACATAACCGTGGCGCGGCATTGCATCGCCTCTCGATTGAAAAGACATCATCTGGTGGGGCTCCTGCAGCCTGGCATCGCCCCAGACAATCTATTGGCGCGAGATGTGCATGAGTGCCATAGCCTTTCAAACGCATCTTACTATTGCAATGCGAATCGAGTTTCGGCCAATGTCTGTTCCTCAGAACGATTACGCGAACCTACAAACCATGGCCCTGCCTCTTGACCGACTCAGCCAGGAAGCCCTTTTTGAGCTCACCCGCATTCTGGTTGTCGACGACGAAGAACCCATCCGTCGGCTGCTAGGGTTCATGCTCAAAACCCACGGCTACGAAACGGTGCTGGCGTCCGATGCACGCGATGCGCGGATGAAATTAAGCGAACAACCCTTTGCGCTGATGCTGTGCGACGTCAACATGCCTGGCGAGTCGGGCATGGACTTAGTCCGCAACATCCTAAGCCTCTATCCCCATACCGCCGTTATCATGGTGACCGGCCTCGACAGTTCGATGCTGGCGAATGCGGCGTTGGACATGGGCGCCTTTGGGTACATCATCAAACCATTCGAATCGAATGAAGTCTTGATCGATGTCACCAATGCGCTCCGCCGCCGCCGCCTTGAACTTGAAAATCGTCGGCATCGAGAAAACCTTGAAGATATCGTGAGGACCAGGTCGATGGCGCTCCAGCAAGCGCTCGAGTGGCTCGAGCGAAGCGAAAAAGAGCTGCGTCTCTCACGAGAAGAAACGATTCAGCGACTCGCCATCGCCGCCGAATACCGGGACAGTGCCACAGCACAGCACATCCAACGCATGAGCCACTACTGTGAACTGCTCGCCAGGAAGTATGGGCTGTCTTCCGAACGGTGCGAGTTGATCCGCACCGCCAGTCCGATGCACGACATCGGAAAAATCGGGACGCCAGATCATGTCCTCCTCAAGCCCGGCAAGTTCACGCCGGAAGAATTCGACGTCATCTCTCAACATGCGGAAATCGGCTATCGCATCCTCGGCGGATCGGACTCAGAACTCCTCAAAGTGGCTGCATCGATCGCCTGGACCCACCATGAGCGCTGGAATGGCAGCGGATATCCCCGCAAGCTGAAAGGCGACGCGATTCCGCTCGAAGGACGAATCGCCGCGATCGCCGATGCTTTCGATGCCCTCACCACACAACGGATCTACAAGCCGGCCTTCACCCTCGATCACGCTGTCGACCTCATGCGCAAACATCGTGGGGAACATTTCGACCCCGAACTCCTCGATATTTTCCTGGACTCACTGAACGATATCAAACACATCCATGACAAATTTGCAGACCACGTACCCCGCGGAATGACTTGCGAGGCCTAGCGAGCTAGCATCTCTCTTGTCATTTCACTGACCCGTTTCCACCCGCCAAAATACTGTGCGTAGCGCCTCGGGCACAGACTCATGCACTGATCCTCAGACCCACGCCCAAACCAATCGCTAATGCCGGAGACCGCAAAAGACTGGAGGTTCGTTGTCACTGGCGAATACCCTTCCTCATAAGCCTCGCCAGCGAGTCCCATACGTAACCTCTGTATCCCTCCCCTACCCTCCAGTGGGTTCATAGTTCAGATTCGGCCCCAACCATCGCTCAAGCACGGAAAGGGTCATCCCTTTTCGCGCCTGGTAGTCGAGGACCTGGTCCTTCCCGATTTTCCCCACGGCAAAGTATTTGGCGTCAGGGTGGGCGAAATACAATCCACTCACCGAGGCAGCTGGCCACATCGCAAAACTTTCCGTCAGCGTGATGCCTGCCTGCTGCTCAACGGACAACAGATCGAACAGCAGCCGCTTCTCCGTATGGTCTGGGCAAGCCGGATAGCCCGGCGCGGGACGGATGCCGCGATATTTTTCACGAATCAAGTCTTCGGAGGTCAACGCCTCGTTCTTGCCATACCCCCACGCGTCACGAACCAGCTTGTGGAGATATTCGGCAAATGCTTCTGCTAAGCGATCCGCCAAGGCTTTGCTCATGATCGAATTGTAATCGTCGTGGTCACGCTCGAATTCCTTGCATACGAGATCCACCCCGATTCCCGTTGTCACGGCAAAGGCGCCGATATAGTCGGCACGACCGGATTCTTTCGGCGCCACAAAATCCGCCAGCGCGAAACTGCGTTGCCCTTGAGGCTTCTCCGATTGCTGCCGCAGAGTATGGAGCGTCGTCAGCACTGTCGTGCGGCTGTCGTCGCGATAGACCTCGATATCGTCTCCCACGCTGTTGGCAGGAAAGAACCCATAGACCCCATTGGCAGTGAATAGCCGTTGTTCCACGATCTTGCGGAGCAAGACCTTGGCATCGTCAAACAACTCCTTCGCCTTCTGACCCACGACAGGATCTTCCAGAATGGTCGGATAGCGTCCGCGCAGTTCCCATGTGTGGAAGAACGGCGACCAATCGATATAGGGAACCAGCTGATCCAGCGGCTGCTGTTGTAGCACCTTCACCCCTGTGAAGGCCGGAGTTGGAATATCGACCTCCGCCCAATTGCATTGGAATCGATTGGCGCGAGCCTGCGACAAGGTCCAGAGAGCTTTCGCCCCCTTATCGTGATGGGTCTGGCGGATCTGATCGTAGTCGGCGCGAACCTTTGCAACGAAATCCGCCTTCACATCATCACTCACTAAACTCCCGACGACGCCCACCGCTCTGGAGGCATCCAGCACATGCACCACTGAATGGTTATAGGCCGGAGCGATCTTGACCGCCGTATGGGCTTTGCTCGTGGTGGCGCCGCCGATCAATAATGGCAGGTCGAAGCCCTGACGCATCATCTCACGCGCCACATGGGCCATTTCGTCCAGCGACGGAGTAATGAGTCCGCTCAATCCGATGATCTTCACGCCATGTTCTTTCGCCGCAGCCAGGATCTGCTCGCAAGGCACCATGACCCCCAGATCGATCACCTCGTAGTTGTTGCAGCCCAGCACCACCCCGACGATATTCTTCCCGATGTCGTGCACATCGCCCTTGACCGTCGCGAGCAGGATCTTGCCGTTCGAGCTCGAGGCGCCGGACTTTCGCTTCTCTTCCTCCATGAAGGGCATGAGATAGGCCACGGCCTTCTTCATGACTCTGGCGCTCTTCACCACTTGCGGCAAAAACATCTTGCCGGAACCGAACAGATCGCCCACGACGTTCATCCCGGCCATCAAGGGCCCCTCGATCACATGCAGCGGCTTGGCATATTTCAGGCGGGCCTCTTCGATATCCTGCTCGATGAAGTCGGTCATGCCTTTCACTAAGGCATGGGAGAGGCGTTCCTCGACCGTGCCGGAGCGCCACTCGTCGTCTTTCACCGCCACCTTACCCTGTTGCTTGACAGTCTCGGCAAAGGTCACCAATCGTTCCGTCGCATCGGGCCTGCGGTTCAGCAGCACATCTTCGACCAATTCCAAGAGATCCTTGGGGATCTCCTCGTAGACCGCCAACTGACCAGCGTTCACGATCCCCATGTCCAGACCGGCCTTGATGGCGTGATAGAGGAAGGCCGCATGCATCGCTTCCCGCACCCGGTTGTTGCCGCGGAACGAAAAGGAAATGTTGCTGACGCCGCCGCTCACTTTTGCCAAAGGCAGGTGCTGCTTGATCCAGCGCGTGGCCTCAAGGAAGTTCACCGCGTAATTATTGTGTTCCTCGATGCCGGTCGCCACAGTCAGGATGTTCGGATCGAAGATGATGTCCTGAGCGGGAAAACCGATGCGCTCCGTGAGGAGACGATAGGCCCTCTCGCAAACCTCGATCTTGCGCTCGTAGGTATCGGCCTGACCCCGTTCGTCGAAAGCCATCACCACCACGGCAGCCCCGTAGCGATGCACCAGTTTGGCATGTTCCAGGAACTTGGCTTCGCCTTCTTTGAGGCTGATGCTATTGACGACCGGCTTGCCCTGAATGTTCTTCAGGCCTGTCTCCAGAATCTCCCACTTCGAACTGTCCACCATGATCGGCACGCGGGAGATATCAGGCTCGGACGCCACCAAGCGCAGAAATTTCTCCATGGCAGCCTGGGAGTCGAGCATACCCTCGTCCATATTGATGTCGATGATCTGGGCGCCCCCCTCGACTTGCTGGCGCGCCACCGAGAGGGCTGCGTCATAGTCGCCAGCCAGAATCAGTTTGGAGAAGGCCGGTGACCCGGTGACGTTGGTCCTCTCACCGACATTCACAAAGTTCGACTCAGGCCTGATCGTGACCGCTTCCAGCCCGCTGAGTCTGGTGTGCGGCTCAACGACCGGAGGGACGCGCGGCGCGATCCCCTTCACCGCCTCGGCAATCAGCTTGATGTGTCCCGGTGTCGTTCCGCAGCAGCCGCCGACGATATTCAGCCAGCCGTTCTGCGCCCATTCTTTCAACTGAGGCGCGAGACTCTCTGGCGTCTCAGGAAATCCCGTCGGCAATAAGGGATTGGGCAGTCCGGCATTAGGATGGCAGCTCACATAGATCGGGGCCAACTGCGAAAGCTCTTCGATCAAGGGACGCATTTCCTTCGGGCCTAACGCGCAGTTGATGCCGACGCTGAGCAGGGGCACATGGGAGATGGAATTCCAGAAGGCTTCGATCGTTTGGCCCGTCACCCCGCGATTGCTGCCGGCCTGAATGAACGTCACAGAGGCCATGATGGGAAGCTTGATTTTGCGATCCTCGAAGAACTTATCGATAGCGAAAAATGCGGCCTTGGCATTGAGCGTATCGAAAATGGTTTCGACTAATAAAATGTCCACGCCGCCGTCCACCAAGCCACGGACCTGCTCGTAGTACACCGTTACCAGCTCATCGTAGGTCGTGCCGCGCGCGCCGGAATTGTTGACATCGGTTGAAATCGACGAGGTCTTCGTCGTGGGTCCGATCGCTCCGGCCACAAAGCAGGACCGGCCAGGCGCTGCAGCCATGACCTGCGCCGCAGCCCGCTTCGCGCATTCCCCTCCGGCCTTTGCAAGCTCATACGCCATGGACTCCATCCCGTAATCGGCCAGGGAGATGGCTTGCGCGTTGAACGTGTTCGTCTCCACGATGTCGGCGCCAGCCTCGAAGTACTGGCGATGGATCTCCTCGATAATGGCTGGCTGCGTG
>JBEGVJ010000059.1:0-6542 GCA_041178465.1 Nitrospirota bacterium
CGCTTTTGTCGCGGGGAGGAAGCGCGTACCAAGGCCTGCAGCGGGAATTACGGCTTTGCGCACGTCGAGGCGTGACATGATTCGATACTATGTGATGGGGTAGGGGATGTCAAGGAATGCAAGAGCAGGGAGGCCTTGTGAAGCGTTTGCGCGACAGGGCCGTCGACCGCATGGTTCATGACCTGTTTGCTGCGCCGGACGAGGAGGGCAAGAGGCAAGAGGTGAAAAAAGATCCCGTCAACGATCCCCCGTTCATCCTGCTTCTAGCCACTGGCCTTGCGCCTCGGGCTCCTTGTTAGCTTTACATTCAAATACTTGCCCAATATAATCCGGAAGTTTTGCATGCAGGTTGTCGTAGAAGAGGCGGTTTGCGCTACGCGCGCAGGTCTCTCACGGCAACAGCCGCTTCTGTCGCCATGATCCCATGTCCTCCATGTGTGACGGGACGGGCGGGAGTTAGAGGGTGTGCGGTCAATCTTAGGAGTCGCCATGATGCCGTTATTATCTTCCATTTTTCCTTATGGGGCTCAGATCCGGTAATGGGCATTTGCTGCTCAGCTAGGCTTCGTTGGCTCCTCGTCATGGTGCTCGTCACGTTGGCGTGCGGCGTGATGCCGGTGCATGCGGTTGCCGCAGAGCAGGCGGGAGTCAAAGTGACGACGGTTGAGATTCGAGGCAACAAGCGGATCGAGTTGCCGGCCATTGCCGGTCGATTGACGCTGAAGCCGGGAGATCTCTACACCCCTGAGAATGTCCGAGGGCAAATCAAAATCCTCTACGAAACGGGGTTCTTTGAAGACGTGCAGTTGGAGACGGAAGCAGGAGCGGGCGGGGTCGCTTTGGCCTTTCTCGTCCGTGAGAAACCGTTTATTACCGAAATTGTCTTCGATGGGAATCAGGAGCTGAGCGACGACAAGCTGAAAGAGAAGATTACCATCAAGAGCCAGGCCTTTCTCGACCAGCTACAGGCCAAAGAGAGTGCAGAGAAGATTCGTCTGGCCTACCAGGAAGACGGCTACTTCAATTGCCGGGTGACCCCGATCGTGCAGACCTTGGACGAGGATCGGAAGCGCCTGACGTTTTTCGTGAAAGAAGGGGACAAGG
Source organism: Nitrospirota bacterium (assembly GCA_041178465.1). Lineage (GTDB taxonomy): Bacteria > Nitrospirota > Nitrospiria > Nitrospirales > Nitrospiraceae > Palsa-1315. The sequence goes on from JBEGVJ010000059.1 coordinate 1,105, forward strand.
CGCGCATCAAGACGGTCAACTTTGACGGCCTGCACGCGGCGACGAAAGACGAGCTGTTCAAGGTGATGGCGACGCGGGAATGGGTTCCCTGGCATGGACTGTTCACCAAGCTGAAGTTACCGTCGTTTCTCTCGGATGCCGGGGTCTTGAAGCGGGAAGAAATGAACAACGACGTTGAGCGCATCAAAGAGGTGTTGCTCAACAAAGGCTATTTGAACGCCCAGGCCGGGTTGCCGACGGTGGAGCTCAGCGACGATAAGAAGTGGTTTGTCGTGACGTACACGGTCATGGAAGGGGAGCCGTTTACCATTGGCGAAGTGGGGTTCCGCGGGAATACGGTGTTCGAAGATCCGGAGCTTCGTCAGGGGCTCAAGATGAAGGAAGGGGAGATTTTTCAGCGCCAGAAAATTCGTGACGAGATTACCCGGCTGAATGATCTCTACGGAGGCAAGGGCTATGCCTTTGCCGATATCACGCCGAGTGTGACGCCGAACATGGAGGAGCGGACCGCCACCATCACCCTGACCATTAAGGAAGGGGAGATGATGCGGATCCGCCAGATCAATATCAATGGGAACGAAAAAACCAAAGACAATGTGATTCGTCGTGAAGTCCGTGTCGATGAACAGGACGTCATTGATACTCCTGCGTTGAAGCGGAGCTTTCAGCGGCTCAATAACTTGAACTTTTTCGAGACGGTGGAAATTCTTCCTGCGCAGGTCGGTCCGGATAAGGTCGATTTGAATGTCCGTGTGAAAGAAAAGCCGACCGGTCAATTCAGCGTCGGCGGCGGATTCAGCACGTTGGATAAGTTGGTCGCGATCGCCGATATCACGGAAGGGAATCTCGGCGGAAATGGCTGGATGGGACGAATTCGCGGTCAGTTGGGACAGCAACGAACATTGGGATTGATCACGTTTCGCAATCCCTACTTGAACGATTCCTTGACCTCGATGCAGCTGGACGTCTACAAAAGCATGACCAACTACATCACCTATTTCGAGAAGAAATCCGGTGCCAGCATCACGTTTGGCCGATGGCTTTCCGAATATGCGACAGGCAGCGTCAGCCTGTTTGCCGAACAGTTGAATTTCAGCGATCCGCAGGCGGGGATTTGCCCGGATCAATTTCCTCTGATCTGTCGCCAGCTCGGGAACCAGACGACGACCGGATTCCGGACGTCGCTGGCCCGCGATACGAGAGACTACTATTTGGATCCCCGCACCGGTTGGCGAGCCTCTGTCGGCTTCGACTTGGGAACGCCCTACCTGGGCGGGAGCAATAATTTTTATAAGTATTATCTGGATGCGATTAAGTATACGCCGCTGCCGTTCGATACGCGGTTTGCAATTCGCGCTCGCTATGGCGCCGCAGTCGGCATGGAGGGGAAAGCCATTCCGCTGACCGAGCGGTTCTTTGTCGGCGGCATCAATACGATGCGCGGGTTCGTGTTCGGGCGTGCGGGCCCAGTGACGCCCAGCCAGACGTTGCTTGGCGCGTCGAAAGAACTGATCTTCAACAACGATTTCATCTTTACGATTTCCTCCGACGCGAAGTTGAACGGCGTGATCTTTTTCGACTACGGCAAGGGCTTCGACGATAACGAGCCTCTGTCATCTAAGCTGCGGAAAACCGCCGGATTGGAGGGGCGATGGATTTCGCCATTTGGCCCCCTCCGTGCCGCCTATGGGTTGAATTTGGATGCGCGAGAGGGAGAACGCAAAGGGGTTTTTGAGTTTACCATCGGCTCTTTGTTCTAAGAGAGCAAGTTTATGACGATGAATGCGAGGTAACGGTGTGATTCAGGTCGATGTCGTGATGCCGAAGGTGTTCCGCGCAGGAGTGTTGTTGATCGCGCTCCTCGCTGTTTCCGGCTGTGCCGCTGGCGGGGCGAAGGTTGCAGGGAAGGTGGGCGTTGTCGATCCGGCCCGTGTGTTGAGCGAGACGAACGCCGGCAAAAAAGCCAAGGAGTCCTTGAGCACCTTCGCGAAAAACCGTCAGGCATTGATCGAGATGGAGGAAAAAGAGCTCCGCCGCATGGAAGAAGATTTTGGGAGGCAGGCCAGTGTGCTGAGCACGACCGCGAAACGGGAGCGCGAAGAACAGTTTCGGCGTCGCATGGCGGAGTATCAGCAGAAAGCGGGCGAAATGAACCGGGAGGTTCAGGAGAAACAGAAAGACGTGCTCGAAGGATTCCGTGAGAAGGTGGAGCTTGTCGTGGGCAAAGTGTCCAAGCGCCTCGGGCTACAGGTCGTCATGGATAAGGGGAAGGGCGGTCCCACCTTATATAGTGAAGAAGGACTCGACATTACCGGTCAGGTTATTGATGAATTTAATCGTGAGTATCCGTAACCAGTCTATCTCGTCTATCTGGTCTGTTCGGTCTGTCTGGTTTGTTTTGTCGTTTGATCCGGAGAACCTAGCTACACGAGACAGACCGGACAGACCGAACAGACCAGATAGACGAGGTTGTGAGAAAAAGAGGAGGACTCAATGGAACGAACAAGAGTAACCTGTCTGATCGGTGCGGTTGGATTATGGCTGGCGATGGTGTCGCCGGGATTGTCGGCTGAGGCCGTGAGAGTTGCGGTGATGGACCAGCAAGCGGTGATCGAGCAGTCGAAAGCCGGCAAGCGGGCCCTGGAAGAACTCAAGGCCTACTCCTCGACCAGACAAAAGATCATCAACGCCGACGATCAGGAACTGAAGGAGTTGGAACAGACGATCCAGGAGGGGAAGTTGACCGACAGCGCGAGGCAGGAGAAGCAGGGTCAATTCCAGGCCAAGCTGGAGGCCTATCAACGTCGTCTGGGCGACTTCAACCGCGAGATTCAACAGAAGCAGCGTGAGATGGTGGGGGAGTACTCGAAGAAAGTGCAAGCGGCTGCGCAAGCCGTGGCGGAAAAGGGCGGGTATGTTGCAATTATCGACAAGGGGAGCGAGGCGGCAATCAAGGTCGTGCTCTACCATCAGCCTGCGTTGGATGTGACCGACCAGGTGGTGAAGGAGTTTGATCGACAGAACAAGTAGCAGGGGGGCGGGCAGCCTGGTCGTTCTCCTGCTCGCAGAACGCGCAGCCCTCAGCGTCGTTCGTCCATCGTGAAGCGTCCGAATCCGAAACGAGATGCGCTTCACGAGGCCCGTTTCACGAGACTCAGGAGGACGCGCGCAGTGGAAGCTCGATCAGCCTCTATCCCTGGAGAGATGATGCGTAAGCGTAGAAGGATCATTTGAAGTCTTGCCTATAGAGGAGGTTCTGCCGATGTCCGTGATGGAACAAGCCGAAATTCAGGCCCTCTTGCCTCACCGGTATCCCTTTCTCCTGGTCGATCGCGTTCAGGAGTTGGACCCCGACCGGCGGATTGTAGGGATCAAGAACGTGACGATCAATGAACCATTCTTTCAAGGGCACTTCCCTGGGCGCCCGGTCATGCCGGGGGTGTTGATTCTTGAAGCGATGGCGCAAGTTGGTGCGATTCTGGCGTTTAAGTCGATGGGGCATGCGATACGTCCGGTGGTGTATCTGACCGGTATCGATGGCGCGAAGTTTCGAAAGCCGGTCGTGCCCGGCGATCGATTGCGGTTTGAGATCGATGTCGTGAAGAAACGGGCGCCGTTCTGGAAGATGCAGGGCAAGGCTTTTGTCGAAGATGAACTCGTGTGCGAAGCTGAAGTGACCGCCATGGTAACAGAAGAAAAAGCCGTGAAGAGCGACGTGTGATGTGTGACGAGTTTTCACGCGAAAGCGGTTGTCCGGAACCCATCACTGATCACCGATCACTCATCACTGGAGGTTAAGCGTGCAGATTCATGCGAGTGCGATCGTCCACCCCAACGCGCAATTGGCCGCCGACGTCGTCGTGGGTCCTTTTTGTGTGGTTGGCGAACACGTTAGCATCGGGCAAGGGACCCGCCTTGTTTCTCATGTCGCAGTCGATGGCTGGACAGAGATCGGTGCACGGTGCGAACTGCATCCCTTTGTCTCGATCGGCGCCCCGCCCCAACATTTGGGATATAAGGGTGAGCCGACCAAAGTGGTCATCGGCGACGACAATATTTTTCGCGAATATGTGACCGTCAATCGCGCGACCGCGCAGGGTGGCGGGGTTACGTCCATTGGAAACAAGAATTTTCTCATGGCCTATGTGCATGTGGCGCACGACTGCCGGTTAGGCAGCTACCTGATCATGGCGAATGCGGCCAGTTTAGCTGGTCATATTACGATCGGCGATCATGCCATCATCGGCGGGTTGTCCGGCATCCACCAGTTCGTCCGCATCGGCGCCTATTCGATGGTTGGCGGCTGCTCCGCCCTCGGGCAGGACCTCCCGCCGTTCATGCGGGCTGCTGGTGGCTATCGTGCACGGATGTACGGCCTTAATTCAGTGGGGTTGCGCCGGCAGGGGTTTTCGGCCGATCGGATCGCGGTGCTGAAACGGGCCTACGACATGCTCTTTCGATCGGGGCATCGGACGGCGGAAGCGGCCAAGCTTGCCAGGATCGAGTTCGGAGACCAACCAGATGTCATGGCGGTGCTGGGATTTCTGGAGGGGACAAAGCGAGGCATCTGCCGGTCGGTCGGCAAAAATCAAGAGGATGAGGAGTAAGCACCGTGGCAGTACTGCCTCACGTCATCGATGGCGGGCGGATCGGGCTGATTGCCGGCAATGGCCGCTTCCCGATCATCTTCGCGGATAATGCCAGGAAGCTCGGCTATCACGTGTCGGCTGTGGCGCATGAAGGCGAGACGGAGCCGGAGCTGGCCGGCCATGTGGATCGGATTCATTGGATCAAGATCGGCCAGCTCAACAAGCTGATCAAGGCCTTCAAGGAAGACGGCGTTCATCAGGCCGTGATGTTGGGCGGGATCAAGAAAACCCATATCTTTACCACCCTGCGTCCTGATTTTCGCACTTTGGCGTTGGCGACACGCGTGGCCCTCTGGAAGGACGACGACATCCTGCGTGAATTCGCGAAGGAGCTTGAGCGAGAAGGGATTGCCATCTGCGAGTCGACCTTCGGACTGGAGGGGATTCTCGTGGAAGAAGGGCCGTTGACCGAGCGGACCCCATCGGAGAAAGAGTGGGAGGACATCCGCTATGGGTGGGAAGTGGCGCATGACATCGGGCGTCTCGATATCGGGCAATGTGTCGTGATCAAAGATCGCGTGGTTGTGGCGGTCGAGGCGGTTGAGGGCACCGACGGCGCGATCAAGCGCGGTGGCGATTTGGCCAAAGAGGGGGCGGTGGTGGTCAAACGATCGAAGCCGCAACAGGATTTGCGGTTCGATCTTCCGGCCGTGGGCCCTCGGACCATTGAGGTGATGGCGTCGGTCAAGGCTTCCGTATTGGCGATCGAAGCCGGACGAACGATTCTGTTGGATCGCGAAATCGTGCTGGAGAAGGCCAAGTCTGCCCGCATTGCCATTGTTGGAATCA
>JBEGVJ010000060.1:0-36341 GCA_041178465.1 Nitrospirota bacterium
GTCAAAAAGTGTTACGACCGGATGAAGAAAGATTGCGGCCGCATTTCCTGCACGATCAAAGTTGACTATCGGAAGGGCCCCAAGGGTCGGCTTTCGAGCAAAGTCTCCAGTGTCGAGCGACGGCTCAAACGAACAGTCAGAACGTAATGCACGGGAGCAGCGCGACGGTGCGAGCCATGATTGCACCGATGCGCTGCTCCCGTCGGTTTCGCTCGTCTCACGCGGCTATCGCGATCAGCTTGGATGATTCGACGACAAGAACAGGCGTGTGCCGGTCGTGCGTCAGGCAGATTCGTACAGGCGTGGAACGCGGGAGCCAATCCCGCAGAGGACTTCATAAGGGATTGTGCCGATCCAGCCTGCCACTTCACCAGCCCAGATCGATTCCCCCCCCTGCTGCCCAATCAGTGTAACGGTCTCGCCTATCTGTAGCGGTGCGAGGTCGGTGACGTCCACCATGGTCATGTCCATGCAGACGAGGCCGATGATCGGGGCGCGACGACCCCGAATCAACACAAATCCGCGATTGGAAAGCTGCCGGCTGTAGCCGTCGGCGTAGCCGATGGGGAGTACCGCGATCCGCGTCGGTCGCTTGGCGACGAAGGTTCCGTTGTAGCTGACGGTTTTGCCTTGTGGAATGGTCCGTAGCTGGACGATCGTGGTTCTGAGTGTGAGGACGGGCATGAGATTGGGCGCGGGAACTGAGGCCGGCAAGGTGTGGTATCCGTAGAGCATGATGCCGGGGCGCACGAGCGAAAAATGCGCATCGGCAAACCTGACGATGGCGGCACTGTTGGCCGCATGCACCAAGGGCAGCGTGAGGCCCCGTTGGCGGATCTGTTCCAGTATGGCACGAAATGCGCCAAGCTGCTCTTCCGTGAAGGCACTGTCCGCTCCGTCTGCGTCGGCAAGGTGGGTCATCACGCCCTCGATCTGGAGCGGATTCCGCAGGGCCGGATTATCGAGGAGGGAGAGGAGCTCCTCAGGAGAAAGCCCTAACCGCCCCATTCCTGTTTCGACCTTGAGATGAATCGGGTAGGGGGCCGGCTGTGAATGAACGGCTTTGACTAAGGAGGGAAGGATGTGTTCGTCGCTTACGACCGGGGTCAACCGGTGGGCTACCAGGTCGGCGAGTTGTTCCTCGAAAAGCGCGCCCAGGACGACAATAGGAACTGCGAGACCGGCTTGGCGAAGTTCGATGCCTTCGTCGAGCGAAGCCACGGCAAACCGCCCAATGCCCTGGCGGATGAGCGCGTGAGCGATGCGCACGGCTCCATGTCCATACGCGTTGGCCTTGACGATGGCCATGATCTCGCAGGCCGGTGGCAGATAGCGTTTGATGCAAGAGAGGTTATGGGCGAGCGCCGCGAGATTGACGGTGGCGTAGGTGGGTAACACGGTAGAAATCGAGGTCACACTTCCATGATTTCATGTTCTTTTTTCTTTACCACGTCGTCGATTTTCTGAATGTACTGATCGGTCAGTTTCTGGGTGTCGGCCTCGGCTTTGCGCAGATCGTCTTCGGTCAACTTGGCATCCTTTTGCAGTTTCTTCAACTCATCGTTGGCATCTCGACGAAACCCGCGCACCACCACTTTCGTGTCTTCGCCGTGTTTTTTGCAGATCTTGCCGAGATCTTTACGGCGCTCTTCGGTGAGCGGTGGGAGGGGAATGCGAATGAGCTTTCCGTCGTTGGATGGGGTGACGCCGAGGTTCGATCCTGCCAGAGCTTTTTCGATTTCCTTGATCAGGTTCGGTTCCCACGGTTGGATCGTGATGAGGCGCGCTTCCGGGGTCGAAATGTTGGCAACCTGCTTCAACGGGGTCATCGTGCCGTAGTAGTCGACCCGCACACCGTCGAAAAGGGCCACGGAGGCTCGTCCTGTCCGCAGGCCGGCTAAATCACGTTTGAGATGTTCGAGCGCGGACTCCATCTTTTCCGTGACTTTTTGGTGTATGGCGGCGGGATTGGACATACGAGACTCCCAGGAAAGTTAGCGGCGATCGGGCGTGACAATCGTGCCGATCGTTTCGCCAGTGGCGACGCGTTTGAAGTTGCCCTGTTCCTTCAGGTTGAACACGATGAGCGGCAGATTATTGTCCATGCAAAGGCTGATGGCCGTAGCATCCATCACCTTCAAGTCCTGATTCAAGATCGAGAGAAAGGAGATGGTTTGATACTTTTTTGCAGAAGGGTTCTTCACGGGATCGGCGTCGTAGATGCCGTCGACCTTGGTCCCCTTCATGATGACCTGGGCCCCGATCTCCATGGCTCTGAGTGCCGCAGCGGTATCGGTCGAAAAATAGGGGTTTCCCGTACCGCCGGCGAAGATGACGACGCGTTTTTTCTCAAGATGCCGAATGGCGCGCCGGCGGATATAGCCCTCCGCCAGCTGACGCATTTCGATTGCGGATTGGACGCGCGTCATAATGCCGATGCGTTCGAGCGCGTTTTGCAGGGCGAGGGCATTGAGGACGGTCGCGAGCATCCCCATATAGTCGGCGGAAGCCCGTTCCATGCCGGAGGCGCTGGCGGCAATGCCGCGGAAGATATTGCCGCCGCCGATGACCACGGCGACTTCGATGTCGAGGGCCACGACGGAGGCGATCTCCGTCGCGAGGCCCTCGAGAATGGAAGGCTGGATGCCGTAGCCCTGCTCACCGGCCAACATCTCTCCGCTCACTTTGAGGAGGATGCGCCGATAGTTGGCAGAGCTCATGCTTCGCCTAATTGATACCGGGTGAAGCGGCGAATGTTCATGTTCTCGCCGATCTTGGAAATCTTCAAGGCCAGAAGATCTCGAATCGTGACGGCAGAGTCCTTGACGAAGGCCTGCTCGATCAGACAGCTCTCCTGGAAGAATTTTTCCAGTTTGCCCTCGACGATCTTCGGCCATGCGGCCGGGGGCTTGCCCATTTCCTTGGCCTGTCCCTCGTAAATCGCGCGTTCTTTCGCGATGAGGTCGGCGGGAATCTCTTCCCGCTTGACGTAGGTGGGTTTCCCTGCTGCGACCTGGAGGGCCAGGTCGTTGACGAAGGCCTTGAACTCTTCGTTCCGGGCCACGAAGTCGGTTTCGCAGTTGACCTCGATGAGTACGCCGATTTTTCCGCCCATGTGGATATAGGCATGGATGAGGCCTTGGTTGGTCTCGCGGCCGGACTTTTTTAGCGCGGCAGCCAAGCCTTTTTGGCGCAGATAATCGATCGCTTTTTCGACGTCGTCGCCGTTCTCGGTGAGTGCTTTCTGGCAATCGAGGAATCCGGCGCCGGTTTTTTCTCTCAGTTCTTTGACAAGCTGACTTGATCCAGCCATACGTGACGGTCCTTTTCAGTAAACAGTGAGTGCCGTAATTGACGCCTGCGCTGCCGGCCCTTACGAGGCCGGCGTGCTTGCCAGGCTCACCGGGGAGGTCTTATCTCCGCCCGTTGCCACTGGTTTGAAATCCGCTTCTTCTCGTTGCGTCCGCAAATTGGCGCCTTCAATGCAGGCGTCGGCAATGCGGGACGTGATGAGCTTGATGGAGCGAATGGCGTCGTCATTTCCTGGGATCGGGTAGGTGATGTGGTCCGGATCGCAGTTTGAGTCCAGGATCGCGATCATGGGGATCTCCAACCGCTTCGCTTCCTGCACGGCAATGTGTTCGATGCGCGTGTCGAGCACGAAGACGGCTCCGGGAACGCCGCGCATGTCCTTGATGCCGCTCAGGTACTTCTGCAGCTTGACGATTTCCTTCTGCATCTTCATGATTTCTTTTTTCTTCAAACCGTATTGGCTGGGGTCCGCCAGTTTGGCTTCCAGCTTCTTCATCTTATCGATGCTCTTCCGGATGGTCTGGAAGTTCGTAAGCATTCCGCCCAACCAACGCTGGTTGACGAAGAACATGTTGGCGCGCAGGGCTTCTTCTTGAAGGATCTCGGCGGCCTGCCGCTTGGTCCCGACAAACAGGATCGACTGGCCGGAGGCGACAGTGTCGCGGACGAAGGCATAGGCTTGCTCCATCCGAGCCAGTGTCTGCTGAAGATCGATGATGTAGATGCCGTTACGTTCGCCAAAGAGGAACTTCTTCATCTTTGGGTTCCACCGATTCGTCTGGTGCCCGAAATGGACCCCCGCTTCTAACAGTTCCTTGATTGAAACCACTCCCATGCCTTCACCTCCCCTCAAGACTTGCAGAGCGCATGCTGACGCAGGCGAGGGGGACTGGCCCCCTTATTCTCAAGTCGAGCGACGTCCAGGACGCCGATATGAATTTGATACTGTTGCTCCCCGCACGAAATTGTGGGAGAAGCACGTTGCTCTTCCGAGCGCTAAAGCCTTGGCACGCTAGCATAGTGACGGTGAGTTTGCAAGACGCCATGATGGAATTATGCCCTAGGATCGATAGCTTGCGTTAATGCGGACATAGTCGAACGATAGATCGGTTGTCCACATATGGGCTTGGTGACGGCCTTGCCCAAGTCCCACGGCGATCGTAAATTCTTTCTGGCGAAAGACCTTCGCAATTCGGCGTTCAGCAACGAGTCCGAGTCCCATTCCACTCTGTACCATTGGGACCCCGCCAAACGAGACGCGCAGCTTCGAGGGAGTGATCGGGACCCCGGCTCGACCAATTGCAGCCATGACACGGCCCCAATTGGCATCCTCGCCGAATAGGGCGGTTTTGACTAAATTGGATGTGGCAATGGTTTGGGCAACCTGTCTGGCTGCTGCAACGCTGGCTGCTCCGCTCACTTCGATCTTTACAACTTTGGTCACGCCCTCACCATCCCGGCAAATCGCCAGTGCGAGTGCTTGGCAGGCTTCTGTCAGGAGCAACAGGAAGCGCTGAAAGGCAGGGGTGCCTTCTTTGATGATGCGGTTTTTCGCCATGCCGTTCGCCAGGCAGAGGACGGTATCGTTGGTGCTCGTGTCTCCATCGACCGAGATGCAATTGAATGACGCGTTGGCCGCCAGGCTGAGGGCCCGTTGGAGGGCACTTCTTGTGATTGCGGCGTCCGTGGTGAAATAGCCTAGCATTGTGGCCATGTTGGGATGGATCATTCCAGAGCCCTTGGCCATCCCCCCAATAGTAATCAAACGACCGCCGATGGTGTCCTGAAGGGCAATGGCTTTGGGGCGCAGGTCGGTCGTCATGATTGCCCTGGCTGCATCGGGCCCTCCAAGGTCGCTGAGCTGCCTGAGTAACGGCGGGATGCCCTTGACGATTCGATTGACCGGCAACACTCGGCCTATCACACCGGTGGACCCGATAAAGACTTCATGCGCGGGGATCGCTAATTGTCGCGCAAGTATCGTGGCAGTTTTGTTTGCGGCAGCCAATCCGTTCGCGCCGGTACAGGCGTTTGCGTTGCCGCTGTTGACGAGGATGGCCCGCCCAATTCCCTTGCGCAGGTGCAGTCGATCGACGATGACGGGCGCGGCGACGACCTGATTTTTCGTGAAGACGCCGGCGATGGGACCGCTTTGCTCCGAGACGACAAGCGCGAGATCGAGCAGGCCTGGCTTTTTGATGCCGCAGTGGATGCCGGCTGCGCGGAATCCTTGCGGGGCGGTGATCCCGCGGCGCGGAGAAGTGATTGGTGTTTGTGTGGACTTCATCGTGAATGAGACATCCTGTTTTGTAAGGATTAGGGATAGGCAGCGGGAGCCGTCAAGCCTGTTTCCTCAGGGAGGCCTAGCATGAGGTTCATGGCCTGAATGGCCTGGCCTGCGGCGCCTTTCACAAGATTATCCAGCGCGGCCACCGTAACGACTGATCCTGAGCGGGGATCGAGATAGATTCCGATGTCGCAATAGTTCGAGCCTTTGATGTATCGAGGATTCGGCATGATGTCTTCCTGGATCCTGACGAACCGCTCACCGCTATAAAAGGTTTTGTACAGATCTCGCAGGCCGGCCTGTGTCATCGGAGTCTTCAGCTTGCAGTAGGCAGTGCTTAAGATGCCGCGGTTCATTGGAACGAGGTGTGGAGTGAAGGTCACGATTGGCTGTGCGGCGACCGTTCCGGCGGGCTTCGATGCTCGTTGAAGCAGGCATCCGAGTTCCTGCTCGATCTCAGGGATATGGCGGTGCTGTCCGATCTTGTATGGCTCTAAGGATTCATGGGCTTCAGGAAAATGGTAGGGGAGAGCCGGGCTTCGTCCCGCGCCGGAAATGCCTGATTTCGCATCGATGACCACGCTGTGTTGCTGCACCAGATCCTGAGCGAACAGCGGAGCCAATTGTAGAATGGCGGCAGTGGGATAACAGCCTGGCGAGGCTACCAGCTTGGTTTTGGCGATGGCGGCGCGGTGCAATTCAGGCAGCCCGTAGACCGCGTCATTCAGCAGGTTGGCGTAGGTATGCGGGGTCTTATACCACTGCTCGTAGATCGCTGGGTCTTTGAGTCGATAGTCGGCGCTGAGGTCCACGACGAGTTTGCCGGTTTTGAGGCAGGCAGAGACCGGCGCCAATGATTTGGTGTGGGGGAGGGCCAAGAAAACCGCGTCTGCCTGGTCTGCCAAGGCTTCTGGTGAGAGCGCTTGAAATGAAAGAGATACGAGGCCAGCCAGACTGGGGAAGACCGTTGCCACTGGAGTTCCGGCGGATTTCTCCGATGTGACGGTGTGGAGCTCAAAATGAGGGTGAAGGGCTGCCAGGCGGACGAGTTCCGCTCCGGCATATCCACTGGCTCCTGCGATTGCGACACGTATGTTCTTCATCTGTCTCACTCGTTAGGGGCTTCACGGGCACAAAAAAAGGGAAGGCGTGGAGCCTTCCCTTTTTCTGACTGTGGCTCCGATGCTTATCTCTTTGAGTACTGGAACCGCTTTCTCGCGCCCTTCTGTCCGTACTTCTTTCGCTCTTTGACGCGCGAGTCCCGTGTCAATAAGCCTTCCTTCTTCAGGGGCGTACGGAGGGGTTGATTCAGTTCCACCAACGCGCGTGCGATCGCATGACGCAGGGCGCCGGCTTGTCCGACCTGTCCACCGCCGTGTACCGTGGCCTTGATCGAGTACTGCCCGACGACGCCGCCGATTTCGAGCGGGAACTGAATGATCTGCCGCAAGGTCAGCCGCGGGAAGGCTTGCTCAATCGGTTGATCGTTGATCGTAATGTCGCCCGCCGTCCCGGTAACCCAGGCTCTGGCGATTGCGCACTTGCGCCGTCCAGTTGCATATTGAGTTGCTGCTGCCATGCTACAACGTCTCCTTCTTCGCTCTTCGGTGATGATTACAGCGTAATGGGTTCCGGTCCCTGCGCTTGGTGCGGATGCGCGGCTCCCACATAGACGCGGAGTTTCTTGGCCATCTGATTGCCCAGGGGAGTCTTGGGGAGCATGCCCTCGATCGCTTTCGTCAAGAGGATCGTGGGGTCTTTTTTGAAAACATGCTGCGCCGTTGCGGTCTTGAGTCCGCCCGGGAAACCGGTATGGTGGCGATAGAGTTTTGTGGTCATCTTGTTGCCGGTCAAATGAACTTTCTCAGCATTCACGATGACGACATGATCGCCCATATCGACATTGGGGGTAAAGGTCGGCCGGTGCTTGCCGCGTAACATTCCGGCGACGCGGGCTGCTAAGCGGCCCAGCGTTTTTCCCTCTGCATCCACAAGGTACCACTTTTCCTGCACGTCCAAAGGTTTTTGTTGGTAGGTCGACATTGTTCTTCCGAGCTCCTTCGCTAACGAGTGAATCAGGTTTCCTGTACTTCCGGTGTGCCGATATTCTTGGCGTCGAGTTTCGCCAGCCAGGCGTCGAGATTTGCGGTGCTTCGCCGCGCCAGCACGTCCCCGGTGATGTAGATAGGGCAATGAGCCCGGAGCGCCAGCGAAATCGCATCGCTGGGCCTGGCGTCGATTGTCCGCTCTATGCCTTTGTTCGCAACATAGACCGTCGCGTAATAGGTGCTGCTTTTGACGTCCGCAATGACGACGCGCTGGATCGTGATGTTCAAGTGCTCAGCAAAACTCTTGATCAAGTCATGGCTCATGGGGCGCGGCGTAATCATGGCGTCGAGCGCTAATTTAATGGCATTGCCTTCTGCTGCACCGACCCAGATAGGGAGCGTATCGAGGGCATCGTCCTGCCTCGCCAGAACGACAATTCTGGTGTCGGTGTTGCCCTCCTCGATAATGCGGTCTACCCGGTATTCAATCAGGCTCTGCTCTTTGGGTGGATTCGCGGTGCTCATTTCAGGTCTCTTTGAATCAGGAGTCTAGCTTGCCGAAGTCTTCAGGCTTGAGATTTTCCAGCCACTGCTCGAGCTCCTCGGAGCTTTGCTTGGTAATCACTGCGTCGTGTGCAAACACCGGTGCATTGCACCGAAGCGCCAGGGCAATGGCATCGCTGGGCCTGGCATCAACGGTGTATTCTGAATCTTCGTACATCAGGTGAATCTTCGCAAAGTATGTGTGTTCCGATAGATCTGTAATGACCACGCTGATGACTTTCGCGTTGTACGCATCAAGGAACGACTTCATGAAATCATGTGTCATCGGGCGGGGAGGGATAACGTTCTCCATGGCCATGCTGATTGCGCCGGCCTCTGACTTTCCGACCCAAATGGGGAGCATGTCAGAATGCTCGTCGTCGCGCAGCACTACAATATACGCGTTATTATAGGGGTCGAACATCAACCCTTTAATATGCACCTGTGTAATCACGGCAAATGGATCCCTTTTCCTCGCCCAACCATGGTCGTGAGGAGACACTGGTCATCCAGGTGGATGGATCAAGAAGGGAACAACTTAGCATTTCTAAAACCGGCTTGTCAACGAAGCCTGCGAGATCGCTGGAGAAATTCACTGAAGGTTCTGGCCATCACAGGTCGAGCTGTCAATTCCGTCGCTGAGTGAGGAGCTGCACGCCTACACTTGTGGGCGAAAATTTTGGTCGATCTTTGCGGTGTCCGTCTGTTCGCCGAGCTTTAGGAATGCGTTCATCTGCTTCTTGACCAGTTCCCTGCCGCTTTCTTCGCCCAGGTTGATCTGGTACTCGTTGATGACCATCACCCGCATGCCTTCCCACTTTTTCCAGCAGGGTTTGCAGACTTTGGTTTTGATCTCGGCTTCAAGCTTCCCCATGAAGAGGGTGTCGGTAATGGCTTCTCCTGCTTGCCCGCACGTAACGCACTGAACGTCTGCCATGGTCTGAGGATCCTTCCGCATATTTATGAGGTGAGCGTGAGTTGTGGATTGTAGCACCGCGGTCGCGCTAAGAAAAGAGGGGAGATCGATTGACCCGCACATGGCTTCGTGTTATGAAGATTTGCCAGCGGAAGAATGTATATGCCCGGATGGCGGAACTGGCAGACGCGCCGGACTCAAAATCCGGTTCTCGTAAGAGAGTGGGAGTTCGACCCTCCCTCTGGGCACCATCATTCAGTTGCGATAGACGAGGAATCGTATGAGTTTTCTCGGTTGTTCAGGTGGCCTGATTATGCGTGAATCGACAGCAAATTCATTGCAATATAAGCCTCTTGACATGGCTGAATGGGTGGCCTATAGTCCGCGCCCTAGAGTAGGGATGAGAAAATTTTAACCTGATCCTGATCATGTTGGTTCCAAATCTTGTTGTCCGTCATTTCACTTCATTCTCTAATCTCACCAAGGAGGCAGCACATGCGTAAAGTGTTGGCACTAGGAACGGCAATTCTTTTTGTCGGTTCCGTGGGTGTGTCAATCGCTCAGGAGCGCTTGCAATCTAACCAATCCGGGTTGGGCGTGGGCGAAGGAGTTGGCGACGTGTCGGGGTCGAGCACCCGTGTGACTACCTTCGATCGGAGCAGCTTCCTCGATCGGTTGTCGCAGGCGGAAACCATTTATGGCCGCGTGATCGGTCTGGATATTCCTGCGAAGAAAATGCATCTTGAGGGCGGTGGAAGCTCTCACGATGAGGGCCGTGCAGGCGGTGGTGCCATGAACTATCGCACCGTATATTTTGATGACAAGACCAATTTCGATCAGATTCGTATCCTTGAGTCTGGTGACGACGTCACCATTCAGGCGTACGAGGAGACGAGTGCGGCCCAGCCGTTCGGCACAGGCCGGAAGATTGTCCGTGAGATTACCGTGATGCGCGGTAACGAGCGATTGGCCGGTTTCGGCGGACTGGGGCAGCGCCCGAACCCGTCGACCGAACGCGGGATTAACACGACTAGCGCCTCCACCACCGGTGGTATTGGTGGCGCAGTGTTGCCTGGCAAGATCGATTCAGGAATCACCAGCCCGGTTGGTGAATATACCGGTGCCGCTCCCTGCTGGCAGTGTGAACCGCAGCCAGGGTGGGGCAATGCAGTCGGTAATAAGTCAGACTACGGGACAGACTACACCAAGCCAAACTTGGTCAAGGGTCTGAATTAAACCGAGAGACATTCCGCAAGGGTGTTGAGAAGGGGCAGCGCTTCGCTGCCCCTTCTTTTTTTGCGCGCCGCATGTTTTTGGAATATCTGCAAGGCTTGTGTGTGGGGGGCGACTCTTTACTAGGATTTGTGTCCAGCCATCGTCGGGTGAATAGTTAAGGCTGTGGCGGAGGAGAGCCGGGTGGCCGGAGATGGAAGGGAGAGCGCGGCCGTGATTGATCAACCGGATGCCGAGTTGGATTTACGGGGAGTGATTTGCCCCTACAATTTCGTCAAAACGAAATTGAAACTGGAAGGGATGGAGCAGGGACAGATTCTCTCTGTGCTGCTGGATGATGGCGACCCGATTCAGAATGTCCCCCGCAGCGTGAGTAATGAGGGGCACACCATCCTTTCTCAAGATCGTGCCGAAGGGTTTTATCGAGTGCTCATCCGCCGCCGCGAAGACGAGTAGCGCGAGACGTTTTGCTTTTCTTTCTTTTTATTCTTTCCCCCGCAAGATACCCTTCAATGACAACCGTCACAGCGGAGCTCCTGGGTACTCGTCCGATTTTCTCGCGTAGCACATCGGGCGTTCCGAGCAAGAGGCTTTCGGCGTTCGTGGTGAGATTCATGGCGATGACAACCTGTCTGGTGGGGAACATCTGCGACAGGATTTTTAGTAGCCTTGAGAGAGAGCCTGGGTCCACATAGAAGGCAAGGGTTCTTCGTTCTTTACGGAATTGGGAAAGGTATTCTGCGAGATCCCGACTGCTTGAGGGGAGGTGCCCTTCGAAAATAATCGCATCACCAGAAAACCCGGAGATCGCTGTCGCTGCCGTCATGGCAGAAGGGCCTGGGATGGCTTTGACCGGGATACCCGCTTGATGGGCCGCAGCCACCAACAGACTGCCCGGGTCGTAGATGACCGGGGTGCCGTTGTCTGAGACGAGAGCGATATCCTGTCCCTGAGTGAGTCGATGCAGAAGGAGCCGCACTTTCTCCTGGCGATTGAGCAGGCCATAGCTCGTGACGGTAGCTGTGATGCCATGATGGGCCAGGAGTGTTTGGGTCACGCGAGGGTCTTCTGAGGCAATAACTGAGACGCGGCGTAGCGTCGAAAGAGCCCGAAGCGTGATGTCATCAGGGTGGCCAATCGTCGTGCTGACGATGTAGAGGGTGCCGGGGGCATGAGGCGAGGGTGTTCGGCGTTCCACTTCACGATCGTTTGGTTGACTCCCATCTCGCGCCATCGATATAATTCTCCGCTTAATGCCGGTCTGTTTGTCCTGAAAAGTTGAGAGGATAGCCTTCTATGGCCGCCATGTTTTTCGTGGTGACAATGGCGCTCTATTTTGCGGCCACCGTTTCCTTTCTTGCCTACTTGCTCTGGCCTTCAGAAGCCCTGTCAAAAGTCTCGCTGGGCATGACGGCGTTCGGGTTTGCCGCACACACGATTGTGTTGGTAGCGCGAATGGTCGGAGCGACAGAGGTCTCGCCGCCGGGGTTCCATGAAGCCCTATCGTTTTTTTCCTGGATGTTGATTCTGGTCTTTCTTGCCGTGGAGTTTCGCCATCGGCTGCACGTGCTGGGCTCCTTCATCGTCCCGTTGGCGCTCGTTTCGCTGGTTTCTGCTGCGGCATTGCCGGAAACCGCTCCGACATTGACCCCGGTGTTTCGAACGCTGTGGGTCCATGTCACTCTCAGCATGCTCGGCACCGTGGGGTTTGCTGTGGCCTTTGTCGCTGGTGTCATGTATCTGATTCAGGACGGACTTCTCAAGTCCAAACGATTCAATGTGCTGTATGCAAAGTTGCCTGCGCTGGATTTTCTCGACCATCTGAATCAACAGTCGATTGTGACGGGCTTTCCGCTGCTGACGCTCGGCATCATTACTGGCGCGCTGTCCGCCGAGTTTTCGCGCGGGTCGTATTTGAACTGGAATCCCGAACAAACATGGGCGCTGGTCACCTGGGTGTTCTACTTTGCCGTGCTGATGGGACGACTCACGATGGGCTGGAGAGCGAAGCGGGCAGCGTATCTGACAATTATCGGATTTGCCGGTGTTATTCTGACCCTTATTGGCGTGGTTCTGAAGAGCCACGGACCGGTGTCTTGAAATGCATATTGTCGTTGTCGGTTTGAGCCATAAGACCGCTCCCGTGGAAATCCGCGAGAAGCTCGCGGTTCCTGAGAGCCGGATAGGCGAAGCGCTGACCCGTCTCTGTTCATATCAAGGGGTGCGGGAAGGGGTTTTGCTGTCGACCTGCAATCGTGTCGAGGTCTATGCCGTCGTCGATGAGATCGAAGCAGGCTATGGGCGCATCCAGGAATTCTTGGCCGATGCGCACCTGTCGTTGTCTTCTGAGCAACTGACGCCTCATCTGTACTGGCACCAAGGGGATCGGGCGATCAGCCATTTGTTTCGCGTGGCCTCCAGTCTCGATTCCATGATCGTCGGCGAGTCGCAGATTCTTGGGCAGATTAAAGATGCCTTTGAGGCCGCACTCACACACAAGGCGACCGGCATCATTCTGAACAAGGTGGTAAAGAAGGCGATCTCTGTCGCCAAGCGAGTGCGGACGGAGACGAAAATTGCCGAGATGGCAGTGTCGGTCAGTTATGCTGCGGTCGAATTGGCCAAGAAGATCTTCTCGGATTTAAGCGAGAAGACGGTGTTGTTGGTGGGGGCCGGGGAGATGGCCAAGCTGGCGGCCCGGCACTTTATTGCCAGTGGCGTCCGGCATGTGCGGGTGACGACCAGGAATCCGCAGCATGGGTTGGAATTGGCTGATCGGTTTGGCGGCACCGCGGTTCCCTTCGAACAGTTTCGGGAGGACATGGCATCCGCCGATATCGTCTTGGTCTCGACTGGTGCCGCGCATTATCTCGTGAGCGAGGATGACGTGCAGCGTTCGGTCAAGCAACGAATGAATCGTCCGATGTTCTTGATCGACATCTCGGTTCCGCGCAATATCGATCCGGCCGTGCGCCACGTGGATAATGCCTTCCTTTTCGATATCGACGATTTGAAAGCGCGAGTTGAACAGAATCGCGGGGGCCGGTTACAGGAGGCCGAAAAGGCCGAGCGGATGGTGGTGGAGGAAGTTGGAATTGTCCGGCAATGGCTTCAGTCGCTCGAAGTGACCCCCACCATCATGGCCCTTCGCACGCGGGTTGATGACATCAAGCGAGCGGAGGTTGAGAAGACCTTGGGGCGTATGGCGAACCTGTCTGCGCCTGAGCGTGAATTGGTCGAGGCGATGGCGTCGTCGATCGTGAATAAGCTCATTCATAATACGATGGTGACGCTCAAGGCTGAGGTGAATTCCTCGGAGGGGGCTGCTTACGTCGAGGCGGCGAGACGGTTTTTCAGTCTCGGAGACCCTGCTGATTCCAACGTCAATGGAAGTGCCTCCTCTGTGTCGGAGGCCTGTCATGTGTTGCAAGAAGAGCGTAAGGATGCTGAAGCGGTGATCGAGAGAACAGGCTCGAAGAGGCCCGATCGTTGAGCGTGCCATTTGTATGGGAATCACCCGTAACAGGCCGAAGCTCTTTACCTGTCCCAAGTGTCGAAAGACGTACCTGGGGCATGACCCCTTGCCTGATTGTCCCGCCTGCGGGTTCGATTATCGGGAGCGGGAAGGGGTTCGCTGGGATGTGCTCGTGTATCTTCTGTCGATTCTCGGGCTGCTCAGTTTCTTCTTGGTCTCGTCGTCCTATCGGAGTTTTGTCAGCGAGACCCTGTCTCGCGAAACGTCACGTCCTGAACGCGGCGGTTCGGAGAAACTCCCGGGCCGTGAAGGGTCCGCGACGGTTCACAGCCCGTATCATGAAGTAAGCCGGTGAAAGGGAGTCATGTCGAAAGTTAGTCATGAACGATCGAGCGTCGTGCTTGGAACCAGAGGGAGCAAGCTGGCAGTGCACCAGAGCGAATGGGTGCAGGCACAGTTACATGCGTTGGCTCCGCATGTGACGGTCACGTTGCGGAGGATTCAAACATCGGGAGACAAAATCCTCGACGTTCCGCTGGCTCAAATCGGCGGGAAGGGGCTCTTTGTCAAGGAGATCGAGGAAGCGCTGTTGAGCGGTGAGATTGATCTGGCGGTGCATAGCATGAAAGATGTGCCGACGGAGTTGCCGGAGGGGTTGGCTATTTTGTGTGTGCCGTCCCGCGAAGATCCCAGGGATGCCTTGATCAGTCGCGAAGGGAGGGCCTTCATGGATCTTCCTCTGGGCGCCAGGATCGGGACCAGCAGCCTCCGCCGCCAATCGCAACTCCTGCATGCCAGGCCCGATCTCACGATTGCCATGTTGCGCGGGAACCTGGATACCAGGCTCAAGAAGTTACGCGACGGACAGTTCGACGCCATCGTGCTCGCCGCGGCCGGGCTCAGACGATTGGATTGGGCGCATGAGATTACGGAATACATTGCGCCGGAGATCAGTTTGCCTGCCATAGGCCAGGGGGCGCTGGGCATCGAGGGCCGGAGCGACGATCTCTTTATTCGTTCGCTCTTGAGTGGCTTGAATCATGCGCCAAGTCAGACTGCCGTTCGCGCTGAACGAGCGTTGCTCCATCGGCTCCAGGGAGGCTGCCAAGTTCCGATCGCGGCTCATGCGACATTGGCTGGGACGAGGGTGACCTTGGAAGGATTGGTGGCCAGCGTGGATGGCAAGGAACTTATTCGCGATAGTGCTGAAGGAACCCTTGAGGATCCTGAGTCGATCGGCATTCAACTCGCGGAACAGCTGCTCGCGCGCGGGGGCGACAAAATTCTTCGAGCCGTCTACGGGACTGCATGACTAAAGCTGGCAGGCGAGGCAAGGTCTATCTGGTGGGAGCGGGGCCAGGCGACCCCGGCCTCTTGACGCTGAAAGGGAAGGAATGTCTTGAGGCGGCTGATGTCGTTCTGTACGACTATCTCGCCAATCCGGTTTTATTGCAGTACGCTCCGGCCGCGGCGCAGCGTTTGTATATCGGTCGGCGGGGACGCGGGCAGTATCAAGACCAAGCCGATATTAATCGATTGCTTATTGAGCGGGCCACAGAGGGGAATGTCGTAGTTCGCCTCAAGGGCGGTGACCCGTTTGTGTTCGGACGCGGGGGAGAAGAAGCGGAAGCGATGGCTGCGGCAGGAGTTGAGTTCGAAATTGTATCTGGTGTCACGGCCGCCGTTGCCGTGCCGGCTTATGCCGGCATTCCAGTCACCCATCGCACACTGGCTTCCACGGTCACATTTGTGACCGGCCATGAAGATCCGAGCAAACCGGAAACTTTGCTGGAATGGCCGAAGTTGGCTCATGTCTCTGGGACCCTTGTGTTCATGATGGGGATGAAAAATCTTTCGTCGATCGTGGGACATTTATTGTCCGAAGGGCGCTCGTCCGATACGCCGGTAGCGGCGATTCGTTGGGGGACCAAAGCCGATCAGCAGACCGTTGTCGGGACCTTGGCCGATATTGTTTCGAAGGCCGAAGCTGCGAGGCTCGAACCGCCGGCGGTGATCGTTGTGGGCGAAGTGGTGCGGTTGCGAGGGCAGCTGAATTGGTTTGAAACCAAGCCGCTCTTCGGCAAGCGAATCGTGCTCACGAGGGCACAGGAGCAGGCGCGGGAGTTTTCTCAGTTGCTCGCGGCCTATGGCGCCGAGCCGGTTGAAGTGCCGACGATTCAGATCGTGCCTCCGGCCAGCTGGCAGGCGATCGATGCCGCGATCGCTCGTCTCGGAACGTATCAGTGGCTGATCTTTACCAGCGTGAACGGGGTGGGGCCCTTCATGGACCGGCTCCATGCAGCGGGGAAAGACGCGCGCGCCTTGGCGAACCTTCGCCTGTGCGCCATCGGACCACGCACCGCGCAGGAGCTCGGGACTCACGGGTTGACGGCGGATATCGTGCCAGCCGAGTTTCAAGCTGAAGGGGTTATCGCCGCTTTGGCTCAGGTGGGGATCTGCGGGAGCCGCATCTTGATTCCCCGTGCGGAAGTCGCGCGAGAGATCTTGCCGGAACAGTTGCGTGAGCTGGGAGCGGTCGTCGACGTCATTCCGGTCTACCGCACGATTACCCCGACGGTGGATGTCGCGTCGTTGACGCAGCAGTTTCACGAGGGCCGGGTGGCGGCGCTTACCTTTACGAGCTCCTCCACCGTCCGCAACTTCGTGGAGCTCTTCGGAGGACCGGAAGCCGTTGTCCGACTCGTGGGTCGGTCGGCGATCGCTTGTATCGGGCCTATTACGGCGCGCACGGCGGAGGAGTATGGGTTGACGGTTGCGATCATGCCGGCCGAAAATACCGTGCCGGCATTGACCGAGGCCATTGTGAAGCATTTCAGCGAAGAGGTTCGAGTCGCTGTTTCTACGCGCGCATAGTCGCGATGGGCGGCAGGTGATGGATTGATTAGTAAGTAAGGAGGAATTCTCATGGTTGCAGTCAAGTCGTTCATGGTTCCGAAGGAAAAGTTTATTACGGTTGAGCGGGATACGGATGCCCAGACGGCGGCGCGTATCATGCGGGATCGTGGGATCGGGAGCCTCTTCGTGACGAACGGGAAAGAGGTCGTGGGTATCCTGACCGATACCGATATGGTCCGGCGCGTGGTGGCAGCTGGAGCGGACACCCACAAAACGACGGTCGAGCAGATTATGTCGGCCCCGATCTTGACGATCGAGGAAAACAAGACCCTCTTGGATGCCAACGATCTGATGGCTCAAACGCATCTCCGCCATCTCGGGGTGACGAGGGACGGCAAGTTGGTCGGCATGATTTCCGTCCGTGACCTCGTGGTGTTCTTAACGAATCTCCCAAGGAAGTAATCCGATGGCCTTCCCAATTCAGCGGCTCAGGCGGTTGCGGCAGCACGAGGGATTTCGTCGCATGGTGCGGGAGACGAGCCTGTCCCCCGCCGACTTCATCTATCCGCTGTTCGTCGTCGAGGGACGGGATCGGCGGGAGGAGATCGTCTCGATGCCCGGCCAGTTCCGGCTCTCGGTGGATCTCTTGGTCAAAGAGGCAGGCGAGGTTGCGGCCTTGGGGATTCCTGGCATCATTCTTTTCGGAATTCCGGATCGAAAAGATGCGAAGGGGAGTTCCGGCTACGATCCGAACGGCATCGTGCAGCGGGCCGTCAAGGAGGTGAAGGACCGGGTTCCTGGCCTGATGGTCGTGACCGATGTCTGCATCGATGAATACACCGACCATGGCCATTGCGGGGTTGTGAAGGACGGGCGCATCCTTAATGACGAAACGCTGGACTGTCTCCGTGCGATGGCCAGGACCCATGCGCAAGCCGGGGCCGACATGGTGGCCCCGTCCGATATGATGGATGGGCGGGTCGCGGCGATTCGGGCGGAATTGGATCAGGCAGGATTTCCAGAGTTGCCAATCATGGCCTATGCCGCCAAGTTCGCCTCGTGCTTTTATGCGCCCTTTCGGGATGCGGCCTTTTCGAGCCCGCAATTCGGCGATCGGCAATCCTATCAAATGGACCCTGCCAATCGACGGGAGGCGCTTCGCGAAATCGCCCTCGATGTTGAAGAGGGAGCCGATATCATTATGGTGAAACCGGCGCTGCCCTATCTCGATATCATTGCCGCAGCCAGAGAACAGATGTTGTTGCCCGTGGCGGCCTATCAAGTGAGCGGGGAGTACAGCATGATTAAAGCGGCCGCAAAGGCCGGCTGGCTCGATGAATCGCGCGCCATGATGGAATCGTTGCTGTCGATCAAGCGGGCCGGCGCAGACCTCATTTTGACCTATTTTGCCAAAGACGCCGCGCGTCTCCTCCACTGACGACCATGCTGAAAGTCACGCGTGGGCTGTCCGCCGAACGTTCACCACGGGCCTATCCGGTCGCTACGATCGGCAACTTCGATGGGCATCACCTGGGTCATCGAGCGCTGCTGCAGACGGTGGTCGAGACGGCTAGGAAGGCACAGAGGCCGGCGCTCGTGCTGACCTTCGAGCCGCATCCGGTGAAAATCCTCGCCCCGCACGTTGATCTTCGATTTCTGACCAGTCCGGAGGAAAAGCTGGCGCACCTCGAAGCAGCGGGGATCGAGGAAGTGGTCTTTCTGGACTTTACTCCCATGTTCGCGGCGATGAGCCCGGAGCAATTCGCCTCGGACATCCTGCATCGGTCTCTTGCACTGTCTGAGCTGTTCGTGGGTAATCATTTTGCGTTCGGGAAGGGCCGGGCGGGCCATATCGATGACCTGGTGCGTCTCGGCAGACAGTACGGTTTTCTCGTACATCCCGTGAGTCCCGTGATGATCGAGGGAGAAGTGGTGAGCTCGACCAGAATTCGCCAGGTCATTCAGGCGGGGCATGTGGATCGGGCCGCTATCCTGCTCGGACGAACTTATGGGATTCGAGGTCCGGTGGTGCATGGGCTGCAACAGGGGCAGGCGATGGGCTGGCCCACGGCCAATCTGCGCATTCCGGCTGATCGCGTCGTGCCGCCCGATGGAGTCTATGCTGCGCGGGTGGTTCGCGGGGCCGAGACCTCGGACGCCATCGCCTACATCGGAACCAGGCCGACCTTTGGAGCGGGTGAGCGGCTTATTGAAGTCAATCTGTTGGATCAGACCTGCGATCTCTATGGCCAGGAGATCACCGTGCAGTTTGTGGCTCGGCTCCGCGGCGATCATGCCTTTCCCTCTGCCGATGAGTTGTCGAAGCAAATTGCCTGTGATGTGGAGCAGGCACGCATCAGCTTGCGACGTATTCCGCAGGGAGTCCAGTAACCATGGCGATTGAGGCGACGATCGTGAGGCCGCCATCCAGGTCCGCCGCACGACCGGCTCTGCTGGCCCATCTTGTTCGGACGGTGCGGCAGCACCAGTTGTTCGTTCCGGGCCAGCACCTGCTTGTGGCGGTGTCGGGCGGGCCTGACTCGATCGCATTGTTGTCGCTGCTTCATCACCTGGCTCAGTCCTGGCGGCTCACGTTGACGGTCGTCCATTGCAACTATGGGTTGCGGGGGGCGGAGTCCGACGGCGACGAGTCGTTTGTCCGTACTTTCTGCCAGGAGCGAGATCTGCCCCTTGTCATTCATCGGCCCGCGTTGGTCAAACGACGACAACGTTCATCGCTTCAAGCCACGGCGCGCGATGCGCGCTACGATTTTATGAAGCAGTTGGCTCGCGAGGCAGGGGCGGACCGTCTTGCGGTCGGGCATACCGCCAATGATCAGGCGGAAACGGTGTTGATGTGGCTGTTGCGAGGGGCTGGCATGGCCGGGTTGTCCGGCATGCCCTACATTCGTGAGGACACGATCATTCGCCCGCTCCTGGCTTCCACCCGCGAAGAGGTGTTGGCGTACTTAGCTCATGAGGGGCTGACCTATCGTCGTGATTCGAGCAATGAAAAGCCGCTCTATCATCGCAATCGGATCAGGAAGGAACTCCTGCCCGTCATCACGCGGTTGGCGCCGGCTGCTGTCCGTATCTTGCAGCGGCAGGCGGATCTCTTGCGGGAGGACGAACGATACTTGGAGCAGGTGACGGGTGATCTGGTCCGCCTGCTCGTGAGCTACGATTCCAGAGATGTGCAACGAGTCAATCGCCAGGCCTTCATCGACTTGCCGGTTGCCCTGCAGCGGCGCCTCGTTCGGACAATCTTGCGGACCTATGACGAAGAGGGGCGCGCGAGCAGTGTCCGCGTGGTGGAGTTGGTCAGGAGTGTTCTGCTTAAGGGGAAGAGCGGATCACAATTATTGCTGAGGCAGGCTGTGGTGAGCCTGGATCAGGGGTCGGTCCGGTTCAGCCCGGTGGGAGGGGTGGCGCGCCAGAATGAGATCGGTTCAGCGCGAGGGAAGACCGAGAGTCTGTGCCTTTCCGTGCCCTCAACGGTCTATTGGGCTAGAACGAATCAGCAAATTCATGTACAACGTATGGCTCGTTGCGACGCAGAGCAGGGAGGCGTGGCTCCGTCCACCCAACGGGTGTTGTTCGATGCCGACCGGTATTCGGAGCCGCTTCTGATTCGGTCCTGGCGGGCCGGCGATCGATTCTCTCCTCGGGGAATGAAGGGAAGTAAAAAACTACAGGATTTCTTTACCGACAGGAAGATCGCTCGCCACCAGCGCAAGGAGATTCCATTGCTCGTGGCGCCTGAAGGGATTTTGTGGGTCGTAGGCATGCGGCAGGATGAACGATTCGTCGTCCGCCGCGGGACGACCAACTGTCTGGTGGTATCGGTGAGCAGGAGGGCATCGGAAAAGGAGTAAGGGAAGCATGGAACGGATTTTCGGTCGACCGATTGTGACGCAGGAGGAAATGCGTGCGCGGATTCGCGAGTTGGGTAAGCAGATCACGGCAGATTATACGGGCAAGGATCTTGTCTTGGTCGGGGTATTGAAGGGGGCCTATGCCTTTTATGCGGACTTGGCTCGCGCAATCAGAATTCCCATACGGGTGGATTTTCTTATGGTGACGAGCTACGGGTCTCGGGCGAAAACATCCGGCACGGTGAAGATCGTGACCGAGCTCACCGAAGATATCAAAGGCAAAGATGTCTTGTTGGTGGAAGATATTGTCGATTCCGGCTTGACGGTCCAGTACCTGGTCAAGGCCTTGGGAAAAAAGAAGCCACGGTCGATCAAAGCTTGTGCCTTGCTCAGCAAGCCGGAGCGCAGGACCATTGATGTCGCCATCGACTATGTGGGATTCGAAATTCCGAACAAGTATGTGGTGGGGTATGGGCTCGACTACCAGCAGGAGTACCGAAACCTTCCCTATCTGGCAGTATTGGATGTGGCAGAGGATCAGGAATAGGCGCTGCTCGCACGGTTGTCAGTATGAACGGGCCTGTGGTAGCATCACAAAAGTGCGCGGTTTTCCTCATTAGTTAGGCGTGCCATCCACAAGGAGATCTGGATGAATTCCAGGGCAAAGAATCTGCTTTTCTGGGTCGTCGTCGGCCTCTTCATGATTTTGCTGTTCAACCTGTTCAGCGTGCCGACCCATGCGCCGGAAGAAGATGTCATTTTCAGTGAGTTTATGGCCAAACTTGATAAAGGCGAGGTCGAGCGGGTCATCATCAAAGCCAGCCACATCAGCGCCGTCCTGAAAGACAAGACCCGCATCCGAACCTACTCGGTGGAATATCCTGAGTTGGTGAAGGTCTTGCGTGAACGGGGTGTGCAGATCGAGGCGAAGCCGCCGGATGAAAGCCCTTGGTATATTACGTTTCTGGTGACCTGGGGGCCGTTTGTGCTGTTCCTGGGTTTGTGGTTCTTCTTGATGCGGCAAATGCAGATGGGCGGCAATAAGGCCCTCTCGTTCGGGAAGAGCCGCGCTCGTCTGTTGACAGAGGAGCGGAAGAAGGTGACCTTCTCCGATGTCGCAGGCGTCGATGAAGCCAAGGAAGAAGTCCTTGAGATCATCGAGTTCCTCCGGGACCCGCGCAAGTTTCAGAAGCTTGGCGGCCGTATTCCCAAGGGCGTCTTGATCGTCGGACCTCCCGGGACCGGGAAGACGCTGTTGGCCAAGGCCATTGCCGGTGAAGCCAGTGTGCCGTTCTTCAGCATCAGCGGATCTGATTTTGTGGAAATGTTTGTTGGCGTGGGAGCCTCCCGCGTGCGCGATCTCTTCGAGCAGGGGAAGAAACATGCTCCCTGCATCATCTTCATCGACGAAATCGATGCCGTCGGCCGGCTCCGTGGCGCGGGGTTGGGCGGTGGCCACGATGAGCGTGAACAAACGCTCAATCAATTGCTGGTTGAGATGGATGGATTCGATACGACGGAAGGTGTGATCTTGGTCGCGGCGACCAACCGGCCGGATGTTCTCGATCCCGCGTTGCTCAGACCGGGGCGCTTCGACCGGCAAGTTGTCGTCAATCGACCGGATTTGCGTGGCCGCACGGAAATTCTCAAGGTGCATACGAAGAAAGTCCCGATCGCGACGAACGTGGAGCTGGAAAAAATTGCGCGCGGTACGCCTGGATTTTCAGGGGCCGACCTGGAAAACCTGGTCAACGAAGCGGCACTCTGGGCTGCGAGACAAAACAAAAAGGAAGTAGAAGTCGTCGATTTCGAGATGGCCAAAGACAAAGTGCTGATGGGGGCCGAGCGGAAGAGTCTGATCTTGAGCGACGAGGAGAAACGAACAACGGCGTATCATGAAGCCGGACATGCGCTGATCGCCAAGCTGATTCCTGGAACGGATCCGGTCCATAAAGTGACGATTATTCCCCGTGGCCGTGCGCTGGGTGTGACGATGCAGCTTCCGACCGATGACCGGCACAACTACTCGAAGGAGTTCTTGTACAACAATCTGGCCATCCTCATGGGTGGACGTGTGGCGGAAGAGTTAGTCTTGAAACACATGACGACTGGAGCGGGGAACGATCTTGAGCGGGCAACGGATCTCGCGCGGAAGATGGTCTGTGAATGGGGGATGAGCGAAAAGTTAGGCCCTCTGACCTTCGGGAAAAAAGAAGAAGAAGTATTTTTGGGGCGAGAACTCGGTAGCCGGCGCGATTTCAGTGAGCAGATCGCCCTGGAGATCGACCAGGAAGTGAAGCGGCTGGTGACGGAAAACTACGAACGGGCAAAGCGGCTGCTCACGGAGCATATGGCCAGCTTAAAGGGTTTGGCGGAAGCGCTCTTGGAAAAAGAAGTGCTAGACGCAACCGATATCGATCAGATTATCATGCAGTCCACATCTCAGACAGTTCCTGCCTAATTTCCATCTGCGAATCCCGGGACGCCATTTCACGGCACTGGCGTCCCGGGATCACAACTGGGTTGTCATGGATGAGAAGGAGCCCTTCTCGTTCACCGTGGCGCGTGCCATCTGGTGGATCCCTTAAACGGAGGCACCGTCGTTTGCTGCTAGACCTCAAGACATTGGCACGCCAGGCGAAGGGTCGGCTGATCGAATTTCCCGGACGACCTTTAATGATGGGCGTGGTGAATGTGACGCCTGATTCGTTTTCGGACGGCGGCCGCTATCTGGATGCCGCCGCCGCCGTAGCCCATGCCATTCGATTAGTGGAAGAGGGGGCGGATCTGCTGGATATCGGCGCAGAGTCGACGCGTCCAGGTGCCGATGCCGTCGATGAGGCGGAAGAGCGTCGTCGTGCGATTCCTGTGGTGGCCGCTGTGGCAAAAGCCGTCACAGTTCCAATTTCCATCGATACCTCGAAAGCCTCGGTCGCACAGGCAGCCCTCGACGCAGGGGCCGTGCTCGTGAACGATGTGACGGCCTTACGGGGCGATCCAGACATGAGTGAGCTCATTGCCCGTACAGGAGCCGGGATCGTCCTGATGCACATGAGCGGGACGCCGCGGACGATGCAGCAGGCGCCGTACTACGAAGATGTGGTCGGCGAAATTTCTGCATTTTTCGAAGAGCGAATTCGTTTCGCGACGGCGCAGGGAATTGTGCAAAGACAAATCGTGCTTGATCCGGGCATCGGATTTGGTAAGCTGCTCGTGCATAACCTTACGCTGTTAGCCCAATTGGACCGGCTGGCCTCTTGGGGCTGCCCGTTGTTGGTCGGTGTGTCGCGCAAGGCGTTCCTCGGCCAACTGGTCGACCGTCCGGTGCATGAGCGGCAGTGGGCGACGGCGGCAGCGGTGGCGATGGCGGTCGAGCGTGGGGCCGGAATCCTTCGCGTGCACGATGTGCGTGCGATGAAAGAGGTGATGCAGGTGACCATGGCAATCACTCGAGAGATGGCTATACCGATGAAAGCCCAACATGCGTAAATTATTCGGCACTGACGGGGTTCGTGGGGTTGCCAATCTCGATCCGATGACCAGCGAAATGGCGATGCAATTGGGCCGGGCCGCGGCGCATCTGTTTATGCGTCGAGCCGGACGCCATCAGGTCGTGATCGGCAAAGATACCCGCATTTCAGGCTATATGCTGGAATCAGCGCTGACTTCGGGGATTTGCTCGATGGGTGTCGATGTGCTGCTGGTCGGTCCGATGCCGACCCCGGCGATTGCATTCTTGACGAGGAGCCTGCGTGCCGACGCGGGGGTCATGATCTCAGCGTCGCACAACCCGTATCAGGATAACGGCATCAAGTTTTTCTCCAGCGACGGCTTTAAGTTGCCCGATGAGATGGAAGCTCGTATCGAGGAACTCATCGTGTCGAACGGGATTGCCCATCTCCGGCCGACGGCCGATGCCATCGGGAAAGCCTATCGAATCGACGATGCCGAGGGGCGCTACATCGAGTTCGTCAAGCGGTCTCTCCCCAAGGAGCTGGACTTTCAAGGAATTAAGGTGGTGGTCGATTGTGCCAATGGCGCAGGCTACAAGGTCGCGCCGAAAGTACTGCGTGAGCTGGGGGCGAAGGTCGAAGTAATTGGCGATAAGCCGGACGGGATGAATATCAATGCCGGCTGTGGTGCGGTTCATCCTAGACTGCTGCAGCAGGCGGTTCGTGAGCGGGGAGCTCATATCGGCGTCGCATTGGATGGGGATGCCGATCGCGCCATTTTCGTTTGCGAACAGGGGACGGTTGTGGACGGTGACCATATTATGGCGATGTTGGCGTTGGATCTTCATCGTCACGGGCAGTTGGCCAAGCGGACGGTGGTGGGGACCGTTATGAGCAACTTCGGACTGGAGCGTGCTATGACGAAAGCCGGGATCACGCTTGTGCGGACTGCCGTCGGCGACAGATATTTGCTCGAACGGATGTCGGCTGACGGCTATAACTTCGGGGGGGAGCAGTCGGGTCACTTCATCTTCCTGGATCATAATACGACCGGTGACGGGTTGCTCTCGGCGTTGCAAGTCTTGTCGCTGATGAAACGCACGGAGAAGCCCTTGTCCGAGTTGGCTCAATCCATGACGGCCGTTCCGCAAGTCTTGCTCAACGTGAAGGTGTCGCAGAAGCCGAATCTCGATACGGTTCCGGGACTGCAGCAGGCCATTCGTGAAAGTGAGCAGCGCCTGAATGGCAGTGGAC
Source organism: Nitrospirota bacterium (assembly GCA_041178465.1). Taxonomy (GTDB): domain Bacteria; phylum Nitrospirota; class Nitrospiria; order Nitrospirales; family Nitrospiraceae; genus Palsa-1315. Next base: position 25,252 of record JBEGVJ010000060.1, read on the forward strand.
GTGTATTGGTGCGCTACTCCGGGACCGAACCGCTTGTGCGGGTCATGGTCGAAGGGGAGCGCGATGACACGATTCGCGATGTCGCGCATCGACTCGTCGATGCCGTCAAGACTCATCTCGGGTAACCGCTAGTAACAACAGCCTGAGGATGCTCAAAAAGGCCGTCCAGCAAGGCCGCAGCGAGTGAAGGGCCGAGTCGTACCCTTTAGTGTACGTTGAGGGCCTGAGCGATGCGAGAACGAAGCTGGCGGATTTTTTCAGCATCCTCGTGAGGGAGGCCCATGCTGCCGTCCCTGACCGTTGCCTTCAGTGCCGGGCTTCTTGTCGGATCACAGATTCCGTATTTCCCCCTGTCCTCCTCCTTCCTGCTCCTCTTCGCTGCATTGGGCAGCGTCATTCTCGAACGATTGAATCATTTTTCCTTCCGGCAGGCGACGTGGCTCTATGGAGCGCTCTTGGCGGGAGTCCTCTATTGGGCTCTGGCCGTCAACCTGACTGCCAATGCCCCGCTGGTTGAGCACCAGTTCGATACGGTGATCGAAGTGACCGGTCGCATCGTGGCTCCGGTGCAACAATTGCCAGACCGATTGGTCATGGTCGTCAGGTCTGATAATTCCCTCGCAACGTTGGGAGCGTCCAGACAAGTTCGGCTGACCTGGCGTGCGCCAGAGCGATTACTTTTTCAAGGCGATCGGATCGGATTTCGGACAACGTTGCGCCGTCCCAGCGGATCTTTGAATCCCGGTGGATTCGACTATGCAGCCTATCTGGAGCGGCAAGGGATCGATGCGATTGCGACGGTGACCGGATCTGAGGCCGTGCAGTTTCTTGAGTCCGGGCATGCACATGGCTGGTGGGCAATCTGGAATCGCTTGGATCGATGGAGGGGCAGCATCCGTCTCGCCGCCATACAGACCATTCCTCAGCCGGCACTGGGACTGTATCTGGGCATCATCCTCGGCGATCGAGGGTATTTGGATCAGGATCTGCGCGATCAGTTCATGGTGACCGGGACGGTTCATCTCCTGTCTATTTCAGGGAGTCACTTGGGCCTCGTCGCGCTGCTCGTTTTCGCAGTCATCAGACAGGCGATGATTCTGTTGCCTGCGGATTGGCTGCTTGCGCTGTCCCGCAGGATCACGCCGACTCGTCTGGCCGCGGCCTGCACGATTGTGCCTGTCGCGGCTTATGCCTGCCTGGCCGGGGCGGAACTAGCCACGATGCGCTCGTTGCTGATGGTGATTGTGGGGCTGAGTGCGATCTGGCTTGGCCAGGAGCGCCGCCTGTTCCATGCCCTCTCTGCCGCAGCGATGGTGATTCTGTTGCACGATCCTCAGGCCCTGTTCGATATCTCGTTCCAGCTCTCATTTTTATCCGTCCTCGCTATTGCCGGCTGGCTCTCCTGGCCGACTGCTGCTGACAGGGAGGAGCTGCCGGACGACCCGTCGTTCATGAAAACCTGCGTTCGATGGGGGAGAGACTCCGTGCTCATGAGCGGGGCCGTCACGGTGCTAACCCTTCCTCTTGTTGCGTTCTATTTTAATCAATTGCCCTGGCTCGGTCTGTTCAGCAATGTCGTGGCAGTTCCCGCGATGGGAGCACTCTTGGTTCCGGTCGGACTCGTTGCCGGAATCTGGCAGATTCTGGCAGGGGGAGCCCTGTTGCCCCTGGCCTCGCTGAATCAGTGGTTGCTCGAACACTTTGTGGCAGCGGTTCGTGTGCTGTCGATGCTCCCTGGCGGTGAATGGCATGTTGCGGCCCCTTCGGCTCTCACGCTGTTGCTGTTCTATAGCTGTCTCGGATTGATAGGGCGGAAAGTGGGCAGTTCGGCACTCCGGTTAGCCGCGGGCACAGGAGCGCTCGTCGTGTTGTTGTGGTGCGCCTGGTCTCCCAGGCTGTTTTCGGACGGAGAGCATTTTCGAGTCACGTTTCTGGATGTTGGCCAAGGTGACAGCGCGGTCGTTGAGCTGCCTGACGGTCAGGTGGTCCTGATCGATGGGGGAGCGACGTATGAGCGATTCGACATGGGCCGTGGGGTCGTGGCTCCGTTCCTCTGGAACCGGGGAATCCGCACCATCGACCATGTGATTGGCACGCATCCTCAACTGGATCATGTCGGAGGCCTGGCCTGGGTGGTTCGCCATTTCACCGTGAAGAATTATTGGGGGTTGGGAGAGCCGAGGGAAGAACTCTTCTATCGACGACTGCAGCAGGCATTGGCCGATCGAGGGCTGCAAGAGCGGTTGGCGAGAGAGGGACAGGAAATTTTGCCAGCCGGCCCCTGTCGGATGGTGGCCCTCAACCCGCCAGTGGACGAGCCGCGCGATGTGCCTCGCGACGAGAGCCATGTGGGCGGGCATGGGCTGAATAATCGTTCAGTGGTGACGCGTCTGACCTGCGGTCGCCATACGATGCTCTTTGCCGCAGATGTCGAGCGGGATGGCTTGTCGCGGATGACGCGAGCGGCGCCTCATGATCCGATCGAGGTCCTCAAGGTGCCTCATCACGGAGCGGTGAGTTCATTGAACCGTGACTGGCTGGCATCGTTGCATCCCCGGTATGCCGTATTTTCAGCTGGTCGTCACAATCCCTACAGACACCCGGCTGCGGCTGTCCTCGATGCCTACGAGGCGGACGGTATTGCGACCTTGCGAACCGATCGCGACGGCGGAGTCTGGTTTACCGGAGGAGTTTCTGGCGCGGCGCTTGAAGTCCATCGAGCGAGAGAGTGGTCGTGGCAGCCGACGAACAGAGCCTCGTGCCTCTGGGCCTGCGAACGGGCGAATTGGGTTCGGATGTGGAAACAATGGAACGACCGCTAGCAATACGGACCCCTTGCACTGTGCCGCAGTTCCCGCTACAAGATTCCACATGGTTCCTACCGTTGAATGGAAAGACGGCGCAGTGCGGCTGCTCGACCAGAGCCGGCTCCCGGAGTTCGTTGAGTTTCTGGACTGCCTGGACTATCAAACTATCGCCGACGCCATTCGCAGCCTCAAAGTGCGAGGCGCCCCGGCGATCGGTGTGACTGCGGCGATGGGGGTCGCCCTCGGTGCCCAGACCGTCACGGCATCCGACTACGAATCCTTCGCCAAGGCAGTGCTCGCGATCTGCGATCATCTCGCGGCGACCAGACCCACGGCTGTCAATCTCTTTTGGGCGATCGAGCGGATGAAACGCCTGCTTGCCTCGTTACGGTCGCAGCCAATTGCGTGTATTAAGGCCGCGCTCCTGAAGGAGTCGCAAATTATTCTCGATGAAGATGTCGCGCTCTGTAAGGCGATGGGCCGGCACGGAGCAGCACTCATTGCGAGCGGCCAAACAGTTCTGACCCATTGTAATGCCGGTGCGCTGGCCACAGCCGGCTATGGAACGGCATTGGGCGTCATTCGCGCGGCCTGGGAGCAGGGGAAGAAAATTCAGGTCATCGCGGATGAGACCAGGCCGGTGCTGCAAGGCGCGCGACTCACGGCCTGGGAGTTGATGCAGGACAAGATTCCTGTGACGCTGATCACAGACAATATGGCCGGCGCACTCATGAAGCAGGGGAAAATTCACCTCTGCATTGTGGGGGCTGATCGGATCGCCGCCAACGGGGACGTGGCAAACAAGATTGGAACCTATTCGGTCGCAGTGCTGGCGAAAGCCCACGGGATTCCCTTCTATGTAGCCGCCCCCTATTCCACAATTGATTTGAAGACCCAAACAGGAGCGGACATTCCGATCGAAGAACGCAATCCTCTCGAAGTCACCACTATTCACGGCAGCCATCCGATCGCACCAGCCGGAGTCGCGGTCTACAATCCTGCGTTCGACGTGACGCCTGCCGAGTTGATCACCGGCATCATCACCGAGCGGGGCGTCTTTCACCCGCAGGACCTAGCCGCACAATTCGCCTCGTAAGGCCGGTACTCCCTTGCAAGCGTACGTGGCCCATCCTTATAATGCACAGCTCGATTTTGCCATTTTTCTATCACATTAGAGTGGAGGAAGACTTCAAGCGATGAGTGAACGAACATTAGCCATCATCAAGCCCGATGCAGTAAAAAAGAACGCGATTGGCGATATTATCGCCAGTTATGAAAAGGCCGGACTGAAGCCAGTGGCCATACGCATGATGCAGTTTTCCAAATCGACGGCGGAGGGGTTTTACGCCGTGCATAAGGCCCGTCCGTTTTTCGATAGCCTCTGCACGTTCATGTCGTCCGGTCCGGTGGTGGTGCTGGTTCTGCAAGGCGACAATGCGATCAAGAAGAACCGCGAGCTGATGGGCGCCACAGACCCTGCCAAGGCAGAGCCTGGCACGATTCGCAAGGCCCATGGGGCGAATATCGAGTTCAATGCGGTGCATGGATCCGATTCGCCGGAGACCGCCAAGTTCGAGATCTCCTATTTCTTTCCCGAAACGGATCTTGTCGGGTAGCAGGATGTTGAAAATGTCTGCCAGCAGGGGAAGGATGACTCGGTAAGTCCCCCGTGCTCTCGCAACGCGCGGCTTGAGAAAGCCCTCGTTGGACGCGCGCAGTGGGAGACTCATCCGAGCCATCCACGGTCACGTAAAGGAGCAAGCTAGGCAGGACCATCAGGTGTCACTTGTCTGCGGCTTTGCTGGACAGCCATTTTGAGCATCCGGTGAGTTGTTGGTGCTTCTTTCCGGTGCGCCGTTCTGGCGCACCGGTTCTCTCCATCATGGGCCAGCGTTTTCTTGACAAAAGAGGAGCCGGACCACTACGATTCCCCGATAAAATTCTGCAGGTCGCAGCCAAGGGTATGAAGCGACATGAGGGCTGTCGGCATTCACATTATCCGAGCCCCAAGCGAGACATTTTTTAGTCGGCTGCGGGGAAAACCCGGTTCATGCAGAGAAACGGCTGGAGTCTTCCGTATGGTGTTGGGGCCAGAATAACATCAGGATGCTCAAACAGCCGGCCAGCAAGGCCGCAGGCGAGTCGAAACCGGAGGCGTACCCTCAGGGGTACGTTGAGGATTTCGATGAGCCGAGAACGAAGCTGGTGGGCTGTTTCAGCATCCTGCTAAAGGAGTGCGCATGATTCCGAAAGACCTCCGTTACCACCAAGAGCATGAATGGGTGCGCGTGAGCGGCCAGCAGGCCACGGTCGGCATCAGTCATTTTGCCCAGGATGCGTTAGGCGATATTGTCTTCATCGACATGCCGAAGCCCGGCGTCGTCGTCAAGGCAGGGCAGCAGATCGGTGAGGTCGAATCGACCAAGACGACGTCCACGATCTACACGCCGGTGAGCGGCACCATCGCAAAGGTCAATGCCGATTTGAAAGATCACCCGGAAGCGGTGAATTCCGATCCTTACGGTAAAGGCTGGATGGTGATGATCGATCTTTCCAGCACCGGCGAAGTCGAAAAGCTGATGACGGCAGCGCAGTACGAGGCCTTTCTCTCCACGCAAAAGCATTGATTCGTTCCCATGCCTAAGCACATTGCCATTCTCGGCGCAGGACCTGGTGGGTATGTCGCCGCGATCCGGGCGGCTCAGCTGGGCGCCCGCGTCACCGTCATCGAGTCCCATGCGCTCGGCGGCGTCTGTTTGAATTGGGGCTGCATTCCCAGTAAGGCCCTTCTCTCGGTCGTCGAACTTGGCGACAAGGTCAAAAAATCAGAAGACATGGGGCTGCTCGTTCACGGGCCGGTCACGTACGATCTTGCCAAGATGGTCGCTCGAAAGAACAAGGTCGTGGCGACGCTCGTGAAGGGCATTGCGACGCTGTTCAAGGCCTGGAACATCGAGCATGTACAGGGAGTCGGATCACTGCGGGATCGGCAGACGGTCACGGTAACATCAGCCGATGGCGCGTCTCGGGACATTGGGGCCGATGCGATTGTGATTGCCACCGGGTCGTCCTGGCCGAACTTGCCGCAGTTTCCGATCGATGGGCAGCAGCTGCTCACCAGTCAGCACCTTCTGGATCTCGATCGTATTCCTGCCAGTCTGCTGGTCATCGGTGGGGGAGTCGAAGGATGTGAGTTCGGGGCGCTCTACAGCGGCTTGGGGACGGAGGTCACGATTGTTGAGTTAATGCCGCGCGTTCTTTCTTTGGAGGATGAGGATATCTCATCGACGATGGAACGGGAGCTGAAGAAGCGCGGCGTGACGGTTTTGACCGGGACCACAGTCGAGAAATTTGACCGATCACCGACGTCCGTTACCGTTCACCTCAAAGATGGCATGCAGGTCACGGCTGAGAAGCTGCTGGTCTCCGTGGGGCGAGGATTGAATAGCCAAGGCATTGGGCTGGAGCAGGTAGGGGTGCAGACAGGACGGCGAGGGGAGATCCTCGTTAACGACCGGATGGAAACCACCGTGCCTGGGATCTATGCGATCGGCGACGTGGTGGGCAGGGTCATGCTGGCGCATGTGGCTTCGGCTCAGGGCAAAGTCGCGGTCGAGAATATCATGGGGCATGAGACGACGGTCTGCTACGACGTGATCCCTGCCGGAATTTTTACCCTGCCGGAGATCGGTCGCGTCGGTGTGACGGAACAGCAAGCCCGCGAACGAGCTCAGGCTGCCGGGCAAAATCCTGACCACGCTGTCACGGTGGGACGTTTTCGCTATGCCGGGTTGGGGAAGGCGCAAGCGACGGGGGACACGACGGGGTTGTTTAAGGTCATTGCCGAGTCAGTGAGCGGAAAAATTCTGGGCGTGCATATCCTTGGGGCCCACGCAGCCGATCTGGTGCATGAAGCGGCCTTGGCGATGCAAGTCGGCGCGACGGTCACGCAAATGGCGGAGATGATCCATGCCCATCCGACGCTGGCAGAAGGCCTGATGGAAGCAGCGGAAGATGTCGAAGGAAAGGCGATTCACCAAGTCAGAAGAAGAGATGTCGCAAGTCCTAAAGTTATCAAGTCTTAAAGTCGTCAAGGCGTAGGACTTTCGACGTGCGACTTTCGACGTTCAGCGTGGCGACCATGCTCTACTCTCTTTTTATTAAGCTCGGGATGTTCGCGATGACGTTGGGAGTGGTGTTCTGGATCGGGTGGAGTCTGCCGGCCTCATTCGAGCACGATCGCGAAGCCAAATCGTCCGAGGTGGCAATGGCTTCCAGTGGTGGGCCTGCAACGGTGGTGAGCCCTGCGCCTGGTGCTTTGTTGCCGGATCAGCCGCGTGCTGTTGCGGCTCCGAAACGGGTTCAGTCCGGACTTCTCGATTTGAACCGGGCGACGGAACAGGATTTTGACGCGCTGCCAGGAATCGGTCCCAAGTTGGCCGAACGGATCATGGAGTATCGGCAATCGGTGGGGGCCTTTCGCTCGCTTGATGAATTGCGAGAGGTCAAAGGGATCGGGAAAAAGAAGTTCGAGCGGATTCGTCCATTGGTTACAGTGACACCGGACGCCATACCTATAGGCAGAGGGAAGAAGGCAGCATGAGCGAACTCTCCCGTCAACTCGAGTTGATCCTCCGCGGAGTCGTGGAGGTCATTCAACGGGCCGAACTTGAATCGAAGCTAACCAGGTCCTTGAAAGAGAACCGGCCGCTGCGGGTGAAAGCCGGTTTCGATCCGACCGCGCCGGATCTGCATCTGGGCCATACGGTCTTGATCCACAAGCTCAAGCATTTTCAGGAGCTCGGCCACCAAGTGATCTTCTTGATCGGCGATTTCACCGGCATGATCGGGGATCCGACAGGCCAATCGGAAACGCGCGTCGCGCTCTCGAAAGAAAAAGTATTGGAGAATGCCAAAACCTACGAGCGGCAGATCTTCAAGATTCTGGATCCCGCGAAGACCCTGGTGGAGTTCAACAGCCGCTGGATGAGCACGATGACGGCGGAAGGGTTGATCCATCTGAGCGCACACAGCAGCGTCGCGCGGATGCTTGAGCGGGACGATTTTCATAAGCGCTACCACGAGCAGAAACCGATCAGTATCCATGAGTTCATGTATCCTCTCGTGCAGGGGTACGATTCCGTGGCGCTCAAGTCCGATGTCGAGCTGGGCGGCACCGATCAGAAGTTCAATCTGTTGATGGGGCGTGAGCTGCAACGGGATTATGGCCAGGAGCCGCAAGTGGTGATCACGATGCCGCTGCTCGAGGGGACGGACGGCGTGAAGAAGATGAGCAAGAGCGTTGGGAACTACATCGCGCTGGAGGACAGCCCGAGCGAGATGTTCGGGAAGCTCATGTCGATCAGCGACGTGTTGATGCTCCGGTACTACGAGTTGCTCACGACGGAGGATTTGGCCAGCGTGAAGGCCGCGCATCCGATGGAGGCGAAGCAAGCGCTCGCAGCTCTGATCGTCGCGCGCTATCACGGGGCGGAAGCCGGTCAGCAGGCAAGGGCTGCGTTTCAGCAGAAGTTCCAGGAGCGGGAATTTCCGGACGAGCCTGATGTGCGTGTGATTTTGACCCCGGCTGATCTTCGCGAGGGGCAGACGATCGGCCTTGTCGATCTGGTGGCCAAGACGGGGCTTGTGCCGAGCAAGAGCGAGGCCAGGCGGCTGATTATTCAGGGTGGCTTAGAAGTCGATGAACAGAAGCAGAGCGATACACATGCGGTATTGCCGATTGTGGCCGGGAAAATCTATCGCCTGAAGATTGGCCGACGGAAGTTTGCGCTGGTTGAGTTGCAGGAAGAACGGCCAAGAGTTTCTTGACTTGGCCTAGAGGCCAGGCGTAGGATCCGACTCAGCGAGCGGGCGTAGCTCAGTGGTAGAGTCCTTGCTTCCCAAGCAAGTTGTCGTGGGTTCAAATCCCATCGCCCGCTCCAATACTTTCAACCGCTTGCGTCACTTCATCGTTCCGCTCCTTCTGCTTCGTTCCGGTTCCCGTCACGGTTGGGTTTGAATTCTCCCCCTCTGGTCTGGGCATGCTCGATTATCATTCTGCGCGCACTGCAACCCTCTTGGGTCGGAGGCCTGAGGTTTGACACGCTGGAGCAATATATTTCGTCCCCATGGAAAGAAAGAACAGCGCATTATCGATGTTTTTCGGGCCGTTCCTGTCCGGGTGAGCTTTTTACCAGGGAGTTACAAACCGTCGAGAAGCAAGCGCGTGCCGTCCTTCCCTGCACCCACGTGTCAGGCAACGGCTTTCAGGCCGCGCTCCTGTACCAGGTGGAGCAACTTGAGGGCGGTGCCCGTGGGCCGTTTCTGGCCGATCTCCCATTTCTGCACCGTCGACAGGCTCGTGTTCAGCAGCGCGGCAAAAACCGCCTGGCTGACCCGTGAGGCTTCACGGATGTGTTTGATTTGCGCCGGCGCCAGCGGAGCAATGGGTGGCAGGCACAGGCGGTCGAATTCGCGCAGCGTGACCTGATCCATCACGCCGGCTTTGTGCAATCCCTTGGCTGTGTCGTGGACGGCGTCAAGAATGGCTGATTTGGTTTTTCGCATCGCAATCCACCTCCATCAATTCCCCGGCGTCTTGTGCCTGGCCGAGTGCCGACACCGTCAATGCCAGTAGGTGTGCGGCCAGTTTCTTCAATGCGTCTTCTTCGTCCTTGTCGATGTTGCTGCGCTCGTTCTTCGGAAAGCCGTACACGAACACCCAGCGGGTTCCTTTGTTAGTGGCGACCAGCGTGCGAAAGCCGCCACGCTTCCCCTGTCCAGGTCGCGCAATCCGCTTTTTCAGCAGCCCACCACCGAGATCTGCGTCATACAGCCCTGCCGCCATCTCGCGCACGGCAGCGCACAGGCTGGACGTGGTCAGCCCTTCTTTTCGTGCCCAACGATCGAACCATCGGGTCTTGTATACCGCCATACCACAGCCCCCATCGCTTCACTATATAGCACTAAGTGCTATAGATGGCAAGCCAAGTCTACGGCACGCAAAAGGTGGCAAGGAGAGGGAACGACACCCTGCTGATCCCTTGCTCCCGGAACGCGCACGATCAGAAGGTGCTCGTTCGACGGCCGCAGGGGGACCAACACGGGTGCCATTCCCAGAGAGGTGAAGTGAGCAAGGTTGGATGGAACATTTGAGAACTGTAAAAAAACTCCCGGTACATTTTTATCATTCTAAACCGGAAGCGGTTCAAGACAGTCCGGCGCGTCATGTCGTGGGTTATTTACGAGCGTACTGACTGGGTAGGCCTGGAGTTCCTCACTCGGATACGGACGAAGCAGGGCTTTCAGCGATTCTGCCTGCTGGACGGTAGGGTCGAGCCACTGGTCGTAGGATGTGGGAGGAAGAATGACCGGCATCCGGTTGTGAATCGGTTTCAGCAGCTCGTTCGGGTCCGTCGTGAGGATCGTACAGGATTCGATGGCCGTTCCCTCCGGAGGTTGCCACTGCTCCCACAAGCCGGCAAAGGCAAAGGGGCGGGAACTCTTCAATCCAATCAACATCGGCTGCTTCGCCGGTCCCTGGACCTGCCACTCATAGAACCCCGTCGCAATCACGAGACAGCGCCGGGCTTTGAAGGAAGCACGAAACGAGGGTTTCTCCGCCACGGTCTCCGCTTTGGCATTGATGCACTGATGCCCGATCTTCGGGTCCTTGGCCCAGGATGGAATCAGGCCCCAGCGCAACAGGACTAGCTGACGGGTGGTCGTGCCAGGCTCGATCCTGATCGCAGCGACCGGTTGGGCAGGGGCAATGTTGTAGCGAGGCGTGAACAGGGGAGGCATAGCAACGCCAAACTCTTGGGCGATCACCGCTGGCGAAGCCGTTTGAGTAAAGCGTCCACACATGGGAGGGAACCTTATCATGGAAGATTCTGAGAGTTCGATGAACCAGGAAGATAAGCAGATCAATGGTGCGTCTGGGCCTAACAGTATGGCGGTCAATTCGACCATTTGGTAAACGTCTGAAAAACAAGCATTTCCCCTCTCACGGTGGGATGCTTTCTCACGGGGAAACGGGTATTCTTCGTTTGGCATGAACAAAGAAGGGATAGGTTGCAGGGACTGTTTGACCTTCCCCCAATTCCGTGGACACCTGGTTAAGCTACTGCCGTCCTCGCTTCATACTCGGCTGGGGAGTGATAGCCAAGGGTTGAGTGGCGGCGCTGCCGATTATAGAACACCTCGATGTATTCAAAGATATCCTGCGTCGCCTCTTCACGGGTCGCATAGCGCCGATGGTATACCAGCTCGCGCTTGAGGGTC
>JBEGVJ010000061.1:0-15175 GCA_041178465.1 Nitrospirota bacterium
CAATGTGAGTGTGACGGGTGAACTGATTAGTCCGATCGCGATGGATCAGGGGTTGCGGTTCGCGGTGCGCGAGGGCGGCAAGACCGTGGGCTCCGGCGTCGTCACTGAAATTCTGGCGTAAACCTGACTGCTGTCGCATGACAGCATGGGAGTATTGAGATGCGAGAGATTATTGATTTGGCGTGCACGATCTGCAAGCAGCGGAACTATTCCACCATGAAGAATAAGAAGAATGATCCGGACCGGTTGGAGCGGAATAAGTTCTGCAAGTTCTGCCGGAAACACATTGCCCATAAGGAAGTGAAGTAGCTGGGCTACCGGCGCAAGGCTGGCTGGCCAGTCGTCGTAGGGGCATGGTGTCAATGGTAGCACATCGGTCTCCAAAACCGAGAGTCTAGGTTCAAATCCTAGTGCCCCTGCCAAGCGCTACGTCGCGGATGGGTCAGGCTCGACGCTGGTGGCTGGAATGGAGAGCGGGGATGTTGGTTGGTTGAGGGAGGGGCACGTTTCCTCTCTTGAGGGGTAAAGGTGAGGCGCGCATGTTCAGGAAGTTGACTGATTCGATTCGAGAGTTCTTCGGTGATGTGCGTGGTGAGTTGAAGAAGGTATCGTTCCCGACTCGGGCCGAAACGGTTGGGTCCACGACCGTCGTTATTGTGTTTTGCATCATCATGTCCCTGTATCTGTCGTTCATCGATTCGTTTCTTGTCTGGGTCGTGAGTAAGATTCTGTAAGCCGTAAGCTGCGAGTGATAGCGCTCGCAGGGTGCGTAGTCAACCAATGATCCGAGGGTAGGGCATGGCAAAGAACTGGTACGTCATTCATACCTACGCAGGATTTGAGGGGCGGGTGAAAACCAGCTTGCTCGAACGAGCCAATCAAATGGGATTGGTTGAAAAGCTGGGACAGGTACTCGTGCCGACGGAAGATGTGATCGAGATCAAGGATGGCAAGCGTCGCACCTCTCGGAGGAAGTTTTTCCCCGGGTACGTGATTGTGGAGCTAGAGTCTCCGCTCATTGATGAAACCTTGCAAATGATCAAGGAGACGCCGAAGGTCACAGGGTTTGTGGGCGGCGGTGCGCAGCCCACGCCTTTGTCGATGGAAGAAGTGGATTCATTGCTGAAACAGGTTGATGCGGGTGCATCAGGGCCCCGCGAGCAGGTTAAATTTATCAAGACGGACAATGTGCGGATCATCGATGGTCCGTTTCTTGGGTTTAACGGTGTGGTGGACGAGGTGGATCAGGACCACAGCCGCCTTAAAGTTCTGGTCAGTATTTTTGGACGCTCTACTCCGGTGGAGCTTGGGTTTCTGCAAGTGGAGCGGATTTAACTCCGAAATGGTCGAACGCGCGTAGGAGTGTAGGACATGGCGAAAGAAGTATCGGCACAGATCAAGTTGCAGATTCCGGCGGGGAAGGCGAATCCCGCTCCCCCGGTTGGACCGTCGCTGGGGCAGCACGGTGTCAACATCATGGAGTTTTGTAAGCAGTTTAACGCAAAGACGCAAAAAGAGGGCGACAGCATCATTCCAGTGGTCATCACGGTCTATAAGGACCGGTCGTTCACTTTTGTCATGAAGACCCCGCCGGCATCCGACCTCTTGAAGAAGGCGGCTGGAATTATTAAAGGGTCCGGCGTCCCGCAGAAGGATAAAGTCGGAAAGATTACGAAGACTCAGTTGCGTGAAATCGCACAAAAGAAAATGACGGACCTTAACGCCGCCGATCTTGATGGCGCCATTAAGATTATCGAGGGAACGGCGCGCAGCATGGGAGTCGTGGTTCAAGGGTAGTCTTCGGCATCTGCGGGGCCGCTCGTTGCGCGTGCGCAATCCGAGGTCTGGGCTGGAAATTGTGTGTGATGGTGTAAGGGGGAAAACGCGATGGGAAAGAAGATGCGAGCGGCGGTGGAAAAGCTGGAGCCTCGGGCCTATGGCTTGCGCGAGGCGGTCGAGACGGTGAAGCGGTCGGCCTACGCGAAGTTCGACGAATCGGTCGATCTGGCGCTCCGTTTGGGTGTTGATCCGAAGCGGGCGGACCAAATGGTGCGCGGTACGACCTCGCTACCGCATGGCACGGGAAAGCAGGTTCGCGTACTGGTCTTTGCCAAGGGGGAGAAGGAGCAGGAGGCGCGGCAGGCCGGTGCCGATTACGTTGGATCTGACGAGCTGATGGAGAAGGTCAAGGGCGGATGGATGGAGTTCGATTGCGCTATTTCCACGCCAGATCTCATGGCAGCTGTTGGGAAGCTCGGGAAAGTGCTCGGGCCGCGCGGGCTCATGCCGAACCCGAAAACCGGGACGGTGACCTTTGATGTCGGCAAGGCCGTGACTGAGATCCGAAAGGGCCGCGTGGAATATAAGGTTGAAAAGGCTGGGATCGTCCAGGTGCCTGTCGGTAAGGTGTCGTTTAAGCCTGAGCAATTGCATGAAAATGCGTCAGCGGTCCTTGAGGCGGTGATCAAGGCAAAGCCTGCTTCGTGTAAGGGGCGTTATCTGATGAGCGCGACCATCTCGAGCACGATGGGGCCTGGCGTGCAGCTTGATGCGATGGCGCTGGCTAAGGAATGGAGTTAGTTCGGGTATTGCAGCGCGGAAGAGGAAGGGTTGGATTATGAAAAAGGACGAGAAGGCAACAGCGGTTGCGGAGTTAACCGAGCGGTTCGGCCGCGCACGTCTCGCGATTGTCACTGAGAGTGCCAAGCTTTCCGTGAATCAGATAACGGAGCTTCGTAAGCAATTGCGAGGCGCCAAGGCCGAATACAGGGTCGTCAAGAATACGTTGGCTGCCCGCGCTTCCGAAGGGACGATATTTTCGGGGGTGAAGGGGTATTTGAAGGGGCCGACGGGGCTGGTGATCGGCTATGACGATCCGGTGCTTCCCACGAAGATCCTTCGGGACTTTATTCAGGCGGAGAAGCGCGAAGAGAAGATCCGGATCACCATTGGTGTGTTAGAGGGCAAGGTGGTGCAGCCGGCCGAGCTGGCGGCTGTCGCTAAGCTGCCGAAGAAGGAAGTTCTCATTGCGATGTTGTTGTCGGCCATGCAGGGCCCGACGCGTGGGTTGGTGTATACGCTTAGTGCGGTCTTGTCGAAATTTGTGAGAGTCATTGCGGCCATTCAGGATAAACGAAAAGGAGAAGGGGATATGTCAACGACAACGGCGAAATTGTCACAGGAAGAGTTGATTAAGGCTATTGAGACGATGAGCGTGCTCGATTTGGCGGAACTCGTGAAGGGTTTAGAGACCCGCTTCGGCGTTACTGCCGCCGCGCCGGTCGCTGCCGCCGCTCCCGCAGCGGGTGGTCCAGTCGCAGCAGCCGAAGAGAAGACTTCGTTCGACGTGGTGCTCGTGTCTGCTCCGGCGGACAAGAAAATCCAGGTCATTAAGGTCGTCCGTGAGCTTACGAGCCTCGGTTTGAAGGAGGCTAAAGATCTGGTCGAGGGCGCGCCGAAGCCGGTCAAGACCGGTGTCACGAAGGAAGAATGTGACGCCATGAAGAAGAAGCTCGAAGAGAGCGGTGCCAAGATCGAGATCAAGTAGCCTCGAATTTGACCAGTCGCTAGTGTCTTTATGGGTGCCTGCCATATGTGGGCACCCAAGCCTAACCATTGTAGTGGAGGACCGGGGAATGTCCGAAACGACTCTGCAAGAGTTCGTCGAGCGGAAAGACTACTCTCGCATTCATAGCAGCATCGAAATTCCGGATCTTATTGAGATCCAGAAGCGCTCCTATGAAGAATTCCTTCAGCGGGAGGTCGAGCCGGAGCGTCGCAAGGATCATGGGCTCCAGGCGGCTCTGGCGAGCGTCTTTCCGATTCCGGATTACAACAATACGGCCGTATTGGAGTTTACGAGTTATACGCTCGGCTCTCCTAAGTACGATGAACGGGAGTGTCTTGAGCAGGGAATGACGTATGCCGTTCCGCTGAAACTTCGAGTGCGCCTCGTCGTGTTCGACAAGGAAGACAAGGGTTCCAAGAAGAAGGTGCTCGACGTTCGAGAGCAGGAAGTCTATGTCGGCGAGCTGCCGCTTATGACGGAGCGCGGGACCTTCATTGTCAACGGGACGGAGCGTGTGGTGGTGAGCCAGCTACATCGGTCTCCCGGCGCATCCTTTACGCACGATAAAGGGCGAACGCACTCCAGCGGCAAGGTGTTGTATTCCGCCAGAATCATTCCCTATCGCGGATCGTGGTTGGACTTCGAGTTCGATGCACGAGACATCCTCTATGTGCGCATTGACCGTCGGCGGAAGATGCCGACGACCATTTTGTTGAAGGCATTTGGGTTTTCGAGCGACGATTTGCTCAAGATGTATTATCCGGTCGAAGAGATCCGGGTCGTCAGGGGCAAGATGTTGCGCAAGCTCGATTCTGAGATTCATCAGGGCCTGCGCTGTTCGGCGGAGGTGCTTGAGAAGGGCGGCAAGGAGCCGCTGGTCAAGGAAGGCGCTAAGCTCACAAAGGGGCTCATTGCGAAGCTTAAGGCGGCTGGCGTGAAGGAAATTCCGCTTGCGCCGAGCGAGTTGATTGGTCGTGCGGTTTTAACCGAACTGGTGGACTCGAAGAAAAATAAGATCGCTGAAAAAAATCAACGGCTTACGGCTGAGATCATCGAGGCATTGCTCGAGAGTGACATCGAAGAATTCAAGGCGATCTATTTTGATACGGTCACGTCTACGCCGGTGATCATGGATACGCTGGAGATGGATAAGACTACCTCGAAAGAAGAGGCGATGGTCGAGATCTATCGGCGGTTACGTCCTGGGGAAACGCCTTCAGTCGATACGGCCCGCGCACTCTTCGATAATTTATTCTCGAATTCCAAGCGATACGATCTTTCGCCGGTCGGGCGCCTGAAGCTGAACAAGAAGCTGGGCCTCGATTTGCCGTTGGAGCAGCGGACGTTGACCGCGCAAGACATGGTCGAGGTGATCCGCTATCTCGTGAACTTGAAGCTTGGCAAGGGAGAAATCGACGATATCGATCACTTGGGCAACCGTCGCGTCCGTTCGGTTGGCGAGCTGTTAGAGAACCAATTCCGACTCGGGCTGGTCCGCATGGAGCGCAGTATCAAGGAGCGGATGAACCTGCTGGATATGGAAACGGTGCTGCCGCACGATCTGATCAATGCAAAGCCCGTCGTCGCTGCCGTGAAAGAGTTCTTCAGCAGCAGCCAGTTGTCTCAGTTCATGGACCAGACGAATCCACTGGCGGAAATTACGCACAAGCGGCGGCTTTCCGCGCTTGGTCCGGGCGGGTTGACCAGGGAGCGGGCGGGGTTTGAGGTTCGCGACGTCCATCCGTCGCACTATAGCCGTATTTGCCCGATCGAAACGCCGGAAGGTCCGAACATCGGCTTGATTACGTCACTGGCGACGTATGCGCGGATCAACAAGTTCGGATTCATTGAAGCGCCCTATCGCAAGGTGGTGAAGGGCCGAGTCACCGACGAGATTGAGTTTCTTTCCGCGATCGAAGGGGACAAGTACATCATCGCACAGGCGAACTCGCAGGTGGATGCCTCTGGCCGCTTGATGTCCGAAGCCATCTCGGCGCGATCCGCCGGAGATTTTGTGACGGCGACTTCTGACAAGATCGAATATATGGATGTGTCGCCGAAGCAGGTGGTGAGCGTGGCCACCGCGTTGGTGCCGTTCTTGGAGCATGACGACGCCAACCGTGCCTTGATGGGATCGAACATGCAGCGTCAGGCTGTGCCGCTGCTCGTGTCTGAGTCCCCGCTAGTCGGTACGGGTATGGAGGCCGTGGTCGCGCGTGATTCCGGTTATGTGGTGCAGGCCAAGCGAGCTGGGGTTGTGGAAAGTGTGGATGCCACCAGGATCGTTGTGCGTGCTGACTCGAAAGAAAGTCGAAAGCGAAATGATGTCGGCTTGGACGTGTATGATCTGATCAAGTTCCAGCGATCGAATCAGAATACGACTATCACTCAAACGCCGGTGGTGCGGCTTGGGCAGCCAGTGAAAGTCGGGCAGGTTTTGGCTGACGGTCCTGCAATCGATCACGGTGAACTAGCCCTGGGCAAGAACATCCTCGTCGCCTTCATGCCTTGGGGCGGATACAACTTCGAAGACGCCATTCTGCTGAGCGAAAAACTCGTGCGGGAGGATGCGTTTACTTCGATTCACATTGAAGAATTCGAGGTGGAGGCCCGCGATACCAAGTTAGGGAAGGAAGATATCACGCGGGACATCCCGAATGTCGGAGAGGAAGCGCTTCGCGATCTTGATGAAAGCGGGATCATCCGTATCGGGGCCGAGGTGAAGCCTGGGAATATTCTGGTTGGGAAGGTGACGCCGAAAGGCGAAACCCAGCTCACGCCGGAAGAAAAGCTCCTGCGTGCGATCTTCGGGGAGAAAGCAGGCGATGTGAAGGATACGTCGTTGACGGTGCCTCCGGGTGTCGAGGGCATCGTTGTCGATGTGAAAATCTTCTCGCGCAAGGGGCTCGATAAGGACGAGCGGTCCAAGAGCATTGAAAGCGAAGATGCGATGAAGCTTCAGCGTGACCACCACGAGGAGCTCCGTATCATCGATGAAGAAAAAACGAAGAAGGTCAGAAAACTTCTGCTTGGGAAGGTGGTTGGCCGCGACTTGATGGATCCTGAGAGCGGCGATGTCATTCTGAAGAAGAAGGGCAAGCTCACCGCAGAGATTCTCAAGCGATTGCCGGATGAGACTGTCCGCTACATCATTTTGAGCGATCCTGACGAGCAGAAAGAGCTGGAGGATGTTGACCGGCGGGCGAAGGAGCAGATCGAAATTCTTCAGACGCTGTACGACGAAAAGGTTGGACGTCTGAAGCGGGGCGATGAGCTCCCTCCCGGCGTGATCAAGCTCGTCAAGGTCTACGTCTCGATGAAGCGCAAGATCCAGGTCGGCGACAAGATGGCCGGTCGTCACGGGAATAAAGGCGTGGTCTCTCGTGTTTTACCAGAGGAGGACATGCCTTGCTTGCCGGATGGGACGCCGGTGGAAATTGTGCTCAACCCACTTGGTGTGCCATCACGCATGAATGTCGGCCAGATCCTGGAGACGCATCTGGGTTGGGCCGCGAAGGCGCTAGGGATCAAGGTGGCGAGTCCAGTGTTTGACGGGGCGTCAGAGGAAGAGATCAAGGAATTGCTCAAGAAGGCGAATTTGCCGACCAGCGGGCAAGCTATGCTCATGGACGGCCGGACTGGGGAAATGTTTGGCAGTCCCGTCACGGTCGGATACATGTATGTCTTGAAGTTGCACCACCTGGTCGACGACAAGATTCATGCACGGTCGATCGGTCCCTATTCGCTCGTTACGCAGCAGCCGCTTGGTGGTAAGGCCCAATTCGGTGGCCAGCGGTTGGGGGAAATGGAAGTGTGGGCGTTGCAGGCCTATGGCGCTGCATCCACGCTGCAAGAGTTCCTGACGGTGAAATCGGACGACGTGCCGGGCCGGTCGCGGATGTACGAAGCGATCGTCAAGGGCGAACCGTTCCTGGAGCCTGGATTGCCCGAGTCGTTTAACGTCCTGGTCAAAGAGCTGCAGAGTTTGGGGCTCGACGTCGAACTGGTTAAGTCGCAAGACTAACCCATTTGTGTGCTGGCCCTCGCGGTTGGCATCAGAGGAGGTCACTACTTTGGAAGGCGTCTATACATTGTTTGAGAAGCCGCGCGATGCGGTGTCATTCGATTCGATGCGGATCAAAATCGCGTCGCCCGAAAAGATTCGGTCGTGGTCGTACGGTGAGGTGAAGAAGCCGGAGACTATCAATTACCGGTCGTTCAAGCCGGAAAAAGACGGATTGTTTTGCGCGAAGATTTTCGGTCCAATCAAGGATTGGGAATGCAACTGCGGCAAGTACAAGCGGATGAAGCACCGCGGAATCGTCTGCGACAAGTGCGGCGTCGAGGTCATTCAGTCCAAGGTCCGTCGAGAGCGTATGGGGCATATCGAGCTCGCGGCACCGGTTGCGCATATTTGGTTCCTCAAGGGCGTGCCGAGCCGGATTGGGACTTTGCTCGACATGAGCCTGAAAGGTCTGGAGCGAATTCTCTATTTCGAGAGCTATGTCTGTGTCGATCCAGGATCGACAGATCTGACGGAGAAGGAGCTGGTCTCGGAGGAAAAGCTTCGCTCGTTGCAATCTGAATACAGCCCTGGTTCTTATAAGGTCGGTATCGGTGCCGATGCTATCCGGGAGTTGCTCCGCAAGATCGATATCACTGCCAAGTGGGATGAGATCAAGGCCAAGGCGAAGACGTCGGCCTCTGCAGCGTTGAAGAAGAAATACGCCAAGCAGCTGAAAGTCATCGAGGCCTTCCGGAAGTCTGGAAACATGCCCGAGTGGATGATCATGGATGTGATCCCGGTGCTGCCGCCGGAATTGCGCCCGCTCGTGCCGTTAGACGGCGGACGGTTTGCGACCTCGGATTTGAACGATTTGTACCGCCGCGTCATCAATCGGAACAATCGCCTGAAGCGGCTGATCGAATTGAAGGCGCCTGGCGTGATTATTCGAAACGAAATGCGGATGTTGCAGGAGGCCGTGGACGCCCTCTTTGATAACGGTCGCCGCGGCCGCGCGATCCGTGGCCCCAACAAGCGACCGCTCAAGTCGCTGAGCGACATGCTCAAGGGGAAGCAGGGGCGTTTCCGTCAAAACCTGCTCGGGAAACGGGTCGATTATTCCGGGCGGACTGTGATCGTCGTGGGGCCGGAGCTCCGGCTGCATCAATGCGGATTGCCCAAGAAGATGGCGCTCGAACTGTTCAAGCCGTTTATCTTTCATAAGCTGGAGGAGCGTGGCGCGGCGACCACGATCAAGAGCGCCAAGCGCTTGGTTGAAAAGGAGCGGCCGGAAGTGTGGGACGTGCTCGACGAGGTGATTCGCGAGCATCCTGTGCTGCTGAATCGTGCGCCGACGTTGCACCGTCTGGGTATTCAGGCATTCGACCCTGTGTTGGTTGAAGGCAAGGCCATCCGGCTGCATCCGTTGGTCTGCGCCGCGTTCAACGCCGACTTCGACGGAGACCAGATGGCGGTCCACGTTCCGCTCTCGGTCGAAGCGCAGGTCGAGGCACGCGTGCTGATGATGTCGATCAATAATATTCTCTCGCCTGCCAATGGCAAGCCGATCGCGGTGCCGTCGCAGGACATGGTCCTTGGTTGTTATTGGCTGACCAAAGAGCGTGCCGGGGCGAAGGGAGAGGGGAAAGTGTTCGGTTCGCCGGAGGAAGTGCGCATTGCATTCGATTCGCAGGCATTGGAAGAGCATGCACGGATCAAGGTGCGGGTCGAAGGAAGTCTGGTCCAGACCACCGTCGGGCGCGTCATTTTGTCGGAAGTGCTCCCCCCGGGAATGCCTTTCTCGAACGCGAATAAGCTCATGACCAAAAAGGAAATGACGAAGCTCATCGATACCGTCTATCGTCAGTGCGGTCACCGTGAGACCGTCACATTTCTCGACAAGGTCAAGGACACGGGGTTCCATTATGCCACGCGTGCCGGCATCTCGATCTGCGTCGACAACATGCATATTCCAACCAAGAAGCAGGAATTGCTTGGGAAGGCACAGCAGGAAGTGAGCGAGATTGAGCGGCAGTATGCTGAGGGATTGATCACCAACGGCGAACGCTATAACAAGGTGATCGATATCTGGGCCCATGTGACTGAGCAGATTGCCAATGAAATGATGAAAGAGCTGGGCGCGGGTGGCGACCCGAACAAGGCTGAGTCCTTTAATCCGATCTTCATGATGGCGGACTCCGGTGCTCGAGGCAGCTCGCAGCAGATTCGTCAATTGGGTGGTATGCGCGGATTGATGGCGAAGCCGTCCGGGGAAATTATCGAAACTCCGATCACTGCCAACTTCCGTGAAGGGTTAACGGTGCTGCAGTACTTCATTTCGACGCACGGTGCGCGTAAAGGTTTGGCCGACACGGCGTTGAAGACTGCAAATTCCGGTTATCTCACGCGTCGCTTGGTGGATATTGCGCAGGATGTGATTATCAACGAAATCGATTGTGGTACCACCGACGGAATCATTGTGAGCGCATTGGTCGAAGGCGGAGAAATCATTCAGCCAATCGAGGAGCGGGTGTTAGGACGGTTGGCAGCCGAAGATATTCGTGATCCGGTCACAGGCGAGATCATTGTATCGTTCAATGAGGAGATCGATGAGGACCGGACAAAGGCGATCGTGGAGGCTGCGGTCGACCGTGTAAAGATTCGCTCGGTGCTGACATGCCAGTCGCGCCGTGGCGTCTGTCGCTCCTGCTACGGGCGAGATTTGGCTCGCGGGCGTCTGGTCGAAAAGGGCGAGCCGGTCGGTGTTATTGCCGCGCAGTCAATCGGTGAGCCGGGAACGCAGCTGACCATGCGAACGTTCCACATCGGTGGAACGGCGAGCAAAGTGGTTGAGCAGACCGTGACTGAATCAAAGCACGCCGGCACCATCAAGTTCATGAGTTTCGATGCGAAGAAAAATGCCGACGTCCGTAACGCCGGCATCGCAGTCCAGAATAAAGAGGGTGAATGGGTCGTCATGAACCGGAATGCGAAGATCGCCGTTGTCGATGAAACCGGGCGTGAGCGCGAGAAGTATTCGGTTGTCTATGGCGCCAAGATCAAGGTGAAGGATGGCGGTCGCATAGAGTTGGGTCAGAAATTGGTGGAGTGGGATCCGTATTCATTGACCATTTTGACTGAGGTTGGCGGAAGGGTGGCGTACGGGGACATCGTCGAAGGTGTCACGATGAAGGAAGAGTTCGATGAGGTCACCGGCCTCTCCCGCAAGGTCATCGTTGAGCATAGTGGCGCGACATTGCGTCCGCGCGTGTCGGTCAAGGATGAGAGCGGGAAGACGGCCAAGGTTGCAGCAGCGGCCAATGTGGCTCGCTACCTGCTCCCCGTCGGAGCGCATATTTTTGTCGAAAAAGGTGCGCTGGTCACTCCCGGTGATGTGTTGGCCAAGATTCCGCGGGAGACGACCAAGACCAAAGATATCACGGGCGGTCTGCCTCGCGTGGCTGAGTTGTTCGAGGCCAGAAAGCCGAAGGAGACGGCCGTCATCAGCGAAATCGATGGCGAAGTGTCGTACGATGGCTTTGTGAAGGGCATGCGAAAAGTGCTGGTCAATAATAAGATGGGCGACGTGAAGGAATATTTTATTCCTAAGGGTAAACACGTCAACGTGCACGAGGGGGACTGGGTGAGGGCCGGCGAGCCCTTGATGGACGGGTCGGCCAATCCGCACGACATCCTTGATGTGCTTGGTCCGAACGAGTTGCAAAAATATCTCGTCGATGAAGTGCAGGACGTGTATCGGCTGCAGGGTGTGACGATCAACGACAAGCATATCGAAATTATCGTGCGACAGATGCTGCGTAAGGTTCGCATCGAGGATCCTGGCGACACGGAATTCTTGCCGGGCAGTCAAGTCAGCAAGATGTTGTTCGATGAGGAGAACGAGCGTGTGGTGGCCAAGGGTGGGCAGCCCGGTCTGGGGAAGCCGGTTCTACTTGGTATTACCAAGGCAGCGCTGACTACGGATAGTTTTATTTCTGCTGCATCGTTTCAGGAGACCACGCGTGTCTTGACGGAAGCGGCGATCAATGGCCGCGAGGACAAGCTGCTAGGGCTGAAGGAGAATGTGATTGTTGGTCGGTTAATTCCGGCTGGAACGGGCTTTGACGAGTACCGGGATACGTTCGTCATTAGTCCTAAGCCGGAGCCCGTGATTGCTGCTCAGGGAGATGCGGCTGCTCTCGCGCATGAGGGTGTGGCTGCGGGGTCGGAAGGGGCGACTCGCTCGTAATTCATGCGCCATTGAGTGTGACTTGACACCGAGGCGGATGATCACTATAATCCGCGGGCTCTGCACTTGAATGGTTGCAGCTGATCAGTCAAACTGTATCGAAGATGAGAGTGACGTACTAATGCCAACGATTAATCAGTTAGTTCGAAAAGGTCGCCAGCTGGCGCATGCGAAGACAAAGAGCCCTGCGCTCAAGTCGTGCCCGCAGAAGCGTGGCGTCTGTCTTCGTGTTTATACCTCAACGCCAAAGAAGCCGAACTCGGCGTTGCGTAAGGTCGCGCGTGTCCGGCTGACGAACGGGATGGAAGTGACGACGTACATCCCGGGTGTCGGTCATAATCTTCAGGAGCACTCCATTGTGCTCGTGCGCGGCGGCCGTGTGAAGGACTTGCCTGGTGTGCGCTATCACATCGTCAGAGGTGCCCTTGACGCTGTCGGCGTGGCGGATCGGAAGCAGAGCCGCTCGAAGTATGGAGCGAAGCGCCCTAAGTAGCGAAATTATCCCTTGTTAGTAACGAGAGAGTTGATGTCACATGCCAAGAACTAGATTTTTAGACCAGCGCGTTACGCTACCGGACGTGCGTTATCGGGATAGGCTCGTCGGGAAGTTTTTGAACATTCTGATGTCTGGC
This sequence comes from Nitrospirota bacterium, assembly GCA_041178465.1. GTDB lineage: Bacteria > Nitrospirota > Nitrospiria > Nitrospirales > Nitrospiraceae > Palsa-1315. The sequence goes on from JBEGVJ010000061.1 coordinate 12,453, forward strand.
GGCAAGAAGAGCACGGCGGAGCGTATTTGCTACGGTGCGTTTGACGTCATTCAAGAGAAGACCGGCAATGATCCGCTGAAAGTATTCCGGACAGCGATTGATAATGTGAAGCCTGTCGTTGAGGTGAAGTCTCGCCGGGTCGGCGGTGCCTCCTATCAAGTGCCGGTAGAAATTCGTCCGGCTCGTCGAATGTCGCTGGCTCTCCGGTGGTTGGCGGAGTATTCGCGTACGCGCGGTGGCAAGAGCATGCGCGAGAAGCTTGCGGCTGAGTTGTTGGATGCGTCCAATAATACGGGGGCCGCGGTTAAGAAGCGGGAAGATGTGCATCGGATGGCGGAGGCCAATAAGGCGTTCGCCCATTATCGCTGGTAACGTTATCCTGTGCTGCAGCTGGGCCGTGCTGCGATCCGTATGCGCGGGTGTGTGTAGGTCGCAGTGCTTTGTCGGCTCGGTTTGCGGCATGTGTATTTTTAGGGGAAGTACGTGGCACGTCAATCACCGTTAGAAAAAACTCGAAACATCGGCATCATGGCCCATATTGATGCCGGCAAGACGACGACAACTGAGCGTATTCTTTATTACACTGGGATTTCGCATAAGATTGGCGAAGTGCACGAGGGTGCGGCGACGATGGATTGGATGGAGCAGGAGCGGGAGCGCGGCATTACGATTACGGCTGCTGCAACGACCTGCTTCTGGCGGGATCATCGCATTAACATCATCGATACGCCTGGGCACGTTGATTTTACGATTGAAGTCGAGCGGTCTCTCAGGGTTCTCGATGGAGCTGTGGCGGTGTTTGATTCCGTGCAGGGAGTCGAGCCGCAGTCGGAAACGGTCTGGCGGCAGGCGGATAAATACAGTGTGCCGCGGATTGCGTTCATGAACAAGATGGATCGTATCGGTGCTGATTTTTACACCAGCGTCCAGACGATGATCGATCGGTTGGGCGCGAATCCGATTCCGATTCAGATTCCCATCGGTAAAGAGTCTGAGTATCGGGGGTCGGTCGATCTCATCACGATGAAGGCTTATGTGTACGACGACGAAACCCTCGGTGCGAAGTATAAGGTCGACGAAATTCCTGCCGATCTGCTTGATCGGGCCAATGAGTACCGCGTGAAGATGGTGGATGCGGTCGCTGAGTTTGATGAGCAGACGATGGATAAATATCTCAATGGCCAGCCATTGACGGAGGACGAGATCCGTCGGGCTATTCGGGCCGGCGTGCTTTCGATGAAGATGACTCCTGTTCTCTGTGGGACGGCCTTTAAGAACAAGGGTGTGCAGCAGCTGTTGGATGGGGTTGTGGACTTTCTTCCGTCCCCTCTGGATGTCGAGTCTGTGACCGGGATTGACCCGAGTACCGAAAAGGAAGTGAAGCGGTTTCCTTCCGATGATGAGCCGTTCGCGGCCTTGGCTTTTAAGATTATGACGGATCCCTTTGCTGGGCAGCTCACATTTCTGCGTGTCTATTCCGGCACGTTGAAGACGGGAACGTCCGTTGCGAATGTAACGAAGGGGACGAAGGATCGAGTCGGACGTCTGTTGAAGATGCATGCGAATAAGCGTGAGGACATCGATGTCGCCTACGCGGGCGATATTGTTGCGGCGGTCGGGCTCAAGGGGGCGACAACCGGAGATACGCTGGCGGATGAAAAGCAGCCGGTTCTGCTCGAAGTCATGAAGTTCCCTGAGCCGGTCATCGCGATGGCGATCGAGCCGAAAACGAAGCAAGATCAAGAGAAGATGGGCTTTGCGCTTCAGAAGTTGGCGCAGGAGGATCCGTCGTTCCGGGTGAAGACGGATGAAGAGACCTCTCAGACTATCATCGCCGGGATGGGCGAGTTGCATCTTGAAATCATCGTGGATCGCATGTTGCGTGAGTTTAAGGTAGAGGCCAATGTCGGAAAGCCTGAGGTGGCCTTTAGAGAGACGATTCGCAGGAAAGCTGAAGCTGAGGCGAAGTACATCAAGCAGACGGGCGGCCGTGGCCAGTACGGACATGTCGTGTTGACGGTTGAGCCGGCCGAGTCTGGTAAGGGCTTGGAGTTCGTCAATAAGACTGTCGGTGGCTCTATCCCGAGAGAGTTTATCCCGGCCATCGAGAAGGGTGTGAGGGAGCGGCTTGATTCTGGTGTGATCGCTGGGTATCCGCTTCGCGATGTCAAGGTGACGGTCATCGACGGGTCGTTTCACGACGTTGACTCCAATGAAATGGCATTTAAGATCGCCGGTTCGATGGCATTTACCGATGCGTGCAAGCGGGCCGATCCTGTGCTGCTTGAGCCGATCATGAAGGTTGAAGTGGTGGTTCCTCAAGATTTCATGGGCGACGTAATCGGAAACTTGAACGGTCGCCGCGGCAAGGTGCAGGGTATGAAGTCGCGGGCTGCCGCGCAGGTCATTGATGCATCTGTGCCGCTCAGTGAAATGTTTGGGTATGCAACCGATCTTCGCTCGCGAACGCAGGGACGCGCAACGTACAGTATGGAGTTCGACCGATATGATCCGGTGCCTCGGCAAATTTCCGAGGCGATTATTGCTAAGTATCGGGGCGAGTAGTCTGATTGATTTTTGAGTGAGGACGGAGGGAGCGGGTATGGCGAAGGCGAAATATGAGCGGCGGAAGCCGCACGTGAATATCGGGACGATCGGGCACGTGGACCACGGCAAGACGACGTTGACCGCGGCCTTGACCAAGGTCAGTTCGGATAAGGGCA
>JBEGVJ010000062.1:0-4226 GCA_041178465.1 Nitrospirota bacterium
GATGGGTGAGTGGGTGATCGAGCCGGCGACGATTGAGGCGCTGCCGGACATTCTGCACATTGAAGAAGCTTGCTTCTCCTCCCCCTGGACGCGCAAAATGTTGGAAGCGGAATTGAGCGGGAATCGCTTCGCGCGTTTTCTGTTAGCCAAGCAAGTGGCGCCTGGCGAAGCCGGCTCCTCCTCGATTGTCGGGTATTTGTGCTTCTGGGTCGTGTTTGAGGAATTACGGCTGATGAACCTGGCGGTCACCGAGTCGATGCGGCACAAGGGTATCGCGAGAGCGTTGGTGACACAGGCGTTAGAGGCGGGGATGGCAGAGTCGGCGATACGTGCCTTGCTCGAAGTGCGGGCCTCGAACCATGCGGCGCATGCGCTCTACCGAAGTCTTGGGTTTCGCGCCGTAACGACCAGACCTGCGTACTATACCAACCCCATAGAAGATGCCGTGCTGATGGAACTGGACCCGATTCGGTCGGAGTCCGGTCGATTGACACATGAAGTCGCTCACGAGGGAGGACGTATCAGGCCGCTGCAGTAATTTCATAACCAGGAGGTGCGACATGCTGACAGACAGTATGATTGCGGAACGGCTGCGCCAGTCCAGTTACGAGTTTCGTACCGCGGAAGAGGCGCACCATCGCTTGGACCTGGAATTGATTGATTTGCAAAAGCGCCACGTCCTGACTCCAGCCGAAGAGCAAGCGAAGAAGCATTTGCAAAAAGAGAAACTCGCGAAGAAAGACAAAATGGCCGAGCTGATCCGTGTCTATCGGGACCAGGAGCTGCCGGCCGCTGTACAGTGAGGAGTCGCGTCGTGGGGCTGGGGATGACCAGCAACCGGGACCGGAGTCATGGCACAGATTCTCAATCCCCTTGCCGCGCATATCCGGACCGTCAAGCATCGCCTGATCATCATCGGGGCTACGATCTTGGTGGCCCTGATGGTGTCGTTTGCCTTTTCCGCCGAGATGGTCGCATGGTTGAATCGCCCCTTCCCCAACCAGCTGGTCTTCTACGGACCGACGGAAGCTCTGTTCGCCTCGATCAAAGTGTCGTTTTTGGCGGCGATCCTGGCGAGTCTGCCGGTCATTTTCTATCAATGCTGGAAGTTTATTGAACCCGCGTTGCTCCCCAAGGAGCAGCGCTGGGGCATTCCGCTGTTCGCGCTGGCAGGGGCGCTCTTTGCGCTCGGGTTGATCTTTTGCAATCTCGTCATCCTCCCGCTGGTCATCGATTTCTTCGTCAGTTTCGGCATGGATCATGACGTGACCCCGCTCTTGAGCGTCGGGACCTATATCGACTTCAACGTCAAGTTTCTGCTGATCTTCGGCTGTGCGTTCGAATTGCCGCTGGTGCTGACCATCTTGGCGCGGGTCGGCGTAGTCTCGGGCCAGACGCTGGCGCAGTACCGGAAGCACGCGATTATGGCCGCCTTGATCCTGTCGGCCATCGTGACGCCCGACGCGACCCTCTTCACCATGCTTTTGATGGCAGTCCCTTTGATGGTGTTGTATGAGATCGGTATTCTTGGCGCCCGGATCTTTGGACGGGGCGGCTCAACAGAAGTCAGCTTGCCGCTCGATCCGGACCTGCCGATGGGACCGGCGGGGCAACGGGTTCGCTAGCAGGATGCTGAAAAGTGGCGGGGTAGCGGGGACAATCCCCGTGCTCGCGCAACGCGCGGCCTCAGAAGGCCCTCGTTGGACGCGCGCAGTTGGGATCATCCCAGTCACCCCTTAAAAAGTGATAGATCTCTGCGGCCTTGCCGGACGGCCATTTTGAGCATCCTGGAGCGAAGGGGGCCGCCATGTTATACAGAGTAGGTCCAGCGAGTTTTGCGCGTATGCCGATTTTTCGCAGTCTATTAGCAAGCATCAGGTGGGAAGGACGCAGATGAATCGTTTCGGAATTGGGCTGGCCGTCTTTCTGTTGTGGTTAGGTACTGCCTCGTTTGGATTTGCTGAGCCAGGCACGCCGCATAATGAGCGAACCGGGCAGGAGCTGACCAGTATTCAGGCCTTCACGTCCGTCGGGAATGATCTGATCTATGCCGGCTCGTTCGGCCATGGGCTATTTCGCAGCGAGGATCGCGGCGCCACCTGGACGAAATCCGGCCAGGGCGTGACAGACCCGTTCATTCTGACGATGACCACGGGAAAGGACGGGGCGATCTATGCCGGCACCTTCCGTGGCGGGGTCTTTCGCTCGCGCGATCGCGGGAAGAGCTGGCAGGCGATTAACAGCGGGCTCAAGCATCTGGAAATCAAATCGTTGTTGGCGGCGGGCGATACGTTGTATGCGGGCACGAGCGATGGCGCGTATCGGCTGAGCGCTGCCAGCGACCGCTGGTCGGCCGTGACGACCGGCTTGAACGACATCCTGGTTCATGCGCTGGCTCTCTCTTCGGACGGGACGCTCTATGCCGGCACCTCCGGGAAAGGCATCTTGCGGTTTAAAGCCCAGTCGACCGGCTGGGTGCGCCAGCAACAGGGGCTGAAAGATCATGAAGGCATGATCGAGAATTTCATCCGCGTGCTGACGATCGATTCCGAGGGGAGCATCTATGCCGGCACGTTCGACGGAGGGGTCTTTCGCAGTGTCGATAGCGGTGCGACCTGGCGGTCCATTAGCCGGGCTTTGCCGAACGATTCGATCCGCGGGATTCTGTTCAACAGCCGAGGGCTTTTCGTGGCGACGGGCCACGGTATTTTCAAAACGACCGACAAGGGGCGTCAGTGGGTGCCGCTCAACAAGGGATTGACGAGCATGTCGGTTCAAGTACTGATCGAGTCCGGCGCAGGGCTGCTCTATGCCGGGACGAGCGAGGGAGCCTTCAGAAGCGACGACGACGGACAGACGTGGAATCCCATTAATCAGGGTCTTGAGGGGGGGGAGGCTCCGGCGCCCTTCCGTTTCCGCTAACCAAGAAAGGGTAGAAGACGATGGCAGAACCGACAGAGAACACCAGAGCCACCATTAGCGTCAGCAGCAAAGGGACTCAGTTGGGCGACATTGTGTTGCGGTTTTTCCACGATGTGGCGCCGGGGCATGTGAAGAACTTCACGAAACTGGCCCAAGAGGGCTTCTATAACGGCACGACCTTTCATCGGGTCATTCCCGGCTTCATGATCCAGGGCGGCGATCCTAACAGCAAGAATCCAGACCGGGCGTCGCATGGCATGGGGGGGCCGGGGTATCAGATCAAGGCCGAGTTCAACAGCAAGCCGCATAAGCGCGGGGTTCTGTCCATGGCGCGCTCGAACGATCCGGACAGCGCCGGTTCGCAGTTTTTCATCTGCGTCGCGGACGCGAATTTTCTCGACTGGCAATACACGGCCTTCGGCGAAGTAGTCAGCGGGATGGACGTGGTGGACAAGGTGGTCGGCATGAAGCGCGACGGCCGTGACAATCCGTTCGAGCGAGTCGAGATGACCGTGACGATTACGGAATAGCGAACGTTGTGATGGGTGACGTGTGAAGGGTGATGAGTTTTTGAAGACGACGCTACTTTCATGGATTTGCCGATCACGCATCACGCATCACGCATCACTTCTTTGTGCGGTTTTTGTTTTGTCAGGCTGCGCCATTCCGATGGTGCCCTATCGCGCAGTCTATGAAGATCCGGTCAGTTACGTCAGGCTTGAGCGCGATGAGACGGTTCTGCCGGAGTGGCCACCCAGCGCGCATGCGCATCCGAACGCGATGCGCGCCGAGGATGTGGCTCGTATTCTCGGCGGCATCTCGGTCAAAGAACATCGGATCTGGCTGCAGAAATGGACGCAGGGCGAGGCCCCGCTGATGCCGGCGTTTCGTCCTGAGGAACTTGCGCTCTTGTCCAGGAAGATCGCAGAGGCGTTCGCCGTCGCCCAGCCGGACGAACGTGTGACGTTTTATTTCAGTCAGCCGCAAACCTCCGTCAAGCGCATCATCACTTCAGGCGGCCTCTATCTGCATGGCACGGAGCTGCACTTCACGTTGGGGAACTGGCAGGTCCTCTATGGCATTCCGACCTATGGGATGATCTACGATCGGCGCTATCCCATGCGGCCGACAGCCGCAAAGGGGTTCGACCTCTTTTTCGACTCGAACGAGGCGACGATCATCCAACAGCACAGCTTTCTCGATAAGTTGCTGGCCAACACCAAAGATGAACTCGTCATCGATCTGACGAAAGTCATTCCCGGCCCTATTGCATCTCTATCAGGAGGCTGAGAAAGCCTTCCAGG
>JBEGVJ010000063.1:0-8959 GCA_041178465.1 Nitrospirota bacterium
AAATCAGACGACTATTCCTGGCGCTGGGCCATGAAGTGACCAGGCTCAGGCGTATTCAATACGGTCCCTTTAAACTTGAAGACATCCCATCCGGCGCCTGGCGCGAGATCCCGATCGCGGAGGTGAGGAAGGCGCTCAGATTGTGAATAACTCGTTTGAGGTCTGTCTGGTTCATCCGGCGGAGTACTGTTAGGGAAAATCAAAAAACGCACCTCTTGAGGAGTCCGGTTGATGGAATTGTTAAACGGCCTGGTCTCTATGACACCACTTAACCTTCTTTCCGCTTCCGCACCAGCACGGAGAGTAGGGGCCAAATGATGGGAGATGACTGTCGATCCGCAGCTGGAGTAAGACTAGCTTCTTTTGAATTGCGTTAAATTCGGCTGCTTCGCTGCCTTCCAAGTGAATTTCCCCGTGACGATGAGCGCGCTCACCGCGATTCAAAAGCTCGAACTGTGAGTCGAACGCAGTTAGGTACTCAACTACTACAGGGTCTTGGCTAGTGGCTCGACGGACATTATTGACTTGGCGCCCCTCATATCGTCTCAATGGATCTTCCAAGAAGAGTATGCGTCGTGTGGGCGACTTCTTAGGCGCGATATCAATAAATTTTCCAGCGGGTGAACGCCACACGGCGTGAAACTCCGCTTCTACGAAAAGAGTGGGGAGTTCCCAAAGTATCCAGCCGACTACGAGATCGCCACCATTGGTGGCTACTTGGCTACTAACCAGTGAAAAGCACTCGTCAGCTGGAGCGCCGCTCAGAGGGTGAACATCAATGTAAAGCGGGGTTGCACCTGGCACAATATCTTCGCAAAGAGCAGTAAGCGCCCTGCTCATTTCAGCTGGTGTTACTGGACGCTTGAATTTCATGGTGCAGTCTGGTGCTCACGTTTAGCTGTCGCTCTCAAGCGATTCGTTTGACACGCTAACGAAGGAGTAGGGTTGTGCCTTGCAATCGCACATTGTGTGGGGTCGGTCCATTATTTCATGGCGTGTTCTGTTTCAGTGGAGACGTTGCGGGTGAGCAACAGGCGTAGCCAGTTCGCTCTACTGGCTTACTAGGTGATTTTCTTTGGCAATCGTTCTGCCAGCTTTGGAAGCACATACACTCCTTGGAGAAGATATTCCAGCACATCAAATGCCGCATTGATCTCATCCTGAGTGTGAGCTTTCATCTCATGAGCAGCTGCATTGCCCATCTGTCTTAGATGATTGAGGATCTCGGCACCATCAGGGGTAATGAAACCAGCAGCCTGAAGGGCACCGATTCGCTCCTTAAGGTCTCGGCCCTTCATTTTCTTGTCTCGGCATACGGCCTTTACGAGAGTGCGCACGCCCAAACCGGCCATAATTGGAAGTTCAGCACACAATGCTGCATGCGCTTCTTGATATACGCGATGAACTTCGGGAGAGAGAAGGTGCACCTCGTTCATTAACGGTCGCCCGGTAGTCCGGCTGGGAAAGAGTTTTCGGGTTGTCGGAATGAAAGTTTCCCCGTTCTCGTCGTGCTCTATGTCTTCAGAAAACTGTGATGCCTCGCAAAAAGATGCTGTAAGACAACCTTGGCATTGGACGACTTGGAACTGCCGCCAAAGTGTTATATCCCCATCATCCAAATGGTCTCGGACCTCCGTGAGAATCTTATGCCGGGTTGTATGAGCGCATTCACCACATGAGAGATCTGCATACTCAGCGTCTGGGTTATTAACGGTAGTGCCGCATGGTCGAAGCTCCATCTATCCCTCGTATACTCGTCTAATTGTGTGTATTTGATTTCGCATTAGATGCCAATTGCTTTTCGTTTAGGGTAAGACTCTATTCCGTTCTTCCAGAATTGTAGTTTTAGCGCAGAAAGCAAGGCGTCGGACAGACTAAAAATTTCCCGCCTGCACGACATCCTCTAGGCTGTTGATGTCGAGCCAGTGGCCTGCCGTATAGAGGACGCGGATCGGATAGTTTCGGTTCAAGAGTTCTTGGAGCAGTTGGGGGATGGCGGCTTTGCGGTTGGCTGGTTTCGCCAGGAGCTCCACGATGATATCGGTGATGAGCTTCGTTGCGCTGGGCGAGACTTTGAGGAATCCCATCCAGACCCCGTGGATGGATGCTTGGGGGAGCTTGTCTCCCAATTGCTTGAGATAGATCTTGGCGTTGAAGGCTTTTCTCGAATTGGGAATGGTGCATTCGGCAAACCCGCCGAGGCGGGCATAGCTGCTTTGCTCCTGCCAGTTGCTGTCGACAAAAATAACGCAATCATCGTTCTCCTGACACAGCGACTGGGGAATGTATTTGTTAAACAGCACGTCGCCGTAGGAAATGATCGTGCTTTGCGCCGGGCCTTTCCTGGATTGGAGGGCTTTGAGCAGGGAATCCAGTTCGCCGGTCTCCGCAAAATCATTGTTATCGACATAGGTCAGGTTGGGCAGGTTGACGGCTTCTTTCTTATAGCCCCGGACGACGACGATGTCCTTGATCCCTACGGCATTGTAGGCGTCCACGATGCGGGACAGGATGGGGATGCCCTGGATCTTGACCATCGTTTTGGGCTGCTGTTCTGTGAGTTCTCCCAGCTCCTTGCCGCGGGAGGCGGCCAGCACGATGGCAGTCGTACCCTCGGCGCCCTTGGGGAGATAACGGTCTTCGGCCTCTTGGAGTTCCGCGGCGTTTTGCAGGCGGAAGATTTCTGAGACCGGCGCGACTTTGTCTTCAATGGAGAGCAGGTGTTCCTGTTCCTTGAGGGTCTTCGCAGTTTTCTGCATGGCGGCCACGGATGACCGGAGCATGTGATTGGCCCAGATCACGATGGAAAAGCCGTGTTGGCGAAACACATCCGTGGGCGTGGCGTAATATTTGGTGGGCACGATCACGACGGGGCAGCGATTGCCCCATTCCTGTTTGAATGCCAGGATCTCATCCGGCACAGAGAGGGCGCTGTGAATGAGGATGCCGTCCGCGCCAGCCTGATGATAAGCCTCGGCGCGGCGTAAGGCTTCCGCCAGTCCCCAGCCGCAGATGAAGGCTTCCACTCTGGCGATGATGGAAAAGTCCGGATCGGTCTGGGCGTCTTTGCCGGCTTTGATCTTGCCGCAGAACTCCTGCATGTCCGCCAGGGGTTGGGCGCCTCCCTTGATGAAACTGTTCGTCTTGGGGAAGAGTTTGTCCTCGATGCAGACCGCGGCGATGTGGCGCTGCTCCAGTTTGCGGACGAGCCGCTGCATGTTGTTGAAGTTGCCGTAGCCGGTGTCGCCATCGAGGAGAATTGGAATCGTGGTCGCATCGGACATGAATTCCAAGTTTTCCAGGACTTGGGTCCAGCTGGCTTCGTTGTTGTCACGGACGCCGAATTGGGCGGAAATGGAGAGGCCGCTGGCCCAGATGCCTTTAAAGCCGGCTTCTTGGACGATTTTGGCGCTGAGGCCATTGTGCGCCTCACAGATAAATTCCAGCTGCTCGGATAAGAGAAGCTTTCTAAATTGCCGTGATGCGGTGATGCCTGCGGTCGAACTCATGGATTTCCTTCCTTGCTCCGCCAAAACCGTTTTGAGGCGGGTACTGCTGTGGCGCACTCGGTTGCTGAAAGAATACCGGTTTCCCCCGGAGAAATCACTCTGCCTTTCGAGGGGCGTGACGCGTAAGGCACGATAGGTGACAGGTGAGGAGCAAAGAACAGGTGGCTGATGGCCGATGAGTTTTTCCGTTGTGCTGGTTCGATTGTCGAGTCACGGCGTATTTGCAATAGAATTTTTGTATTCCGCCAGAAATTTCGCCTCTTTTTTGTAAATAGTGAGTGCAAATGGCCCTGGCCTGCCGTTCCCCAACTTCTGGGGACAACCCTGTGGACAAGAAGGTTGTAGATGTAGAAATGGCTCAGACAGAGAGACCTGTGAGCTGTTTGCCTGAAAAATAGGCATTGTGTCCTGTTAAATATACCCACAATATTTTGTGGCTTGACGGGAGAATCTTTGGCTTTTCCACAAGCCGTGGTTTTTTGATGAAGACGTGCTGATTTTCTGCTTGAAGCAGACCTCCGAATGTGGGTTGCCATGGGAAAGGCCACACTTATGCACAGCTTGGCCAGATTGCGGTCGAGTCAATCGCAAAAACTCACAAAATTGCGGCTGTTGTAGCTTGCGGACAGTAGGTGCGGCAATAGTCGTTCAGTCTGCGGGTCTGGACGTGTATGGCGTCTGACGTTACGGTTCGTTCTGAGCCGAGGATCGGTAGGTGAAATAGAGCACGATGCTTCCTCCCAGAGCGATGAGCAGGCCTGCGACAAATCGGGTGGCAAAGTTCAGTGGTCCGACATAATGGTGGTAGAGGAGGGGCAGCAGAATGGGGGAGATCAGGGCCAGGGCGAGGCCCAGCAGGTGACGCGTGAGATAGATCGGTTCGCCTGGTTTACGCTTCATGTCCGACGAGTCCTATCATGCAGTTCTTCCACACCCGCTCTTCTCTTTCTTCACGGGACACCCTGGTCGATCCTCCAGTGCGCGCATCGAGCGACCACCGCTTTTCTTTCTTCTCCCTTGAGGGCGGGCTAGTCCGCCTTCCCATCTCTATTTCACGAGGAACGGCTTCGAATTTTCTCCCGAGGCGGTGGTGACGGTGAGGAGAACCACGCCTTTCTTTATGCCGCTCGGCACAGTCGCCGTGATGTTGTTGTTGGTCTGTTGAAATTTGGCTGGATGCCCAGGGCCGAAGGAGACGCCTCGTAAACAGGCTGCCGCGCCGAAGTTGGCTCCGGTGATGGTGACGGTGTCTCCGGCTTTTCCCTCGTCGGGCGTGAGCTTGTCGATCTTGGGTGCTTCACCGAAACAGGAGGGGGCTTTCCCCGCCGTCTCCGCCGAGGCGTATTTCGGACCGGTTGTTTTTTTCGCCTTCTTCTCCTGCTTGACTGGTTCGGCGGCCCAGATGCTAGCCGGGCTGGTCGCTGTCAGGAAGATGGCCATCATTCCGATTGCGACCGTGATTCGAGTCCCTATTGCTGTCTGCATGACCGGCCTCCGATCTTGTTCCCGAGCGCACCGACGTCTCATCGATCACCCGTCTTGAAACCGATTGAATCAATCTTCGATCGTCGAGATATCGCCAAGGTCTTGCCCGAGCTCCTTGGCTTTGAGCACCCGCCGCATGATTTTGCCGGATCGGGTTTTAGGGAGTGAGGGCACGATATCGATTTCGGACGGCACGGCGATTTTGCCCAACTCCTTCAGTACTTGATCTTTGATCGACTGGATCAGGGCCGGGCTGTTTACTTCCCCCTGTTTCAAAATGATGAAGGCCTTGATGGACTCGCCGACGAGCTTGTGCGGTTTGCCGATCACCGCGGCTTCCGCTACGGCGTGGTGGCTGACCAGCGCGCTTTCCACTTCGGCGGTGCCGAGCCGGTTGCCGGCCACTTTGATCACGTCATCGGCGCGGCCCATGAACCACATGTAGCCGTCCTCGTCTTTGTGGCAGATGTCGCCGGCTGTGTAGCAGTTCGGGATCGTATTCCAATAGGTTTTATAGCGCTCCGGATCTTTGTAGATGGTGCGCATCATCGCGGGCCAGGGTTTCTTGATCACGGCGAAGCCGCCGGCATTGGCGGGGAGGCTGTTGCCGGCACCGTCCACCACATCGGCCTCGATGCCAAGGAAGGCTCTGGTGGCGGAGCCCGGCTTCAAGGGGACGGTCGGCAGAGGCGTAATCATGATGGACCCGGTTTCGGTCTGCCACCAGGTGTCCATGATCGGTTTGTTCTCGCCGGTCGCGCGGTGGAACCATTCCCAGGCTTCCGGATTGATCGGTTCGCCCACGCTGCCCAGGATGCGGAGGGTGGAGAGATCGTACTTCTTGGGCCAGTCTTCCCCGTACCGCATGAGCAGACGAATCGCGGTGGGGGTCGTATAGAAAATCGAGACGCCGTAGCGTTCGATGAGATCCCACCAGCGGCCCGGGTTCGGGTAGTCCGGCTTGCCTTCAGCGGTGAGGATCGTGGCGCCGTTGAGGAGGGGGCCATACACAATATAACTGTGGCCTGTGACCCAGCCAGGGTCCGCGACGCAGAAGTAGACGTCGTCGTCTTTCAGGTCGAAGACGTATTTCGTGGTGATGTAGGTCCCGACCATATAACCGCCGTGGACATGGACCACGCCCTTGGGCTTCCCGGTGGTGCCGGACGTATACAGGATGTAGAGCGGATGTTCTGCATCCAGGTGCTCGGCCTCGCAGACCGCCTTCTCGTCCTTCTGCCAGTCGTGCCAATCGATTTCTTTTGGCGTGGACAATGTGACTCCCGGCGTCTGGCGCCGTAAGACCACGACATGTTCGACGGTGGGGGAGTTGGCCACGGCTTGATCGACCACCGACTTGAGGTTGAGAACCTTTCCCCGGTCGAACCCGACATCGGCCGTAATGACCAGTTTGGCTTCTGCGTCTTGAATGCGATTCGCGAGGGCCGGGGCGCTGAATCCTGAATAGACCACACTATGAATGATGCCGATGCGTGCGCAGGCGAGCATGGCGACGATCTGTTCGGGAACCTTCGGCAGGTAAATCGTGACCCGGTCGCCCTTCGTGAGCCCTAGTTTCCTGAGTGCATTTGCGCAGCGATTGACCTGTCGATAGAGCTCGCCATAGGTGATGACCCGCTCTTGGTCGTTTTCGCCCACCCAGATGATGGCGGCCTTGTTCTTGCGCCAGGTTTTGACGTGACGGTCCAGACAGTTATAGGCAATGTTGCAGGTGGCGCCGACGAACCATTTGGCCCAGGGATAGTTCCATTCCAAAACCTTGGTCCAGGGCGAGAACCACTCCAGCTCTTTGGCGACGTTGCTCCAGAAGCCTTCCGGGTCGGCGATCGATTGTGTATAGGCACTGTCGTAGTCTTGAATATAGGCCGCGGCTTTGGTCTGGGCGGACGGCTGATAGACGCGGCTTTCTTTGAGGAGGGTCTCGATGTTTTCTGACATGGTGCAATGGCTCCTTTAGCAGAACGCTGAAAAAGTCCGCCAGCTCAGAAGGCGGAAGGCTAAATGTCGGAGGTCGAAGTTTCAACCATTTCAGCTCTCAGTCTTCAGCCCGCCACGCCTTTCTCGCGCTTCACGAGATACGCGTTACGAACGACGGACAAAGAGCGTCGGTATTATGCTGGAGGGCCGGGGGATAACTCAACTACAGCCTGCTGTTGCGGTGTTCCGTTTCTTGACAGTCGTGCAGAGGCGAGAGTAGGCTCAGTTTACGCGTTAGGCGCCACGGTCGATCAAACGTATGCTGCCGATCTTTCCTCGACAATTGCACCCATTCTGTCTCGCGCTTCTTGCCTGTTCGCTGCTCGCAATATTCGGTCCATCATCCGTGTCCGCGCAGCTAGGCAAGCCAGAAGGGCTTTATTACAAATCGTGGGCTGTTGTGATCGGGGTGGAGAACTATCTCCTGGCCCCGAAAAATCCCGGCGCGATCGAGGATGCGAAAGTGGTAGCCCAGGCGTTTCGCCAAATGGGCTTCGACGAGGTCGTGGAACTCTACGACAAAGATGCCAGTTCTCGCCGTCTGCAACAGACGCTTTCTGATTTCCTGCCCCGTAAGGTCGGCCGCTACGATCGGCTCGTGATCTATTTCGTCGGCCATGCCGGGGTCACGCAGGATCTGGCCGGCAAGGAGCTGGGATATCTCGTGCCCTGGGATGCGCAGGTCGGGAATGTGTCCAAGTCGGTGACGTTTGAGCAGCTGAAAGAATTCAGCCGGCGTAGCGCGTCCAAGCATACCCTCTTTCTTTTGAATGCCGCTGTTCGCGGGTGGGAGGTGAGCACGGCTCAGCCCCTGTCGCTCGAAGGGCGATTGGCCCCGGAAGACGATACGGAGCGGCGAGCTGTGCAAGTGTTGACGGCGGGCGATAAGGGTGAGTCCTTGAGTCAGGAGAATGGGAAGAGTCTCTTCGTGCAGGTACTGGTGAACGGGCTGAGTGGCCAGGCGGACCGTAATAAAAACGGCTGGCTCATGGCGTCGGAAGTCGGGGACTATGTCAAACAGCATGTATTGGAGCGGTCAAAGGGAGCACAGCATCCCCTCTTTGCCCAGCTTGAAGGGGATGGGGAGACGGTTCTGATCGAGGGACGAAAGTCCGCTTTTGTCATGGGGGCAGAGCCCCAGTCTCCGGCTGAACGGCGGCAGGCGGCGAAGTTGCAATATGAACAGGCCTTCGCACTGCTCCAGACCGGAAAGTCATCGGAGGAAGCGTTGGAGCGGCTGGAGAAAGCGCTGGCGTACGATCCTTCCTTCGGTGATGCCTATGTGCTCAAGAGCTATGTGCGGTTAGAAGTGTTGCCGAACCTCGACGATGCATTGTCGGCTGCGAAGCTGGCAGTGCAGTATGCGCCGCAGAATCCGGACTCGCACTATACGCTCGGGTTGATTCACGAGAAGCGCGGGCAGTATGTCGAGGCGGAGCGTGCCTTGCGGGAGGCGCTGGTGGTCAATCCCAACTACGTGGATGTCTATTTTTCGTTGGGCATTCTCTATGCCGACGAGATGAAGGATCAGCCGAAATCGGTTGAGGCCTTTACGCGCTACCTCGAACTGGGTGGAAATCATGCCCGTGCAAGGGCTGCTGTTGCACAGCAGTCAAGACCCGAAAAGCCTTAGCAGGATGTCCCGAAAGGCTGTCTTCTTTGTCCGTCTCTCGTCTAAAGAAAAGAGCGTATGGCATATAGCGAATAGCGTATGGTCTGGAAATGGAGACTGGGCGTCTTTGTCATCAGCTATACGTCATGAGCCATAGCTTGACCTTCCCCCAATTCCGTGGACACCTGGTTAAGCTACTGCCGTCCTCGCTTCATACTCGGCTGGGGAGTTATGGCCAAGGGTTGAGTGGCGGCGCTGCCGATTATAGAACACCTCGATGTATTCAAAGATATCCTGCGTCGCCTCTTCACGGGTCGCATAGCGCCGATGGTATACCAGCTCGCGCTTGAGGGTC
>JBEGVJ010000064.1:0-10055 GCA_041178465.1 Nitrospirota bacterium
TATTTCGGCGACTATCCGCCGGACTTTTTCGACTTCATCGTCATCGACGAGTGCCATCGAGGCGGGGCCAACGATGAAAGCAACTGGCGCGGCATCCTGGACTACTTCGCCCCGGCGGTGCAGCTTGGTCTCACGGCCACGCCCAAGCGCAAGGACAATGTGGACACCTATGCCTACTTTGGCGAGCCGGTCTATATCTACTCGCTCAAGGAAGGCATCAACGACGGTTTCCTTACCCCCTTCAAGGTGAAGCAGATTTCTACGACGCTCGATGAATATGTCTATACGCCGGACGACAAACTGATCGAGGGCGAGATCGAAACCAAGAAGCGCTACACGGAAACCGACTTCAATACGATCATCGAGATCAAGGAGCGGGAAGCGTACCGTGTGAAGCTGTTCATGGAGCAGATTAACCAGAACGAGAAAACGCTGGTCTTCTGCGCCACGCAGGACCACGCATTGGCCGTGCGCGATCTCATCAATCAAATGAAGACGAGCACAGACCCCAACTACTGCCAGCGGGTGACGGCCAATGACGGCGAGCTGGGCGAGCAACATCTCCGTGACTTCCAAGACAACGAAAAGACCATCCCCACGATTCTTACGACTTCCCAGAAGCTCTCAACCGGTGTGGATGCCCGCAATATCCGCAACATTGTCCTGATGCGTCCGATCAATTCGATGATCGAGTTTAAGCAGATCATCGGGCGAGGGACGAGGCTGTATGACGGGAAGGACTACTTCACGATCTATGACTTCGTAAAGGCGCACCACCACTTCAGCGATCCGGAGTGGGATGGGGAGCCGATCGAGGCGGAACCGAAGGCGGGCAAGACTGTTCCTCCGTCAATGCCTTCGGTCGATGGGATGCATGAGACGCCCGCCGAATATGCAAAGAGACAGAAAGTCAAAGTGACGCTGGCTGATGGGAAAGCCCGCACCATTCAACACATGATGGTCACGACATTTTGGCACCCGGACGGCACGCCGATGTCCGCACAACAATTTTTGGAAATGCTGTTCGGCAAGCTTCCCGAGTTTTTCAAGAACGAAGCCGAACTCCGTGCGCTCTGGAGTCTTCCCGAGACGCGAGCGAAGCTGTTACGAGGACTGGCGGAGAAAGGCTTCGGGGCCGAACAGATGGGCGAAATGCAACGGATCATCGATGCCGAGAACAGCGACCTCTTCGACGTGCTGGCTCATGTGGCCTACGCTCTGCCGCCACTCACGCGCCAGGAGCGAGCGGAGAAGGCGAAGGCGGAAATCAGTGCCCACTTCAACGGCAAGCAGCAGGTCTTCCTGGATTTTGTGCTGCAGCAATATGTGAAAGTCGGTGTGGAGGAGCTCGCGCAGGACAAGCTCTCGCCGCTGCTGAAGCTCAAATATCACAATGCCATCGCCGATGCCGTAGCCGACCTGGGAAAGCCGGAAGAGATTGGCAGGGTTTTCGTGGGCTTCCAGAAGTATCTCTATCAGAATGGGCGTTCTTCCCGGCAGCAGACGCTTGGCGCGTAAGGTCGATGCTGTCAGTTCCAATTCCGATCCTCTGTTTCACGGGATGGTGGCCTGCTCGGTCTCCACTGCGCGCGTCTTCCTGAGTCTCGTGAAACGGGCCTCGTGAAGCGTCTCTCGTTGGGGATAAGAGCGTATGGCAAATGGTGTATAGCTGCTAGCAAAGGTCCCCCCTCTTCATTCTGGACCACATGCTATTGGCTATAGGCCATATGCTCTTTGGAGGAACGAGAGACGAACGACGCTGAAGGCCGCGCGTTGCACGAGCAGGAGGACGACTAGGCTGGCCATCCCCGCTGTCGGCGCTTCCCAAACGTGCTGCGTCCATGTATCCTTCCTGAACGTTTCACCCCAATACACTGGAACTATCACTCCGTGCTCGGCGCTGACTGGATGAGCTATCGGGACTATCTATCGGCTCAACTCAGGAGAGGCATCGAGCACGTGGCCATGCTCCGTTATCGGACCTGTTGAGGTGAACTGTCATGCAGTATGTGTTGACTGCTCATGCGGCTGATGCGTTGGAGAAACGTCAAATTCGGCGCGAATGGCTGGAGCATGTGTTGGTTGCGCCCAGCCGCAAGGCGCTTGACCCCCTTGATCCCATACTTGAACACCGGCTTGGAACCATTCCTGAGCATGACAACCGAGTCTTACGTGTGATAGTGAATACTCAGTTCAACCCCGTGCGTGTGGTCACTGCATATTTCGACCGAACCATGCGAGGCCAACTATGAAACTTAAAGTCGATCACGAAGCTGATGCTCTCTACTTAACCTTGGATGCTGCGGACGCCGTTGAGTCCAAGGAAGTGTCGCCTGGCATCGTTGTGGACTACAACGGGGATGGCAAGATCATTGGCATCGAGATGCTGTATCTCTCAAAACGAGCGCCGAAGCTTGATACGGGTAAGCTGGAGTTTGAGACTGTGCCGGCTACCGCACCACGGTGACACGCTTGGCCGAAAAAATAAAATGGTGGTTCGACCAGGAAGGTGATTGCCTTGAGGTGCAGTCCCGTGAGGCGCCGGGTTATATGCGGGCAACGGCGCATGATGCCGTGATGGCGCGGGTAGATGGATAGGGGCATGTGCCGGGGTTCAGCGTGCTGGGCGTCAGTCGGTTTCGCAAAGATCATCCGTTGGAAGCAGAATGTATCGCTGGGGAGTCGCTTCCTCAGCGCCGCGTGAAGGACGCGTTCTCCCGCCTATCGCAAGCTCGCCATGCGGGTCATCCACAACTCGTGCATCGAGCGACCATCATCCATCGATATGATCCCTTCAAGCTTGCTTGTCTTCTTTTCTCTTCACGGGAGGGTGGCCTGCTCGGTCTCCCCCTGCGCGCGTCCAACGGCGGTTGGTTCATCTGGTCTATCTCGTCTATCTGGTTTGTCTGGTTGGGCGGACCGGAAATTCATCCAGAAGAACCAGATAGACCAGAAAGACCATCTAACCAGGCAGACGAGCCCGTACGCGTTGCGCGAGCACCGGAGATTAGCAGGCCACCTGGCCGTTCCTTTTCTATTCAAGCGTCAACCGGGTTTCATCCCAGATTGAAGGATGCATGAAAAGTCATCGCACGGATCTTAGGAGTATCGCCCGTCGCGCCATGGTCGAGCGAGGCTTGTTGCCGGATTTTTCTGTTGCGGCGAAGGCCAAGCTTGCCCGCATCGAGACTGCGGCCTCCGACCATTCGAACCTGCGCGACTTAACGGGGCTGCTCTGGGCATCAATCGACAACGACGACTCCCGAGACCTTGACCAACTCACCGTGGCCGAACCACGGGCTGATCGGTCCGTGAAGATTTTGGTCGCGATTGCCGACGTGGACTCGCTGGTCACGAAGGAGTCAGCCTTGGATGGTCACGCCAAGCACAATACGACATCGGTCTATACGGCCGGCGAGATGTTTCCCATGCTGCCGGAAAAGTTATCGACCGATCTGACCTCTCTCGGCGAAGGGCAGGACCGTCTCGCGATTGTCGTGGAGATGGTGATTGCGGAGGATGGGGCGGTCCTCAGTTCGACTCTCTTTCGTGCCCTGGTCCGCAACCACGCGAAGCTGGCCTATAACAGCGTTGCAGCGTGGCTCGCAGGGGAGGCGCCGGCGCCCGGGCGGGTCGAGGCCGTCTCAGGCCTCGCGGCGCAACTTCGACTTCAAGATCAGGTCGCGCAGCGGCTCAAGACACGGCGCCATCAGCAGGGGGCCTTGAGTCTTGAAACGATTGAGCCGCGAGCCGTGTTCGACGGTGAGGAGCTGACCGATCTCAGGATCGAGCAGAAGAATCGCGCCAAGGAATTGATCGAAGATTTTATGATCGCCGCGAATCAGGCGACGGTGTCCTATCTCAAAGGAAAGGGCGTGCCGTCCTTTCGCCGCATTCTGCGCTCTCCCGAACGGTGGCAGCGGATTAGAGAGGTGGCGGGACGCTGGGGCGAGCACTTACCTCCGGAGCCGGATGCGCGTGCGCTCGAAGGGTTCCTCGTCACGCGGCGGAAGGCCGACCCCCTCACCTTTCCCGATTTGTCCCTGGCCATCGTGAAGCTCATCGGCCGAGGCGAATATGTGCTGGACCAGTCGAAAGATGGTGCGCCAGAACACTTCGGGCTGGCGGTGAAGGGCTATACCCATTCCACAGCACCTAACCGGCGCTTTCCCGATCTCATCACCCAGCGGCTGGTCAAAGCGGCGCTGGCTGGCGCGCCCACGCCGTACAAGCCGGAAGAGCTGAAGTATCTGGCAGGCCACTGTACCGAAAAGGAAGACGATGCGGAAAAAGTCGAACGGCGGATCCGCAAATCCGCCGCCGCCCTTTTGCTCGAATCGCGGATCGGGCAGCGCTTCGACGCCATCGTGACGGGTGCATCAGATAGAGGTACGTGGGTTCGGCTCCTTGAGCCGCCGGTCGAAGGGCGAGTGGTAACGGGCACGACGGGCCTCGACGTCGGGGATAGCGTGCGAGTGGAACTCATCAGCACGGATGTCGAACGGGGGTACATCGACTTCGTCCGGGTCTGGGTGTGATGGAGCCTGATGATCTTCTGTGCTCGCGCAACGCGTACGGGCTCGTCTGTCTGGTTGGATGGTCTATCTGGTTCTTCTGGATGAATTTCCGGTCCGACCAACCAGATAAACCAGATAGACAAGATAGACCAGATGAACCAACCGCCGTTGGACGCGCGCAGTGGAAGATCAATCAGCCCCCATCACTGAAATGATAACGAGCAAGCTTGGAGGGGGCGATTAGATGGGTCCGATGCGTCACTTCGTGAGGACGCACTTTTCGTACAGATCGTTCAGCTTTCCGGTCGGATCGTAGCGGGCCTTGAGCGTGCGGTAGGTTGTTTCGTCGTACAGCTGCCAGAATTCTTCGCGCGAATAAAACGAATTCGAGTACAGAGACTTCTTGCCCTCCAGCTCCCGAACCTTGGCTTCTATTTTTTTGTTGAAATAGCCCTCCTCGTGATCGCTTCTGACGGCATCCCAGAATCCGAAGTTGACATAGAGCCTCCGGGGATTCATCGGATACAACGGATATGAGACCGACGGATCATAGGCTGCCACCGGGCAGATCCACACGGGCGTGATCCCGATCTCTTTATTGAAGAATCGTGCAAAGGCAGGCGCATGCTCAAGCGGGATCTCCACGTCCTGAATGACGGCTTCTTGTCTCCCGCCAAGAGCCTTGGCGAGCAATTGCGCGATGCGTGAACCGTTGAACGTCTTGCGCAGTTTCCAATAGGTCGTGGAGTTGAGGCGTTTTCTTCCCCATAGCCACCGCACAAAAGGGTGCTGCACGAGAAAGTGTTTAGAGCACCAGAACCAATCGGTGTCCCAGCGCCAGAGATAGTCGTGCGTCGTGAGGTAATCGATCTTGTTGCACGGGATCGATCGATAGTAGATGTTCCGGTAGGTGTAATCGCTGAGCCACTCGGCCCGATCGGCGAATACACCGGTTGTGATGTAGAGCTCCTGCTCGTTGAACATCGTGCCATCGACGAAATCCACCTGCCTGTCCTGGCAGACACGTCCCAGCGCATGAAAGTAGGTCTCCAGATCTGAATAATGTTCGTGCTGGAGTTTGACGAATTTCCTGACAGGCACGAGCGCCACTTTCATTTTGAGGGCATAGCCTAGCGTGCCATAGGAATTGGCAAAGCCGAAAAACAAATCGCGGTGCTCGTTATCTTTGGTGGCGACTGCGATCGTTCCGTCTGGCAGGAGGATTTCAATTTCCAGGATCGTTTCGTGGACGAAGCCATACTTGAACGAGGAGGATTCAATGCCGATCCCGGTCGTCGCTCCGCCGATGGTGATCGACTTCAGTTGGGGTACGACAGCAGGCATCAGCTGGAAGGGCAGCGTTTCACGGATCAGGTCTTCGTAGGTCGTCATTCCTTCAACGTCGGCGTAACGTTCGTGCTCGTTCACGTGGATGACCTGATTGAAGTGGCGCAGATCCAGTCTGTGCCGTGGCTCCTGGACACGTTGCCGGAACAGATTGGACGTCGATTTTTCGAGTGCGAGGGGTCCGGTCGTGTTCGACGAACGAAGGGCCGCGACCACAGACTCCCGCTTGCGGGCATAGTCTTCGTGCGAGATCATGGCTCTTACCGTACTGATTCGTAGCCGCCCAGCAGGCCACGCTTCGACATCACAATTTGCCAGAGGTGGATGGTCCTGGCGCGGAACGCTCCCGCGAGGGAAAGGAGGTAGTAGCGCCACATGCGGGTGAAACGCTCGTCGAAAGTGGGGGATAATTGTTCTCGCTGCCGGTCAGCATTCTCCTGCCATGCCAGGAGGGTGCGGTCATAGTCGGTCCCGAAATTATGCCAGTCCTCCAGGACAAAGAGCCCTTCCATCGCGGCGCTCAGTTGCGCCACGGAGGGAAGCATGCCGCCCGGGAAAATGTATTTATCGAACCAGGGGTCGCCGGTGGTGACCGAGGCGTTGTTCCCGATGCTGTGGAGCAGAAACAGGCCATGCGGTTTGACGGTTCGGTGGGCCACGTCCATGAGCGTGCGGTAATTCTTGAATCCCACATGTTCGCAAATGCCGATGGCGGCGACCTTGTCAAATTCCCCGGTCGCTTCGCGGTAGTCCCTGAGCCTGATGTCAACGGGGAGTCCGGCGCACCAGCGCCGCGCGTAGGCGACTTGCTGTTCGGAAATGTTGTAGGCGACCACTGAGCAGCCGTATTTTGAGGCAGCGTAATGAGCAAATCCTCCCCATCCACACCCCAGCTCTAGAACGCGCTCGCCTTTCTTGAGTTGTAGCTTCTGACAGATCAACTCCAGCTTCTGCTCCTGGGCCTCCGTCAGGGTCTGTGCCCGCTTCCAATAGGCACAGGTATATTGCATGTGAGGGCCCAGCATGCGTTCGTAAAACTCGTTGTTCAAGTCGTAGTGGTGCAGTGCCACGCGCTTTGAGCGATGCTTGTTCTGCATGTTAAACAGGCGCGCTTGGAGCGCGTTCAGCATGAGGCGCTTGTCGCGTACGGCTTTGTCGAGTTCGGCAGTATGAAATCTAAAGAAGAACTCATCCAGCTGATTGGCATCCCACCAGCCCTCCATGTAGGACTCTCCAAGTCCCAGCGATCCCTCAGTCAGGACGCGGTCATAGAATCGGTCATTGTGGACCAGGATATCCCCCGGTTGAGACCCATTAACGTGCACATGGGCTCTCGCGAGCAGCTCGTGCACAACGTGCTGTGAATTCATATGGGTGACCGTCCTTCCCCTGTCTGGTAGGTGGTTCGCCCTGCGCACGTTACGACGAGTCGATTAGCGTAACGCACGATCCATCATGGAAGAAGACATCTCCTATGAGTTACCGCTTCGTTGAGTCTGCTACATGGCTGGGGCATTTCCGGAAGCGAGGACCTTCGCTTTGATGTGGGCAGGAGGGGTTCTCAAGTCCCACACGATTCCGAACCAGGAGAGTATGACCAATAGGTAATAGGAGAAGTCCACCTCCCACCAAAACCACCCCTGGTTGACCGAGGATTGATAGTAGTGATGGTTGTTGTGCCAGCCTTCCCCGCAACAGAGCACAGCCAGAATGAAGCTGTTTCTGCTTCCATCGCGGGAGTTGTACCGGACTCGGCCGACGATGTGCGTCAGGGAGTTGATGAAGAAGGTGCAGTGGTAGAGAACGGTGGTGGAAATGAAGAATCCCCAGATCAGTCCAGGGAACCCCCACAGCGCATACATCAGGAGTGCGTACAGCAGGGGCGGCAGGAAGTGAAACTGGTTGAGGACGCGCAGCTCGGGGTATTTCGCCAAGTCCCTCACGACACGGAGATCGGTCTGCACATAATTCTCAGACAGAAGCCATCCGACATGGGAAAACCAGAATCCTCTTTGCAGCGGGGAATGACGATCTTTCTCCTGGTCCGAGTGCTTATGGTGGTGCCGATGGTGTGCGGCCCACCAGAGCACGCCTTTTTGCGCAGACGTCATGGCGAGACATGCCAAGAAAAACTGGAAGACCCGGCTGGTCTTGTATGCGCGGTGTGAAAAGTAGCGGTGATAGCCCGCCGTGATGGCGAACATTCTCAGGTAGTAGCTCGCAACGGCCAGTGCCACCCATTTCCAGCTGATTCCGGTCTGAAAGACCCAGAGGCACATCAGGTGGATGCTGAGGAACGGGAGCACGCCATTCCACTGGTACTTCTCTGTTCCAGAAGCCCGGTCGCTGGAGTCAATGGAATCGCACGATAGCCTATTCATGCCGGGAGCCCCATCGTTCACCTTCATCTTCGAGTTCGTCCAGGGTTGTGGGAGGCGGGGGCATTCTACGTGATCGCGCGTGCTCTGAGAAGGAGAAAATGTGTCAAAAGGGAAAAACTATTGAGGAGCCATTGTGCGGTGTATGGCGATGTTTTCTCGGTCCTTGTTCGCGTCTCGGCGTCCGTCCGCAACGTGTCAGGCGCGTGCGCTCAGCCCGGCACTCCCTCGCGCGCTCCTGGCTCCTCCAAGCTGGTGCGGCCGAGTGTGCCGTTGCGGTAGTCCAATAAGAGAATCCTCGCCGCTTTGTTCCGGTCCAGCCCGCCCCCGCTCCTGGTCAGGAGGCAGCCGCGTTTTTTGGCGATGGCGTCGATCACATCCGTGTTCGTCAGCCCCTCCACGGCAAAACCGTAGCGGGCCGTGAGCCGGGCAGGGTAGCGCGCCAGCAGGATGGCGGCGAGGAACTCAGCGACCTCTTCGTCATCGACGACCGTATGGCCCACGGCGTTGATCGTGGCGAGCAGGAGGCCGACGTTCGGGTCTTTGATGGTCCCCCACAAGAGTCCCGGCGAGTCGGTGATGGCCATGTGATCATTCAGTTTGTGACGTTGCTGGACTTTGGTCACGGCCGGCTCGTCGCCCACGCGCGCGATGCGGCGTTTGAGGAGCTGGTTCATCAGGGTCGATTTGCCGACATTAGGGACTCCCATGATCAGCATGCGCAACGGTTTCGCGCTGCTGTTGCGATGGGGCGCAAGCGGCTGACAGAGTTGGGGCACCTTGGAGGCATCGCCTGCATGGTGGCAGGAGAGGGCTGCGGCGCTGACGCCCGGTTGCCGGTTATAGAGGTCGAGCCAGGCCTGAGTGATGGCGGGATCGGCGAGATCGGCCTTGTTGAGCACTTTCAAGCTCGGACGTTGGCGGACCAGGCGCAGCTCTTCGATCAGCGGGTTGCAGCTGGCTTCCGGTATGCGCGCATCCAGCACCTCGACGATGACATCGATCACCTCCATCGTCTTGGCCGCTTCTTTGCGCGCCGCATTCATATGACCGGGAAACCACTGGATAGACATGGGGACAGACTTTCCGGCTAAAAAGAATTACATTCTACACTGTCGACTAGTAAATATGTGGCGGCTTAGCGGGGGAGGGGACAGGTCACGATCAGGATATTTCCCTCGGCACCTGCCGGAGTGCCTGTGGTAGATAGAGTGACGTATTATTTGGGGAGCCATGTCATGCCTAGGCAATCAGTGCATCGTCTGTTTTTCACGGCATTGGCGGTCGCTTGGCTTAGGCTCTCGTCTGAAAGCCATGCGGCCGTGGAGATTTTGCCGGACGTGGTATTGACGGTCGATAGCCTGGCCATTCAGGATCGCACAGCCGTTGCCTCACATCCGACCATGCGGGAGATTCTGGCGGCCTTTGGTCGTGCCGAAGCTGCCGTGCAGAAACAGGATCTGGACCAACTACTGCAATTTTACGCCAAGGATTACAACTATCATGGGTTGAAACCCGCGGATGTGCGCCGGATCTGGGGCGAGGTCTTCACCCATTACCGCAACCTGTCGTCTACCCATCTCTTCTCGGAGGTGAAGGTCTTCCGGTCAGGCGCTCAACTGCATGCGGAAATCATCTGCACCGGTGGGCTCTATGGCGCGGAGGCCCAGGGCGGCACGCGTATCACGCTGGATAGCTGGTTCCGCGAGGTCCACTATCTGGTCCATGAGGGCGGCGCCTGGCGTTTTCTCGGGAATGCCGGCGCCGCGCCAAGCACGGCGCCGGTTACGTCGAGCCCGCATCATCCGCTCTT
>JBEGVJ010000065.1:0-16272 GCA_041178465.1 Nitrospirota bacterium
GCAACCCCGAACCACGACGACCCTGAATTGGGAACGGCACGATCGATAATTGGCGATCCTGCCCCTTGGCTTGCCACCATGCTGTCATGCACTTGGTAGCGATAGTTCACTTGCCCCGTCACCGTGAGCCATGGGAGGGCTTCAATCGGAACGGCATTGAGGCCGGCGTTCAGAATATACTCGTCGCCATACTGATACCCATCGTTATTCCGAAATGTGTGCCGATAGCTGGCATACGTAAACTGATTCAACCGATGGGGAATCAATTCATATGCTTGGTACAACGACCCGATGAGCCCGGCCTGCCCGCGACCGAGCTGCCCGGATGGCTCGAGCAGGCCGCCCTGCCGTTCCCGTTGATTGTTATCCCCGGTAGGGAGATCGACGCCCAATCCGACCACGAACATGCTTCGGATCGACGGGAGCACATTGTACTTCGCCGTCACGCGCACATCGCCAATTCCCTTGTCCGTAAATTGACCGAGGTCCGTATCCGCATTGTTATGCCAATGATAATGCTCATGGTTTCTGGTGAGGTAGGGAACCGTGAGCTGAATACCGAGCCGGTCCGTGATCCCATAATTCGCGTCGAGCGTATAGCTGTTTGTAATAGTCGAAAGTTCTCGATGGTGATTGGGAACGATCCGACGAGTGCTCTGGTTCACCTCGGCGATATGGCCGGAGCTCCCACTCGGCAAGGTCATCGGCGTGTAGCTGTAGATAAAATTCGTGGTCAGCAATCCCTCCTGCGGCACCTGCTGCTGCGATCCGATGGTGACGAAACAACTCACGGCGCCGCAGGAAGCCAACGATTGCGCCGGTCCGACCAGCGCCAGGCCCAGCATCAAAATCCACAGACTCAGCACACGTTGCGTGAAGAACTTCAACATGGAAATACTCCTCATGTGAGACATGTTCATGCCATCGGCTGCGCGCCG
The DNA here is from genome assembly GCA_041178465.1 of Nitrospirota bacterium. GTDB lineage: Bacteria > Nitrospirota > Nitrospiria > Nitrospirales > Nitrospiraceae > Palsa-1315. Next base: position 939 of record JBEGVJ010000065.1, read on the forward strand.
GGCATAGCGAACACACATCGCCCCGCTCAGCCATAGCCGGCAGAGCCAGCGACATGCGCTGCCTGTGATTCGAGTCATCAGCGGGGAATGACGAGGAAAGGAGGCCCTCGGGAATCGGCAAGTGAAACGGAAGAGAGACGGAAGACTGAGTATTCCCGCTGGATCGCCGGCGACGCGCCCGCAACAGGAGCCAGAGCCGGCGGGGCCGATCCTTCAGCCGTTTGTCCCGCCGCGCAAAGCCACGAACAGAGCGCGTTGGCATGAGTCGTCGCGCTGTGATGGGCATGCTGCTCCGCATGGGCGGCCAGCTGCGGGTACACCACGCCGCTGAGCAGCACCAGCCATGCTGCGAAAAAGCCAACTGCCAATCGTGGAATCAACCTTGTCATATGCTTCTATCGAATGGCAGCAGCTTTAACCGATTCTTGCTTATGAATCTTTGCTACCACATCGTAAATCAATTGCTCGGTCAGGAGTCCGCCCTTGATGTACTCCTGGACGATGCCATTTTCATCGATGAACACGCTCACCGGCAACCCGAAGACGCCGAACTGGTTGGCAACCTTGTTGGCGCGATCCATAAGGACCGGGAACGTATGGCCGTTCTGCTTAACGTGCTCGCGCACTTTCGCGTCGTCTTCCAGCTCATTGATCGCGAGCACCACAAAGCCTTTATCCTGGAGCTTGTCGAGACTGGCTTGCATGGCCGGCATTTCGGTCGTGCAGGGCTTGCACCAGGTGGCCCAGAAATTCAGCAGCACGATCTTGCCGCGGTACTGGCTGAGGCTCTGCACTTTCCCGCTCAGATCGACGAGCTGAAAATCTTCCGCCTGCGTGCCGACCACCGGAACGCGCGAGCCCATGCTCCAGGCCGTTCCACTCACAATCGCGATCAACACCGCTGCAAGAACGAGGCTCTGCCGGATACGACTCCGGCTTCTATGCAAAATGTTCATGGCCGCCCCTCCATACGACGATACGAAAACCCAAGACATTCAGCGCTCCCCATGAGCCTGCAACGGCAACGCCCTCTTCCCGGGAAGAGGCCTGCATGCGGGAATCGAATTGGATTGAATTTAGCGAACCGGAGGACTGCGGGGCGCGAGAGCGATCGGGGAGACGGTCGGAACTCGATCTACGGACGCAGGTTCGACAGACTCGCAGGGAGTCACATCGAGCGGAGTGAAAACGACAGCCGCTTCACCGGCTTGTCCCGCCGCGCACATCCAGGAGCAGAGCACGGTGCCATGTGTGGCGGCCTGATGCTGAGCATGGTGCCCGGCATGTTCGACCGATTGAGCCTGCGCCAACCCGCCGACGGACAGGACACAGCACACCAGAAGGATCGAGACGACTTTGAGGGCGGTGTGATTCATGAGCATTCGACCGGCTGTGACTCGGCCGAATGCTAATGGACCGCTACCAGACCTGTCAAGCCAGCCACTCGCCTCCAAGGCTGCTGCTTATTATAGGATTCACGGGAAAGATCCTGTATACTGCGCGGATTCATTTCTGGGACATCGGCATCCGTTCCAAACGAGAACACTATGGTGACGCAACTACTCAACCTGATCTTCGGCAGCAAAAACGATCGTGAAATCAAGGCTATCCGCCCGATTGTGGAGCGGATCAATAGCCTGGAAGCTGGCCTCACGCCGCTCTCCGATCAAGCCCTCGCGGACAAGACCCAGGAGTTCAAGCAACGCCTTGCGGCGGGCGAAACCCTGGACGACATCCTCCCTGAGGCCTTCGCCGTCTGTCGTGAGATGTCCCGCCGCAAACTGAATATGCGCCATTTCGATGTGCAGTTGATCGGCGGCATCATCCTTCACCGAGGCCGCATCTCCGAAATGAAGACCGGCGAAGGGAAAACCCTCGTGGCCACGCTCCCGGTCTATTTGAATGCGCTCGAAGGGAAAGGCGTGCACCTCATCACGGTGAATGACTACCTCGCCAAGCGCGATGCCCAATGGATGAGCATCCTCTACCACGCACTGGGACTCTCGGTGGGCATCATTCAACACGACGCCTCTTTTCTCTACGACCCGGCCTATGAAGCCTCCGACAGGCGGCTCCAGTCTCTCCGCCCCTGCACGAGACCTGAAGCCTATCGCGCCGACATCACCTACGGCACCAACAACGAGTACGGATTTGATTATCTCCGCGACAACCTGGTCGTCACCGATTTGGCTCAGTGCGTGCAGCGCGAGTTGAACTTCGCCATCGTGGACGAAGTCGACAGCATCCTCATCGACGAAGCCCGCACGCCCTTGATCATCTCCGGCCCGACGGACCAGACGACCGATCTCTACTACCGCATCAACGCGATCATCCCGCAGCTGAAACCGGAGCACGACTACACGATCGAGGAAAAGACGAAGACCGCCTCGTTGACCGAAGAGGGCAACGTCCGGGTCGAGAAACTGCTCGGCGTGGACAACCTCTACGACCCCGACCATATGGATCTCGTCCACCACGTCGTCAAGGCGCTCCAAGCCTATGCCCTCTACAAGCGGGACGTGGACTATGTCGTGAAAGACGGCGAAGTCATCATCGTGGACGAATTCACTGGGCGCCTCATGCCGGGCCGCCGTTGGAGCGACGGGCTGCACCAGGCCGTCGAAGCCAAAGAAGGCGTGAAGATCGCCAACGAGAATCAAACGCTGGCCTCGGTCACCTTCCAAAACTATTTCCGGATGTACAAGAAGCTCGGCGGCATGACCGGCACTGCGGACACGGAAGCGGCGGAGTTTGCCAAGATCTACAACCTCGACGTCAACGTGGTTCCGACCAATCGCAACATGATCCGGATGGATTATGCCGACGTCGTCTACCGGACCGAGAAAGAAAAGTTCGCCGCCATCGTCGAAGACATCAAGGACTGCCACGAACGCGGTCAACCCGTCTTAGTCGGCACAATTTCCATCGAAAAGTCTGAACGGCTCGCCGGCATCTTGAGCCGGAACGGCGTCAAACATAACGTCCTCAATGCCAAACAACATGAGCGGGAAGCCGAGATCGTCGCCCAGGCCGGACGCAAAGGCGCCGTCACCATCGCCACCAATATGGCGGGCCGCGGCACCGACATTCTCCTCGGCGGCAATCCCGACTTCATGTTCAAACAGATCCTGTACCGGGAAGAAAATCTACCGGAAGAACGCAAGCTGGAAATCTTCGAGGAAATCCGGTCCGACTGCGAAAAGAACAAGCAGGAAGTCATCGCAGCCGGTGGACTCCACATTCTCGGCACTGAGCGCCACGAAAGCCGCCGAATCGACAACCAGCTCCGGGGCCGCGCCGGACGCCAAGGCGACCCTGGTTCATCGAGGTTCTATCTGTCGTTGGAAGACGACCTGATGCGCATCTTCGCCTCCGAGCGGGTCTCCCAACTGATGCTCAAGCTCGGCATGGAAGAAGGCGTCCCGATCGAACACGGCATGGTCACTAGAGCCATCGCCAACGCCCAGAAGAAGGTCGAGGCCCACAACTTCGAAATCCGAAAGCAGCTCCTGGAATACGACGACGTCATGAACAAGCAGCGCGAGGTGATTTACCAGCATCGGCGCGCCGTCCTGGGCGGAACGAATCTCAAAGACGATCTTCGCGACATGATGGACAGCCTGGTGGACTCCGCGCTGAACATCTATTGCCCGGCTGAGCAATACCCCGAGGAATGGGATCTCAAAGGGCTCGCGGAACTCATGCATGGCCAGTTCGCCCTCGACATCACCCAGGGCAAGAACGACGGCGGCGAATCACTCCGCGACATGGGGCGCGATGCCTTGATCGAAGATCTGCGCACGCAGGTGCGCGAGGCCTATGACAAGAGAGAACAAGAACTGGGCTCGGACTTAATGTGCTTCCTGGAGAAGAACTTCATGCTCCAGGTCATCGACCACCATTGGAAGGACCACCTCCTCGGAATGGATCATCTGCGCGACGGCATCGGATTGCGCGGTTACGGACAGAAAGATCCGCTCATTGAGTACAAGCGAGAAGGCTACGATCTCTTTGCCGGCATGATGGAACGGGTCAAGGCCGATGCGCTCGATCGGCTCTTTCATGTTCAGGCAGTCCGGAGCGAAGGGCAACCAGCAGCAGCAGCAGCACCGCCGCCGCCACCTGTCATCTCACGCCCCCAACCAGCACTCATCCTCAATCGCGGAGACGAGCCAGTCGCCGCTCAGACGGTTCAGCGAAATGACGACAAGGTCGGCCGCAACGACCCCTGCCCCTGCGGCAGCGGGAAAAAATACAAGAAATGCCACGGGGCATAACGCCGTTCCGCTGACAGCCTGCCGGACGCACAACGCTCTTTCGCCTGACATCGACCAGACGATTTTCATCCAATGTGGTGCAGCACGCGGAGGTTCCCGCTGCCAGGCACGGGCGCCGGCGATTCCTGAAAATTCCATTTGGACTTAGGCGGTTCATTACGTTAATATCTGCTGCCCTTCCAGCACAATTCACGTCCGAGGCTACATGCACGGCATGGCCTTAGAATTGAGAGAGACGTAACGTGACAGCGGACGCCGCCCCAACGGATACCGTCAGAAAAAAAACGATCTTGCTCGTCGATGATGAGTCGGCCATTACGTTGCTCTATGAGCTGGAGCTCACGCGCAGGGGCTATTACGTGCTGACCGCGCATTCGGGTAAAGACGCGTGTCAAATCAGCGCAGACTTCCACTCGCCAATTGATGTGCTGATCACGGACTGGCACATGCCGAACATGAGCGGCGATGAGCTGGCGCGCCGGCTCATCGCCGAACGACCAAACCTCAAAGTCATCTTGACGTCCGGCGATACCGCAGCCACTGAGGTTGCCAAAGGCTTCAGTGAAGATCGTCTCGTATTTCTAGGGAAACCCATCAGTCACGCTCTCCTGAATGCCACGATTTACGCACTCTTAGCGAAGCCGCTCGAGCCGGACGCGCCGAACGTCTAATCCCTCCTTCTCCACCGGACAGCTTCCGTCTATCACATCGTTCGTAACCACAGTGGCCGACGGCTCTATGGAGCCAGGGTGCTCGCGGGTGCGAGTCCGGAATCTCCCGAAACAAACCCCCTCATTTCCCCCGCTGTCTCAACGCCTATTCCACCTGATTCCGCCTTGACTTAGCGCATGGCCCAAGGCTACTCTAACCGACTTTTCGCTCCCTGAGGGCGAGGGGTTTGGGGACCCTTCGCTCTTGGTAAGAATTGGATGTTTTTACTGCCAGACGAAGGAATTTGGTTGTGACGTTAGGACATCCTGAGCTCCTCGCTACCATTTCGTCCGAGATCGCCAAGAACGGACCAATTCCCTTCGTCCGTTTCATGGAATTGGCCCTTTATCACCCCCAGTACGGCTATTACATGCGCCAGCCGGACGATGCGAACGCTGAACGCATCGGCTGGTCAGGCGATTTCTACACCAGCTCCGATGTGCACCCGATTCTCGGCCGCGCGATTGCCGCGCAGTCCCGTCAAATGGACGCATTGCTCGGACACCCGACTCCCTTCACGATCATTGAAATGGGCGCCGGCAAAGGCTTGCTCGCCAGAGATTGCCTGGCTGCGATCCATGCCGGGCAGGATGACTTCGCCTCGCGAGTGCGCTACGTGCTGATCGAGCGGAGCCCTGCCATGCAGGCACTCCAGAGACAGAACCTGGCCCCTTGGCTGAATCAGCCTGGACTCGTGACCTGGGTCGAAGGATTAGATGCCCTCGCCCCTCAGAGCGTGACCGGTCTGTTCTTCAGCAATGAACTTGTGGATGCCTTTCCCGTCCATCGCATTCAAATGGCAGGAGATCAGGCGCAAGAACTCTTCGTGGACTATCGGGATGGACGATTTGAGGAGTGCCTCAAGCCTCTCTCGACTCCTGCGCTCGACCACTATCTCCAGAGACTGAACCCAGCCTGGCCCGATGGATACCGAACCGAGCTGAACCTCCAGGCCTTGGAATGGATGGAGCAGGTCGCACAGCGGATCGGTCGTGGCTTCGTCATGACCATCGATTATGGCCATACGGCGCAGGATCTCTACGGACCGGAGCGGAAGAACGGCACCTTCCTCTGCTACTACCAGCAACTGACCGGCGATGTGCCCTATGAGCGCATCGGTCAGCAAGACATGACCGCTCATGTGGACTTCACCAGCCTGGCCACCGTCGGAGCAGCCGCGGGCTTGAGCGTGACCGGCTTTACGAATCAGATGAGTTTTCTCATGGGGCTCGGGGTGGAAGACATGATCGGCCAACTCGACCCGGAGAGTCCGGAGTTCGGCGCGGCCATCCATCTCCTGAAGCCGGACGGAATGGGGCGGACCTTTAAAATCCTGGTGCAGCATCGAGGGATCGAGCAGCCGGATCTCGACGGCTTGAAATTCAAACCCTTCTTTGGTTCGGCGTTAGCGGCGCTTTCCGCCGCATGACACACAGGACAACGTGATGACCTTCCGTCGCTCGGACAACGTTTCACGCTTCACGCTTCACGCTTCACGAGGCCCGCGTGGGTAACACCGCCATTCCGGAGAACTACATACCGATTCTCCTCTTTATCGGCATCGCCATTGTCTTTGGCGCTGTCTCGCTCGGCGCCGGCTGGTTTGTCCGTCCAAGTCGTCCCTATCGAGCCAAGCTGACCCCCTATGAGAGCGGCAGCCCGTTATTTTCCGATGCGCGCATCCAATTCCCGATGCGCTACTACATCATCGCAATGCTGTTCGTCATTTTCGACATCGAAATCATTTTCATGATCCCCTGGGCCGTCCGCTATCAATCGCTCGGCCTCCTGGGGCTCGTCGAGATGCTCGTGTTCATCAGCATCCTCTTGGTCGGATTCTGGTACGCCTGGAAGAAGGGGGCGTTGGAGTGGGACTAAAGGGAGAAGAACTTATGGCATATGGCGTATGGCTGATAGCCAGAGGACCAGAGTTCCCTCCGAACCATAAGCCATTCGCCATCGGCTATATGCTCTTGAGGTATGTATGAGTTTTCTGGAACGGCAGTTCGAAGCGAATATTCTGACGACCAATTTGGATGCGGTCGTGAATTGGTCGCGAAAGTCGGCTTTGTGGCCGATGACGTTCGGGCTCGCCTGCTGCGCGATCGAAATGATCGCGAGCGTGTCGTCGCGGTACGACCTGGATCGGTTCGGCGCAGGGGTCTTTCGAGCCTCGCCGCGGCAGTCCGACCTTATGATCATTGCCGGCACCGTGACCCGCAAAATGGCCCCGGTGATTCGCCGCATCTACGACCAGATGCCGGAGCCGCGCTACGTCATTTCAATGGGATCCTGCGCCACCTCCGGCAACCACTACAATAGTTATGCGGTGGTTCAGGGCGTCGACCAGATTATTCCCGTCGATGTCTATGTGCCGGGCTGTCCGCCCCGTCCGGAAGCATTGCTCGACGGCTTATTGAAATTGCAGGAAAAGATTCAGCGGGAAAAGGTGTTTGTAAAATAACCCGCGAGGCGAGCGAGAAGAGCGGGACCTGCGTGACGAGCCAGTCGCGCACCCCTCGCAATTAAAACGATGCAAGTCCTACTCGACAACCTGAAGACGAAATTTCCTGACGCGATCCTCGCGACCCACGTCGATGCGGCACGCGCCGAGACCGCCGTCTCCATATCCGCCACGCGCCTGCTGGATATCGCGCGCTATTTGCACGATGCGCCGGAAGCAGCCTTCAACCAGCTCACCGACATTTGCTCGGTCGACTATCCCGAAGATCCGCTCCGGTTCGAGGTCATCTACCACTTGCACTCGCTCCCCCTGTGCCAGCGCCTGCGCCTCAAGGCACGCATCGCGGAGGACGACCCGACCATTGCATCGGTCACCGGCATCTGGAAGGGCGCCGAATTCCTGGAGCGTGAAGTCTACGACATGATGGGCATTCGCTTCTCCGGCCATCCAGATCTCCGGCGCATTTTGATGCCGGAAGACTACACCGAGGGCTACCCATTGCGGAAGGATTTCCCGGCGGAAGGCCGTGGCTGGCGCAGCGAGTTCGACTTCATTCCACGAATGGACGAGGCCCCGCTCGACGTGACCGACAGCGAAATCCCCGAAGAGCAGAAGAACGCCTTTCGCGCCGAACCAGGCTTGCCAGGCTCCCGGCGAAAAGAAGAATTGCTGCTGAACATGGGCCCGCAACATCCCAGCACCCACGGCGTGTTGCGAGTCGTGCTGGAATTGGACGGCGAACGGATCGTCAAAGCCACGCCGGACCTCGGCTATCTCCATCGCGGCGTCGAGAAATTGTCCGAGGGCCTGGCCTACATGCAGATCATCCCCCACACGGACCGGCTCGACTATGTCTGTGCCATGGCCAACAACTACGCCTACGTACGATCCGTGGAAAAGCTCCTCGAGATCACGGTGCCGGTCCGGGCCGAGTACATCCGCACTATCGTGGCCGAGATGCAGCGCATCATCGGACACCTCTTCTGGCTCGGCACGCAAGCCCTCGATATCGGCGCCATGACCGTATTCTTCTGGACCTTCCGGGAGCGCGAAATCCTGTTAGACATGTTCGAAAAGCTCTGCGGCGCACGCCTGACCCTGAACTACTATCGCATCGGCGGCGTCGACAGCGACTTCACGCCTGAGCTGGTCCAGCGGATGAGGGCCTTCCTCGCGACCTTTCCCGAGAAGGTCAAGGAATACGATTCGCTCATCGCCTCAAACCGCATCTGGATCGGCCGCACAAAAAACGTCGCCCTGCTCTCGGCGGAGGACGCGATCAACTTCGGCTGCACCGGACCGGTCCTCCGCGGGTCGGGCGTCGCCTATGATGTCCGCAAGGTCGAACCCTACGGCGTCTACGACAAAGTCGATTGGGAAGTGCCGATCGGCAAGAACGGCGACACCTACGACCGGTATTGGATCCGCATGGAAGAAATGCGGCAGAGCGCCAGAATCATCACGCAATGCCTCGACCAGCTGCCTGCCGGACCGATCATGGCCGAAGCGCCGCAATATATCCCGCCGCCCAAGGAGCTGGTCATGCGGGACATGGAAAGCTTGATCCATCATTTCATCATTTACACCCAGGGCATCAAGCCGCCGAAAGCCGAGACCTACTGCGCAACCGAAGCCCCGAAGGGCGAATTGGGATTTTTCATCGTCAGCGACGGCAGCCCCCGTCCCTACCGATTGAAGATTCGCTCGCCGTCGTTTGTGCACATGGGCGCCTTCGACCACATGGCGCGCGGCTACTTGATTTCCGACATCATCACGATCTTCGGAACCTACGATATCGTCATGGGAGAATGTGACCGATGAGTGAGAGCAAATGGCTTATGGCCAATGGCTTATGGTTCAGAGTAATCCGGAACTCTCATGCTATCGGCTATACGCCATACGCTCTTAAGTTGAGTGGCGCATGCTGAAAGACAAGTATAAAAACGAGATAGACAGCATCCTATCGCGCTATCCGGTAAAACGGTCGGCGTTGATTCCGTTGCTGTACCTGGCGCAGCAGGACGAGGGGTACGTGTCTGAGGCGGCGATGAAAGAGATCGCGGCGCTCTTGCGCCTGACTCCGCCCCAGGTCTATGAGACCGCCACGTTCTACACGATGCTCAATCTTAAGCGCGTGGGGAAGTTTCACCTGCAAGTTTGCAAGTCCCTCATGTGCGCGCTGGTCGGATCGGACATGGTCATCGGGTGGGTCAAGACGAAGCTCGGCATCGGGCCTGGCGAGACGACGGCCGACGGACTCTTTACCCTCAGCGCGGTTGAATGCCTCGCCGCCTGCGGCACCGCGCCGATGATGCAGGTCAACGAGGACTATTACGAACGGCTCACGGAAGAAAAATTCGACCGCATCCTGGCCGATCTCAAAAAAGATGGAACCTGTTCACTGAAGACCGGCCCTTTCATGTGGCCAGAGGCGCGTAGCGCCAAGTAACAAGACAAAAGGTAACAGTAAAAAATGACCGGTGACTTCCCCACTTTTGCCTTTTTACTTTTACATTTTTACTTGCGGTAACTATGTCCAAGCACGAACCAGTCCTCTTGAAGAACATGTTGCAGCCAGGCTATACCGGCTCACTGCAAGATTATGAGCGAGCGGGCGGCTACCAGGCGCTTCGCAAGGTCATGGGAAAGGTGCCGCCGGCTGAAGTCACCACCACGGTCATGAAATCCGGGCTTCGGGGCCGTGGCGGCGCGGGGTTCCCGACCGGTGTGAAGTGGGGGTTCCTGCCCAAGGACTATCAGGGCCCGCGCTATCTCTGCTGCAACGCGGACGAGAGCGAACCGGGCACGTTCAAGGATCGCCAACTCATCGAGCGCGATCCCCATCAGATCCTGGAAGGCATCCTGCTCGCCTGCTACGCCATCGGAGCGGAAGCCGCCTACATTTATATACGGGGCGAATTCGTTCTCGGAGCCAGGATCTTGGAAGCGGCGATCGCCGAGGCGCGTGCCGCCGGCTATATCGGCGCGAACATCCTGGGTACAGGGATCACCGCCCATGTGTGGGTGCACCGGGGTGCGGGCGCCTACATCTGCGGAGAAGAAACGGCCTTATTGGAATCGCTCGAAGGGAAACGGGGCCTGCCGCGCGTCAAGCCGCCCTTCCCTGCGACGCACGGCCTCTACAATAAACCGACCGTGGTGAACAACGTCGAGACCCTGGCGAACCTGCCCCACATCATCAGCCGGGGCCCCGAGTGGTTCGCGTCGATCGGCTCCCCGCCGAAGAGCACCGGCACGAGAATCTTCTGCGTCAGCGGCCATGTGAAACGGCCGGGAAACTACGAAGTGCCGATGGGGGTCACCTTCCGCGAATTGATCTACGAAGAGGCCGGAGGGATGCGCTCTGACAAGCCGCTCAAGGCCTTCATCCCCGGTGGAGCCTCGGCCCCGTTCCTCACGCCGGACAGCCTCGACGTCAAATTGGATTTCGAATCCGTCGCCGCGGCCGGCTCCATGCTCGGCTCCGGCGGAGTCACCGTCATGGAAGAGGGCACGGACATGGTCTGGGCCGCGCTCCGCCTCATGGAATTTTTCTACCATGAGTCCTGCGGCAAGTGCAGCCCCTGCCGCGAAGGCAGCTCCTGGCTGGTCCAAACCATGCGCCGCATCGTCGCGAAGCGCGGGCGGATGGAAGATCTTGAAACCTTGGTCGATCTATGCAAGAACATCGCGGGCCGCACGGTCTGCGCCTTCGGCGATGCGGAAATCTCGCCGATCATGAGCACGCTCAAACATTGGCGGCCCGAGTACGTCATGCTGATTCACGAAGCGGAAGCGGCCAACCTCATCACCCTGAAACGAACCGTAGCGCGGCCTTAACGATGGCAACGACGACCGACACCGTTCGCTTGACGATCGACGGCATTCCCATCTCGGTGCCGAAAGGCACCCTGGTGATTGAAGCCGCACGCCGGGTCGGCGTGATGATTCCTCACTTCTGCTACCATCCGAAGCTCAAGCCGGATGCGAACTGCCGCATGTGCCTGGTCGAAGTCGAAAAAATGCCGAAGCTCCAGACCTCCTGCAGCACGGTCGCAACCGACGGCATGTCCATTCGCACCGCCACGACGGTCGTCCACGACGCCCACAAGTCGGTGCTCGAATTCATCCTGGCCAACCACCCGCTGGATTGCCCGGTCTGCGACCAGGGCGGCAAGTGCGATCTTCAAGACTTCTCGCATCAATACACCGCGACCACCAGCCGGTTCGCGGAAACCAAGCGCATTTTCCAGAAGGAATATTTCAGCCCTCTCATCGAAACGCAGATGAACCGCTGCGTGCAATGTTTGCGTTGCGTCCGTTACTGCGACGAGGTGATGGACGTCAAAGCCCTCGCCCCGGTCGGACGAGGCACGATGACCGAGATCAAGTCGTTCGGCGCCCATCCGTTGGACTGCGAGTTCTGCGGCGGCTGTGTGCAGATTTGTCCGGTCGGCGCCATCACCAGCCGGCTTTCGATGTACGAATACCGCCCCTGGATGCTCAAGCGGGCCGATACCGTCTGTACGTTCTGTGGCGACGGCTGTCAGATCACGGTCCAAACAAAGGGCCAGGAATTGATCGAGGTCAACAGCGCTCAGGGAGCCGGTCGAAACAATGGCGACCTCTGCGCCCGTGGCTTCTTCGGGTTCCACGCAACGAGCCACCCAAGCCGAATCACCAAGCCCTTGATCAGACGGAACGGTGCGCTGGTTGAAGTCACCTGGGAAGAAGCCTTGTTGTTTGTGGCAGAGCAGACCAACCGCCTCAAGCTCGCACATGGTCCTCAGGCCTTCGGCGGACTGATTTCAGGCCGCTGCACCAACGAAGAGCTCTATCTGTTCCAGAAATTCATGCGCCTCACGATCGGGACCAACAATCTCGATAGCAGCGCCCGCTACGGCCATCTCAACGGAGTGCAGGCCATGAAACGGGTGCAAGGCACCCATCGTTGGGCCGTGACCTTCGAAGACATCGTGCAGGCGGATGTGCTCCTCCTGGTCGGCACCAACATCACCGAAACCAATCCGATCACAGGGCTGAAAGTCAAAGAGGCCGTCAAGAAACATGATGCGACCTTGCTGACGATCGAAGCGCTCCAGCCTGCCATCGGCACGATCAGCAACATCACCAACCTGTCGCAGCAACATTTCTCTATCGCGCCGGCCCAGTTCGGCGCCGCCGTCCTCGGCCTGCTCAAGGCGGTGATCGAGGGCAACCATATCGAAGGTACGCTCCAACAGCGAGCGTCAGACTATGTGTCCTCCGTCTCCCAAGCGGTTCAACAACTCTCCTGGGACGAACTGGCCCTGAGCACAGGGGTCTCGCGCGAGTCGTTCGCGCAGATGGCCACCGCCGTGGCAAAAGGACGCCGTGTCGTGGTGCTGGCCGGCCAGACCCTGCTACGCAGCCAAGGAGGCTATGGCATCTGCCTCAACCTCCTCGATCTCCTGCTCTTGACGGGAAAATTGACCGAGACCGGCTGCGGCTTCGCCCCCTTGGCGGAAGAAAACAACGATCAAGGGGCGGTGGAAATGGGGGCGGTCGCGGAACTGTTGCCCGGCGCGCGCGACCTCGCTAATCAGGACGCGCGGGCCCGGCTGGCTCGTGCCTGGAAAGAAGAAGTCCCTCTGGCACCAGGGGCCACACTCCTCGAGATGATCGACCGGGCACAGGCCGGGACGATCAAAGCCCTCTTTGTCGTCGGAGAGAATCCCGTCGGGAGCCTTCCGCCCCAGACCAGAGTCAAAGAGGCGCTGGGCAAGCTCGATCTCCTGGTCTGTCAGGAACTCTTCCTCACAGAAACGGCTTCGCTTGCCCATGTGGTGCTCCCCGCCGCTTCCGCTATGGAGAAAGCCGGCACCTTCACCAATACGGAGGGCCACGTCCAAGCCGTTCGTGCTGCGATCGATCCGGTGGGGGATAGCCGCCCGGACTGGGAAATCCTCTCGGCCTTTTCCGTGTTTCTCAATGCGCCATTAGAGTACGGCGATGCCAAAGAGATCCTCAAAGAGATCCGGTCGGTCCTTCCCGGGTACGGATCGCTCGGCCCGACTCCGATCCCCCCTGCCGTCGATCGAACTTCCGTCGAGCAGTACGTGGCAGGGGGATATCGCCGGGACCTTGCGACTCGGTATACTCTGCCCGCGCGAACCACACGCCCGGAAGGAACGGTTCAGCTGGGACTGGTCCAGAGCCTGTTCCATTCAGGAAAACTGTCGACCCATTCGAAGGGACTGGTACAGATCGAGCCGAGCGGGTTCTTACAGATGAACCCTCTGGATGCGGCCCAATTCGCCGTCGTGACGGGGGATCGAGTCAGCTTATCGAACAGCCGGGGCGCATGCACGACCACCGTCAAAATACTCGATCGCGTGCCGGAGGGATTGGCCTGGCTCCCCGATCACTTTGCACAGGACGCCCTCCAACTCTTCGACTGTGCCATCGATCCGGAGACGAAAGTCCCGTCCTGCCGAACGGCATCCGTGTCGGTAAGGAAAACAACATGAGTGGACGACCATTCATGCGCTTTTTCACTTGTCATCCAGGAGTGCTGTCGTGACTGAACTAAGCCTGCGACTTGCGGTATCGCTCGCCCAGATAGCGGCGGTGATGGGCATCGTGATGTTGACGGTCATGATCCTGACCCTGGCCGAGCGGAAGGTGCTCGGCTGGATGCAGGATCGCATGGGCCCGATGGAAGTCGGCCCCTATGGCATCCTCCAACCGATCGCCGACGGCCTCAAACTGTTCTTCAAGGAAGACATCGTGCCGGCCGGCGCGAACAAAGCCATGTTCACCCTGGCGCCGATCCTGGCCATGGTACCGGCCATGATCGGATTCGCCGTCATCCCCTTCGGCCCGAACGTGACCCTGGACGTCTTCGGCATCACCATCAAACCCTTCGTCATCAGCGACATCAACATCGGTGTCTTATACATCCTGGCCTTTGCCTCGATCGGCGCCTACGGCATCATCCTGGGAGGCTGGTCCTCCAACAGCAAGTATTCGCTCCTGGGAGGCTTGCGCTCGGCGGCCCAGGTCATCAGCTACGAATTGAACGTCGGACTGGCCATCGTCGGCGTATTATTGTTGTCCGGCTCTCTGAGCCTCGTCGCGATCACGGAGGCCCAGGCAGGCGGCTTCTGGCATTGGTTCGTGTGGGGGGCGCGCCCGGACGGATATTTTCCGATCCATACCCAAATCTTCGCCTTCGTCGTCTTCGTCATTTCCGCCGTGGCCGAAACCAACCGCGTCCCCTTCGACCTGCCGGAAGCGGAAAGCGAACTCGTGGCCGGATTCTTTACGGAATATAGCGGCATGCGCTTCGCCTTCTTCTTCATTGCGGAATACGCCAACATGGTCCTCGTGTCCTGCGTCGCCGCCTCGTTGTTCCTGGGCGGCTGGAACGCCCCCTACCCCGGCACGCTCCTCGGCGCGATCGGCCTCGAGCAGCTGGCCTGGGTGGAGAACGTCGCCTGGTTTACATTCAAAGTCTATCTGTTCCTCTTCCTGTTCTTCTGGCTGCGCGCCACGTTGCCCCGGCTGCGCTACGACCAATTGATGCGGTTCGGCTGGAAGGTCATGTTGCCGATCGCGCTGGCCAACATCGTCGTCACGGCCATCACCGCGTACTTCTTCCCGCGGTGATGCGCCAGCGCTGTCAGCTATCAGCTGTCAGCCTTGGATTTGAATCTCGATGAAGCTGACTGCTGAACGCTGATCGCTGAGAGCTCGCAAGAATGACTTTCAAGAACTGGGTCAAAACCATCACCTTCTACGACCTCCTCGTCGGCATGAAAGCGACGATGTCGCACCTGCTGCATTACAGGCCGATCACCCTGCAATACCCGCATGAGAAACGGACGCTGCCGGACAACTA
>JBEGVJ010000066.1:0-2847 GCA_041178465.1 Nitrospirota bacterium
ACGCCGCGCAGATCGTACACCGGCGCGCCGGATGAAATAGACGCGGCAACAGAAGAAACAGATGGCTTGACCTCCGGCACCGCGCCAGCCGTAGCCCTCGCTGCCTCTCCCACCGCCGCCAGCTTGAGGTCTTTGCCCATCTGCTCTGTCGCGGCGCGGCAGGCATCGACGAATCCCTTGGCAAAGGCCATCTTCTCGCGGGCCGATTCGCCCGTCGTTTCCTTCGGCCCTAAATCACCGACCCGTTTTCTCAAATCCCGATAGATCGCCGGCACGATGCCCTTCTGCGCGATCCGGCTGTCAAACTCGAGAAAGGTTTCCGCATCGGTCGAAGGTTCAAGGCCTTCCGTCACCAGCAAAGCCTTGGCAGCGGACAACACGGCGCGATAGGACTTGTTCACCGAGACGGAGTACTGATGGTTATCCACCAAGAGCTTCGCCTGATACAGTTCCTGATCCGCTTCGAGAATGCCGTTCTCGATCATTTCGAGCGCGCCACCGGCGCACTCGCCTGGCCCGAGATCCTCCAACACGAACTCCTCTTCCCCTTCCCAGTCGTAGTAGAACGTCGGGTCCTCTTGGAAGGAGGGAACGATCGTGTAGGGAATCAACTCGTCCTTGAGCTTGATCTTGCCGACGCGATCGATGAAGGCAGGCAGCCCTTCACCAGAGAGGCGGTCACGCCGGTACACGTCGATCAGATGCGTGATCGCAGCCGACACGCTCTTGGCCGGCAATTTGACCACCATCTGTCCGATCTTCGCAGCCCCGTCAACCCTTCCACCCAAATGCAATTCGTAGAATGGCGCGACATGTTCGCCGATGCGTTTCCCCACTCCATGCAAACCAATCGTCGAAATATGATGCTGAGCGCAGGAATTGTGGCAACCGCTGATCTTGACGCTCACATCGCTCAGATCCTCGGGAACCCGTCCCGCCGGGAACACCTCTGCCAAGGCTCGGGCAAGCCCCTTGGAAGACGTGATCCCCAGGCCGCACGTGTCGGTGCCGGGACAGGCAATAATATCTTCGACCAGTTCAGCGCCGGGATCGGCCAAGCCCTGTGACGCCAGGTCTGCATAGAGATCGGCGATTTGCGACTCCGGCACCCACCGAATGACCATATTCTGATTGATCGTCGTCCTGATGTTGCCGTTGGAGTAACGTTCCGCCAGATCGGCAATGTGCAGCATCTGCTCTGCCGTCAGGTCACCCATGAACAACTTGGTTACGGCTGCAACGTAACCCTCTTGCTTCTGACGCACCACGTTGGTCCGCCGCCACATTTCGAACGGCGTCTCCGCCGGCGTGCCGTTGGCATGACCGTCGGTCCGTCCCGCCACAGCCTTTGATCCATTCGAGGTCGGCATGATGAGGGGAATGGGCTCATCCGGATAGGACAGCAACTTGATCGGCTCATGGGTCGGGCGATCATGCCCCATCGACACATAGGCCTCCTCCCAACGACGCTTGAATTCCTCGAAGCCCAGCTTTTCGATCACGAACTTCATGCGGGCCTTGGTGCGATTCTTTCGATTGCCCAGCGTATCGAACACTCGGATCACGGCTTCGATGCTCGGAATGAGCTCATCCATCGGCGTGAATTCCCGAAGGACCTGCGCCAGCCGGGGGGCCGAGCCGAGCCCGCCTCCTGCAACCATACGAAAGCCGATCACGCCGTCCGCACGTTTCGCCGCGAGCAGCCCGACATCGTGAATCGGCGTAAGCGCGCAATCCTGCTTGCAGCCGGAAAAGGCGATTTTGAATTTGCGGGGCAAGCTCTGATTGAGCGGATTTCGCAAAAGGTGCAGCGCGACGGTTTTCGCATAGGGCGTCACGTCGAACACTTCACCCTGACAGATTCCGGCAAGGTGACAGGCCGTCACATTCCGGACTGTATTGGCGCAAGCCTCTCTGGTCGTTAAACCAACTTCCGCCAGCCCGCGCATGATGGTCGGCACATCCTGCAGCTCGACAAAATGCAGCTGGATATCCTGGCGCGTGGTCACATGCCCGACGCCGGTGGCATAGCGCTCGGTCAACTCCGCCACCCGGCGAAGCTGATTGGCCGTCATGCCGCCGAAGGGGATCTTGATACGGACCATCTGAACGCCGGCTTGCCGTTGTCCGTAAATGCCGTACTGGAGGCGGAAGGGCCTGAACAGATCGCTCGATACGTCGCCGGAGGCCAGACGCAACGCCTCGGCCTCGAAGGTCTCGATCTCCTCGGCAATGGCAGGAGAAATGGGCTCGGTCTTGATCGGAACAATACTCAATGGTGCGCGATTCATAGTGACCTCTATGCAGACGTCTGAAAAACACGGTGAAAAAGAAAACTACAGTTAAAATGGCCCCTACGACATGGAGGCATCAATAACCTCGGATGCTCAAAAAGGCCGTCCAGCAAGACCGCAGCGAGCAAAGAGGCGAGGCGTACCCTTGTGGTACGTTGAGCCTCTTTGTGAAGCGAGAACGCCGCTGGCGGTCTTTTTCAGCATCCTGCTAAATGTGGTACATCAACGAGCGCTCTTGTTCGAGCACTCGTTGCTGCCCGGCTAGTTCTTCCACGCTGATGGCTTCGAGCACATGACGCTCTGCTTGATAGACTTGCTCCCACACCTTCCCGAGCAGAAGTTCCGGCTTGCTGAGGCGTCGCGCCTGTCCACGGCCAGCTCCGCCGCTCGGAGGCAAAAGAGGGCCGTCAAGCGCCTCAAGGATTTCCACGACTGATACCTCGGAAGGTTTCTTCGACAGCACATACCCCCCCTGAGCGCCTCGAAGGCTCGATACAAGACCGGCCTTTTTCATCCCATGGAGGACCTGTTCAAGAAAGCGAGCAGGGATCGC
>JBEGVJ010000067.1:0-37260 GCA_041178465.1 Nitrospirota bacterium
TAGATGTCGCTGCGTGACAATCCAGCCGATTGCAGAAGATCGTTCAAGAGTTGTCCCGCCGCCCCAACGAACGGTTCCCCCTGCCGGTCTTCGTGAAAGCCAGGCGCTTCCCCTACAAACATCACATGCGCATGGGGATTCCCCACGCCAAATACGACCTGGGTTCGGCCCATTTTTGCGAGCTTGCAACGTTGACAGTTATGCAGAGATGTGGCGAGCTCTTGGAGCGTCATGGCTGGCATCACGACAGCAATACGGGATCATTTTATGAAGGCCCAGGAAGGCTTGTCAATCGTGGCCTAGGCAGGAATCGAAAACGCAGGATGCTCAAAAGGGCTGCCTCTTTATCCGTCGTTCGTGAAGCGGAGTGTCTGTGTTCCAGCTATACGCCATGAGCCATACGCTCTTCTCCCCCACGAGGGACGCTTCACGGTCTTTGCGGCGGCGGACATTTTCAGCATCCTACTAACGGAGCGCGATGGCATCGGCGCAACGGTTTCCACTGACAATGGCACTTTCGAGGTTGGGCGGCCATCCTGTGTCGGTCCAGGCTCCTGCCAGAAATAAGTTGGCAATCGGACTGCGCTGGATGGGCCGATGTAACTTAGTCCCGGGCCTGAGTGAAAGGATGGCGTTGGGAATCGTTTGACGATGGATCGAGGTGATTGTGCTGCCGGGCATGAGGAGTCCAAACGATTTGAGGCTGTCAGAGATGAGGGAGTCGATATCGGAGCCAGATCGAGGCTGTACGAACCGGTTATCGGTCGTGACGAGTGAGAAGCTCGTGCGATCAGGTCCCGCCTCTGTGGCAAGTACCGAGTGAAAGGCCTTACCTCCCAACAGCACGAGGCGAGGAGCGGTGCAGGGTTGGCCTGTCTGCATGTGGATGATGGTGCTGTCGAGCGCGACTAATTCGGCGAGTTGCTGGAAATAGGCATAGCGAGTCATCCAGCGTTCGGGAAGTAAGGGCGTGAGCTGTTGCGGGGGCAGGGCGGCGACATACCAATCGGCCTGCAGCAGGGACCCGTCTTGTAGCAGGACGCCGGAGATGTGATCCCGCTCGTAACGAAGTTGCGAGGCGTCGCGATGGCATAAGATGGTGGCGCCCGCCACGATCAGCGTTTTCATGATCGGTTGGACAAGACACGCGTGAATCGAGGTTTGTACAACCGAGATGCGGCTGTCAGAGCGAGTTTTCAAGAACAGAGGTCTTATCGATGCGACGAAGGCATCGGCGGACATCGTGGAAAGATCGTTGCCGGTCAGCCATCGCGCGAGAGGATTCCAGACGGCGAGGCGCGTCTGGGAGCTTTGTCCGATGGAGGCCAGCCACTCATCGGCGGTGCGCTGTTCCAGATCGGCGGGCAGCCGTTCATCGCCTTCCCACAGCCGCTCCAGCCAGGAGAGCAACCGCCATCGCTCACTCCAGGGGAGGCCGGAAAATCTCAGGATGTTCACCCAGGTATGAAGGGGCGCGGGGAGCCTGGTTTGCGGGTAATGGATGAGCGAGCTGTCCGGGAGACGAAATTCCAAGGGAATGTCGCGCGATGAAGGCTGTTGTTGATCAGTCAGGAGAGTGTGCAGTAACGCGTGCGTAGCGTGATGGCAGCCGAGGATGGTGAAGGGCGCAGGCGTGTCGATCGTGTCTTCGCGTGCGATGGCGCCTCCCAGGTGGGGAGCTCGGTCGACAATGGTGACGCGATAACCATGGCGGGTGAGCTGGTAGGCGGCCGTGAGACCGGCGAGGCCTCCGCCGAGAATGACGACGGACTGAGTGTGAGTGGACGTCACGAGAATCGGGCGCGGATCCAGACCCCGGCGGCGAGGGCCAGTCGGTGATTGGTTGAGAGGCGGACCCGGGGGCCGAATACGCGATGCCCGGGCTCCTCGATCTTTTTCAGGATGCGGAAATACACCGCCCGCATAATTTCCGAGACGCTCAGTGCCCGTCGATCATGTGCCGGCAGGGCTTCGAACGCTGCCTGCGCCTTGGCGTAGTACTCATGGGCGCGTGCAGCTTCGAAGTGGAGCAGTGCCGTGAGTTCAGGGGTTTCCTGGCGTTGGAGGATTGCCTGTTCGGTGCAGCCAAATTGCTGCAGGTCTTCTTGTGGCAGGTAGATGCGGCCTTGGGCTGCGTCCGTTCCGATGTCCCGCAGAATGTTCGTCAGTTGGAATGCCATGCCGAGGGCGACGGCATAGTCCTGCGCTCTGGCCGATGTCGGTCCGAAAATATGGAGGCAGATCAGTCCCACGACCGACGCGACGCGATAGCAATAGAGCGAGAGGTCTTGAAAGGACACGTATCGTGCCGCGGAGAGATCCATGCCCACGCCCTTGATCAGCTCCTCGAAATAGGCTTGCGGGATGGAGAGCTGTCGCACATGGCTTGCCAGGCTGATGGTGACCGGAAATGTCGGTGTGCCGTGATAGGCCGCGTCAAGCTCGTCCCACCACCGTTGTAGCTCCGCCCGGGGATTGCTGCCTGCCGGGGGCTCATCAACCGCGTTGTCGACTTCCTTGCAGAAGGCGTAGACCGTGTACATCGCGGCGCGCCGTTTTCTCGGGAGGAAGAGGAACGAATAATAGAAATTACTTCCGCTCTTCTTGGTGAGGGCCGTGCAGTAGGCTTGCGCGTCGGTAGGGGAGAGTAGTGTCATATCACTCGGCTCTTATGGGGCAGGCCACAGACGTTCACAAAGTTCGCTGAGGCGAACGTGTGAAAGGCTCTGGGCGATCGCATGGGCTTCATGTAGATCTTGGACCGTGTGTGTATTCGCCACGGCAAGGACTTTCATGCCGGCGGTCTTCGCGCCACGAAGACCGGGGATGGAATCCTCGATGACCAAACAGGAGCCGGGGGCGATGACCTGATTCGGGCGTTGTCGATTCAAGGCATCGAGGGCATGGAGAAACGGTTGCGGATCCGGCTTGCCTTTGGTGACGTCTTCTGCGCCGGTGATGTGGAGAAACTCTTTTCGGAGCCCCGCTTGCTCAAGGATGAACTCGATTTCATGGCGGAGGGCGCCGGAGGCAATGGCCAAGGGGTATGTGGCTGCGGCCTCGTGTATAAACTCGTGCACACCGGGGAAAATGACCAGATGATCCTTGACTGATTCCAGGTACGCCGCTGCCTTTCGCTGCATCAGTTGCCGAATGACCGAGGGATCTGCGGGGCGCTGGTGCGCGGTCAGCGCCGCGATAAAGCAGCCTCGATCGTCATAGCCAAGGTAGTTGGCATAGTAGTCGGATTCCGTCAGGCTGATGCCGATTTCCGCCAGGGTCTGGCGAAAACCGGCGAAATGAAGGGGCTCGGTGTCCGCGATGACCCCATCGAAGTCAAAGATAATCGCTGCAAGTGTGTCCATCTGGTTCGTATCGGTAATGAATGCGGGCATGACTGCGAGATCTCAAGCCGGCGGATTATAACACAGGAAGACTGTCTGGGCAGGCGAGAATCTCTCTCGATAGGCAGGCCACAGGCATGAAGAAAATAGGCGCGCTAGGTTTTTAGGCGAAGACGTTTTTCCGATACCCAGCCCTTGGTGCCCTCCTCGGTTCGCAGCAAATATATCCAGCCGCCCGGTTGGAGGTCGCCGTCCAGGACGGTTAGGGTGACTCCTGCGCGAACCAGTGGTCCTGGCTTGTTGCCGGTTGAATCAGCGTACAGCGAAATGTTTCCGCCGGGAGCGCTTGGGTCTGCCATGACAGTCACTTTCTGCCCTTCGCCGAACACCGGGGCAGGATAAGGTGCGGCTGGTGCCGGGGATTTTGCAGTTGCTGAGGGTGGCGGCACCGCTGAGGTTGCAGGGGCCACCGAAGCGGTGGCTGCGGGTCCAGGGGATACGGGCGCCGGAGCCGTGTCACTCGGCTTGGGAGTCGCCTGTGGCGCGGGTGAATGGGCCGGTGGCTTCGGTTTCATGGCCACAGGGGGCGGCGTACTTTCACCCAGGTAGGGGCTCAGCCAGTCTGCCAGCATCTCCGGCTCCATGGTCGCGACATAGGCGATGCCGCTGACGAAGACTAAGAGCAGCATCAGGAGAATTGGGCGGCCCCCTCCAGGTTTCTTGCGGGGGTTCAGCGGGCCGCTTGCTCTCGTGGAGGTCGCTTGATCAAGTTCCTCTTCCGTAAAATCTAAATCCGGCTCCGGTTCACGGGCGAAGAAAAGATTCCAGTTAAAAGGATTCCCGACCGATGTCAGGTTTCCAGCGAGCGCAGCCATCGAGCACCTCCCTGCTGAGCGATTCAATCGGGACGTAGGCAATCTGTGAAAATACTTATCACCATCACCCCGTGCTGTCAATTTTGTTGGGGAAATGTGCAGGCGGGCAGTCGAGGGTTAACAGGGCTGTGAGGGATGACAGGAAAGGACTTGCCGTGCGCGACTGCCAGACCGGAAGACCGTGAGGCCTTTGCACCCGAGTCGGTGGGCGAGCAGAAAGGCCGCTGCCACATCGGCCGTGGTTGCCGTGGCCGGCAAATTGATAGTTTTTGAAACGCCGCTGTCGCTATATCGTTGAAACACTGCTTGCATACGCACGTGCTGCTCGGGTGAGACATC
Source organism: Nitrospirota bacterium (assembly GCA_041178465.1). Taxonomy (GTDB): domain Bacteria; phylum Nitrospirota; class Nitrospiria; order Nitrospirales; family Nitrospiraceae; genus Palsa-1315. The sequence continues at coordinate 4,559 of JBEGVJ010000067.1, forward strand.
ATGCGCCGTGACAAACAACCGACGGAGCGCTTCGGGGATAGAGGTCAGATGTTGTATGGACGGCTGTGCCGCCAGGTCGGACTGGAGCCGATCGAGATTGAGACCCAGTGTGCGCGCGCGGCGGACGAAGTCAGGGTGAAGCGAGGTGAGCACAATGCCGTCCATGACGGTGTGGACGACCTGCACGCCGTATATCGGTTCGATGCCTGGCGAGCAGTTGGCGATGAGGCTGATGCTGCCAGTCGGTGCAACTGTGGTCACGGTCGCATTCCGGCGTCGCAGGTGAAGTGGCTGGAGTTCGCTGCCTCGATAGGCAGGGAACACTCCACGTGCCGTAGCGAGGTCTGCGGATGCGCGATGGGCGTGAGCTTGAAAGAACTGCATCAGGGTCTCGGCGGTCAGGATCGCGGCTTCGGAGTTGTACGGGATATCGAGCGCGATCAGTAAGTCGGCAAAGCCCATGATGCCCAGGCCGATTTTTCTCGTCCGTTTCGTCATGCGGTCGATGTGGGAAAGCGGGAAACGGTTGCGATCGATGACGTTATCAAGGAAGCGTACGGTGAGGGGAATGGTTTCGGCCAGTCGGGCAAAGTCGATGGTGGGATGTTTTTCCAGTCGCGTGACGAAGTTTGCGACATTGATAGAGCCGAGGGTGCAGGATTCATAGGCCAGCAGAGGCTGTTCCCCACAGGGGTTGGTTGACTCGATGGCGCCGAGGCGGGGGGTCGGATTGGCTCGATTGATGGTGTCCAAGAAAACCAGGCCTGGCTCGCCATTGGCCCAGGCCGCCTCGACGATCCGATCGAACACGAGCTGTGCCGGGAGCCGTCGGGTCGGTTTCTTGGTGCGGGGATTGATCAGGGCATAGGTGCGCTGGTGTGCGAGGGCCTGCATGAAGGAGTCGGTGATGCCGACGGAGAGATTGAAGTTCGTCATCTCGGTCGGTGTCTGTTTGAGCGCGATGAAGTCAAGGATATCCGGGTGGTCGACACGGAGGATGCCCATATTTGCGCCGCGTCTGGTCCCGCCTTGTTTGATGACGTCCGTTGAGAGGTTGAAGAGGCGCATGAACGAAATAGGTCCGGAGGCCACACCGCTCGACGATGCAACCCGGTCGTGGTGAGGCCGGACGCGGCTAAACGAGAATCCCGTACCGCCGCCCGATTGATGGATGAGGGCCTGATGTTTCAGACCCTCATATATGGACACGAGGGAGTCTTCGATCGGGAGGACGAAACAGGCGGAGAGTTGCTGGAGGCGCCGCCCCGCGTTCATCAAGGTAGGGGAATTGGGAAGAAAGTCGAGCCGAGCCATGCAGTCGTACCAGCGTTGGGCGGCGTGGGGCAGCCGGCCTGCCGCGAGGTAGAGTCGCTCCGCCTTTGCGATGTCAGTGGCCACGCGCCATAACAGCTGCGCCGGTGTTTCGACGATCGTTCCCGCGGCGTTTCTGGCCAGATAGCGCCCGCGGAGGACGGTCTTGGCATGGTTTGAAAGTCGAAGTCGTGGGGAGTGCGGTGGGCACGAGGACGTAGGCGTCTTCTTGACGGACATGACACCATTATATACCGGTATCAGTCCGATTGATCGATCGTGCGCAGAGTTTTGTCCTGCTTGCATCTTGAGCGTCTAGTTCGGCAGAATGAGTGCCCACTGACCGACGACCATGAAATCCTATCGCGAAGAGCTCTGGTTCGAGACGAAGACACGGCGGGCCTACCTCAACATCACGCAGCAGGTTGAGGCTGCGGTCAAGAAAAGTGGCGTCCAAGAGGGGCTTGTGCTAGTCAATGCCATGCATATCACGGCCAGCGTCTACATTAACGATGACGAATCTGGTTTGCTCAAGGACTACGACCGATTCTTAGACACGCTGGCTCCTCAGGACTCGACGTATCGACACAATGAGACGGGAGAAGATAACGGCGACGCCCATATCAAGCGCCAGCTGATGGGGAGGGAAGTCGTCGTCGCGGTTACTGAGGGCCGATTGGACTTCGGCCCGTGGGAACAGATTTTCTACGGTGAGTTCGATGGGCTGAGGAGAAAACGCGTATTGGTGAAGGTGATTGGAGCGTGAGACGTACATCGTTCGATCTATGGCCTGGGTCCGACACAGGTAAACGGGGGGCAGTGCTTGCTACCAGGGAGAAATTTTGTCAACATGGATGACCGTAATGTACGGCTGTGCCGCAGGAGTTTGTTTATATGTTGAGTTGGTCTCGCCCTGACTCTCTGACAAGAGATCTCGTCCACCTGATCAATGCCCGGCGCCACGATCATGGCGATACCGATGCAGCGATCGATACGCTGCAAGCCTTTTTAGAGCAGGGCCGGGAGTACGACCTCTTGACGGTACTAGCGGCGCTGGATGAGGACATGGCGGAATGGCTCTTCGATCTTCTCGCGGAAGCATCCTGCTCGGTGCTTCTCGATGGGCCCGCCGACGACAAACTGTCTTATGCCGTCATGGCGGCCTTGGAACTTCCTCTCCAGGCGAACCTGACCCATCCGCTCAAGTTGAAGATTGATCCGGTTGCGACGGCGGATCTGCTGCACCGGCATCTCCGGCTTTCTGCCGGGACGGTGGTGCGTGTCGAGTCGCGCCTGCTGACCGACTCGACGCTGGAGCCGCTCAGCCTTCAGGGCCTGAACGATCATTTGAGCACGGTGGCGGATTCCCAGCGAGCCACGTCCATTGCCGCCAGGCTGTACCCGCCCGTCGAGAGTACGGCCTTTCTCTTTTTCGAGTTGATTGGGGTGCCTGATTCGGGATTGCCCGATTCGCTGGAGGACCGGCATCGCCGGGCACTCCTGGAAGGTCTTGTCGCGCAGTGCCCTGAGTTGGCGCTGGCGCCCGATATGCTTGAAGCGCCGGTATACGCCGCCTACGCCATGTTTGACGCGCAAAATGCCGTGCGGCTCCATCGGTTGGCGGATGAGACGGCGGCAGTCTGGCGCGACCTGGACCCCCTCGTTCGCGCCCGCACAATCGTCCACTTGCATACCCAATGCGGGAATGGCGTCTACATGCCGGTCTGGACCGATCTGTTCGATCCTGAGCTTCCTGAAGACCACGGTCCCGTATGGACATCCCCCGATGTGTGGGTCTTCACGGCTGATTTGCCCATCGAATGGCCTGGAGAGATGTTGACCAATCGGCTGCTTGCCGAGGGCTGCACCAGGTTTGAAAACCACATCGTCGAAACGCCAGACAACTAAGCATCGCTCAGTCACGGTTCGATAGAAATCCGGTCCGCCGTCAATTTTTTAACGGGTGACCCTATGCCGGATCGGATCAGGTAGAGAGCGGAGCAGCCATGGCTCAACCGGAATCTTCAAGCGGGATCATTGCCGGTGCAATCACCGTTCTTGGGCTTGGGCTGGTGTGGCTGGCGGTTGCGATCAACTTCCCTTCACGAGAAGAGTTGTCCGCCGTTTCGTTGCCCGCGGCGGCCCGTTCTCCAGCGAGCCCTTCGCCTTCCGTGGTGGCGCCACCCACGCTCGACTTAACCATTCCCAGGTCTTCTCCTTTTCCGTCAGAGGCGCCAGTGCCAAGACAAGAAGATGATCGGCTGCGTGAGTCATCCCCCAGTTCTTCGTCCGGGACCCGGTTAAATCCTCGTGCAGCGCAAGTGGCAAAGTTGCGGTGCGAAGCTGAGATCGAAGAAGTGTGTCCGGAGTCGTATGATGGGTCTGCCCGCAGACGCTGTCTCGATCAACGGGCCACGCAACTGTCTCCCCCTTGTCAGAGCCAGGTGCGTGAGCAGCTGGTGAGACGGAAGGAAGACCGTAGCCGGGTGCTGGCGGCGTGCGAAGAGGATGTGAAGCGGTTTTGTCGAACGAACAGAGCCGGGAATGGAGCGATTCTCCAGTGCCTTCAATCGCATGCCCCGGAGGTTTCCGATCACTGCTACCAGACTCTTCCGAAGGGCACGCTCTATTTTCAATAGCCACGGGGTGCTGCAGGAGGCGCGCATGGTTTCAGCGCGCTGGTAACCTATCAGCCTCACGCGGCCACCTCGATCCGATCCCTCGCCTCAGCCGGTCGTCCTATAACATGCGTGTCGCTGCACGCCGTCATGTTGTGCCCAAAAGTGCTGGCGCCCTAGCGGCCGGCGTCGTGGCGCAATCGTTGCGGCGATTGGGGGCAAACCGGTTGGTGAGCCGAACTACCGATCTGTTCGGCATGCCATTTGGCTGGTTGTGTCGGGGTTTCGGCCGACCAGGCCTCTTCGATGCAAGCGCTTCGCCACTGGTTAGGCGACGAATCGTTTTTTGAGCCGCTCCCACAGCCCTGTTGGCTGTTCGTTCCGTAAGGCCACGAGGAGCACGGTCGTGTTGTCGTCTCCGCCGGCATCATTGGCCATGGTGATGAGACGCTCCACGATGGCGGGGAGGTACTCTGATGCACTGAGGACGCGCAGGATGTCGTGCGGGCGAACACCACGGGTGAGTCCGTCTGAGCAAAGTAACAGCATGTCTCCGCTCTTGACCGGAACTTCCGTCAGCTCTACGTGGATGGTGCGGTCGCTCCCCAGGGCTCTCGTCACGATGTTTCTGCGGGGGGAACGTTCGGCTTCCTCTTCCGTCATGACTCCCATGAGGACTTGCTCGGTGACCCAGGAATGGTCCGTGGTGAGGGCTTGTATTGTTTCGTTGCGAACGAGGTAGAGCCGGCTGTCTCCGACATGGGCGATGGCGAGCATGGCTCCGTGGAGCAGGGCCGCGACAACGGTGGTGCCCATCCCGGCATAGTCGGGTCTGCTCCACGATTTGTGATAGATAGTGGAGTTGGCGGCACGAATCGCGCTGGCGAGACGATTGGCCGGTGCAGAGGCCGTCGCATCGAAGGGGCCGATCAGGGGCAGGTCCGGACTCTTGGCTGCCTCGGCCAGATGCGCGTGAATCGTTTCGACCGCAAGGGTGCTGGCGATTTCACCGGCGTTGCCGCCGCCCATGCCGTCGCAGACGACATAGAGTCCGAGCGGTGAGTCGGCGATAAAGCAATCCTCGTTGCGCGGTCGTTTGAGGCCGGTATCGGATTTAGCGCTATGCAATCGTTCAAGAGCCAGACGACACCTCCCTCAGGCCGAGAGACTCTGGAGGCAAGTTCGGAGGTCTCGTGCGAATTCTTCCGCGCGCCGGTAGCGATAGGGCAACTCTTTTTGTAGCGCGCGATCGACAATTTCCTGCACCATCGGCGGGAGATCCGGACGCAAGGTCTGAAGCGCGGGGTGGGGATGATGCGTAATACTAAACAGCAGGGCCGATAAGTTATCGGCGGTGAACGGCGGTTTCCCCACAAGGAGCTCGAACAGCACGATACCAAGCGAAAAGATGTCCGACCGGCCGTTCACTTTCTTCCCCGCGATTTGTTCCGGCGACATGTACGTCGGCGTGCCCAATACAATGCTCGTCTGGGTTTTATTGCTCGACGACAGCTTCGCAATGCCAAAATCCATGACTTTCACGAGGCGGTCCTTCGTGACCATGATGTTCGCCGGCTTGATGTCGCGATGGACGACGCCTTGTTGATGGGCATAGGCCATGGCGTCGGCGACGGTGGCGATTGTTTGCAGGATTTCGTCGAGCGGCATTAAGTTAGGTTTCCGTGCCCACTGTTTCAAAGGGGTTCCCTCGACGAGTTCCATCGCGATATACCCTAAATCGCCTTCTTCTCCTGCATCGTAAATGGTGACGATGTTGGGGTGGGAGAGACGCCCGGCGGATTCTGCTTCACGGAAAAATCGTGACTTGATGTCTTGCAGTTTGTCGTCGTGGTCGATGTGATCGAGTTCAATGGTTTTGATGGCCACGAAACGCTGGATCGTCGGATCTTTTCCGAGGTAGACACGTCCCATCGCGCCGCGTCCGAGTTCTTTCAATACCTTGTAACGCCCGAGTATGCTCGGCATGTAGGCAGTGACCGCTAACGTGGCGGCTGTACTTTTCAGCTCTGACTGATCCGCTGTCGCGTCTTCCAGTCCTGCGTCTCCGTTCTCGGAACGCGTCTGTGCACTGTGGCGTCGCGCCGGGACTGGGGGAGCCAAGGCTTCCCGCAGGGAACTGAGGTTGAGGATCCAGCTTGCCGTGAGCCAGAGACCGGACCCGACGAGTCCGATCGCATAGACAAAGGCGAATCGGGCCGGGCCGATCCGTTCGATCAGCGGCACGCCTACGATTTGGAACGCTTTGTTGGCGAAGATGATGACGACGAGCGTCGTGAGCGGAAGGATGAGGTTGCGGAGGAAGCTTGATCCCCGGCCATTGTCCGGTATTTCTCTACGGGCGTTGAAGGCGAGGGCCCAGAGGATGGCGAGTGCGAGGAGGTCTGCACCCAATCGAATGGCATGAGGCCCACTGAGCAGGAGATAGGGAACTGAGATCGATTGGACCCATGCCCGGCTGCTTAGCAAGGGGCCGACAAGAAGCACGGCTAAGATGGCAAAGATATAGGGGCCGATCCAAGTCCAGGATTTCGACATAGGCTTTTTTAGTCTGTCCGTGAACGGTTCAAAGTGTAACGGATGGGGTGGGAGAGTCAACGAATTGAGAGAAATGCGCGGCGAGCTGAGGTTCGAAGGCTGAAGACCGAAGGCTAAAGGCTAAAATAGAGGGACCGTCGCATTCTGACCGTCAGCCTTCGGCCTTCAGTCTTCAGTCTTCAGCCTGGGCTGCTGCCCTCAGTCCGCATCCGTCTCACGCCTGTCCAACGGAGAGGGCGGCTTTTTTGAGAGGGTCGAGTAATTTCTCTGAAACCTTCAATCCACCACGTCCGATGCCCACTTCGATGTCCGGTTTAGTGACGCCGTGGAAGTCGCTTCCACCGGTTATCAGCAGCTCCAGCTTCTTGGCCAGGCCGAGGTATTTCGTCGTCTGCCGCTTCGTGTGGGTGCTGTAATGGACTTCGATGCCGCCGAGCCCCTCGGCTTTTAACGCCGCTAAGAGCGGCTCCAGCTCTTCTCCCGCCGATGTGGCCCAGGTTGGGTGGGCCAACACAGCTACGCCGCCTGCGGCCTTGATCCAGGCAATGGCATCGGCCGGCGGGGGCAGGTCACGCGCGACATAGGCCGGGCGCCCGTTTGCCAGATACCGGTCGAAGGCATCTTTGGCGGACGTGACATAGTTCTTGTCCATCAAGAGCCGCGCAATATGAGGCCGGCCGACCGCATCAGTCCCGGCCAGCGCTCGCACTTCTTCGTACGTCACATCCAGCCCCAGCGATCGCAGCCGTTCGATGATCTGCGGATTGCGGCTATGCCGGCTCTCGCGCAAGGCAGCCAGCCGCCGGTTCAGCTCTGGGTCCTGCCAGTTCAAGAAGTAGCCCAGGATATGGAGCTCGTTGTCGCCCACGCGTGAGCTGATTTCCACGCCGGGAATCACGTCAATGCCCAGCTCAGTTCCGGCCGCGATGGCTTCCGGAATGCCGGACACAATGTCATGGTCCGTGATGGCCAGTGTGGTCACCTTGGCCTGGTGGGCGAGCCGCACCACCTCAGCCGGGGAGAGGCTTCCGTCGGAATGGGTCGTATGGAGATGGAGATCGATGCGACTCATGCCGACTCGTCTGGCAGGCTCAGGCTGCTGGCGCCTGCTCGTTGGGCGACGAGTTGCGCAGTGAAGACAGAACGCGGTCCCTGGCTGCCGTCGTGCTCGCCTTCGTTGTACGATAGGACACGGAGAGGGGACGTGAGCCTGAGCAATTCGTTGTGCGCGAGGCAAAACTCCGATCGGCGAGGATGGTGGTGCCGCACGTGGTTGTCGACGGTAAAGGTCTCGTAGATCAAGACCCCGTTGGGTTTCAGCGCTTCGATGAGTGCGGGAAAGAGCGGGCGATGGAGGTAGAAGAACACGACGATCACGTCGTACTCCTGTTTCGGAAACTCCGGCCGTTCAGCTGTCGCCCGTTCGAGGTCTACGGTGTGGACGGTGAGGTGCGGGAGGTTCCGTTGTTTCGCCGTGGCCGCGAGCTGTGCTAGGGCTTGCTCATCCCGGTCTATCGCATCGACCTGAAAGCCCTGCGAGGCGAGATAGAGCGCGTTCCGTCCCGATCCGGCTGCGACGTCGAGCGCCTTCCCCTTTGGCAGCCGGTGGAGCTGTTGGGTCAGAAACGTGGCCGGGGTAGGCTCTGCACCCTGAATCTGGTGCGCCAGGCGCGACCGTTCGAGTTGCACACCCACTGATCTGGTCACAGGCTTCAACGGCGGCGCCAGTTTCCTTACCCAGATTTTGGCACGATCGATGGGGAATTCTGCAAAGAGCATAGTGAGGAGCCGCTCCGCGAAGGTTTCCAGCAGCGCGCAGTCCTGCGCCGCCGCGATCTCGACGATTCGATCGGCCACCTGCGCATAGTCAACCGTCTGATGGATGTCATCCGTCGCGGCAGCCGGCTCAGTCTGGCACTCCAGCTCCAGGTCCACAGCCAGCGGCTGAGGCTTCCGGCGCTCCTCTTGAGTCACGCCGCAGCGTCCCTGAAACTCCAGCCGTTCGATGATGATTGTTCCACCCATGCTTACGCCAGAGCAATACGGCCTTCAACGCTGAACCCTGTCTTTGAGATCGTCACCGGTGAGATTCCGGCTTCCTTCAGCTTGTCTCCCAGGCCGGATGACACGAGAGTCTCTTGCAGGCCCTCGGTCGTCTGATCGAGGAAAAAGTCGAGCCCGAGGACCGCGTAGTGGAGGGGGTGACCATGCGGCCCATCGATACGGAAGACGTGCGCGCGACTGGTGCCTTCTTCGAAATCGGTGATGTGGTGTTTGGGAAACTGCTGGCGTAAGTAGAGGCGGATCACATCAAATTTGGCTAGATTGCTCACGGGCGTCCTTTCCACTTTTCACCGCTGATCTTGTTCGCTGCGCCATTCGCAGGATGCTGAAAAAGGCCGCCAGCGTAAAGACCGTGAAACGTCCCTCGTGAAGGGTATCTCGTGGGAGAGAAGAGCGTATAGCTGGAGCACAGGCATCCCACTTCATTCCGGACCATACGCTATTGGCTATACGCCATGGGCTCTTTTCTTCGGACGAGATACGAGCGACGCGTCACGAACGACGGACACAGGGGACGGCCTTTGAGCATCCTTCTGGCGCTAGCTTTTTCTTCGCCCCGCATTATACGCCCGCGATCTTTCGAAAGTCAGGAGGTCAAAACAGCTCCTGGAGCCCTTGAAGAGACCGTTGTTCGTGAAGCGTGTCTCGTGGAAGGGCGGAACTGATAGCGTATGGCTGGTGGCGGGAAATAGGGGCCTATGGCGTATAGCGTATAGCAGGGACAAAGAATGTCAGTTCTTTCCGTGTCTGCTATCTGTTCTTCTCTTCAGGCTAGATCCGAACGACGAATCGGCCTGCAGAGTTGGTCTAGTGAGTGTTATTCCGCAAGACCCGGCCCCGTTTCTTGGCGAAATAAGTAGCCTGTCCCCATTTATTCCTCAACTCTTTGTCGCTTCACACCTTATTGTTGTTTCTGTGCTGCGATCATTTCTGTAACTTCTTCAATGGTAAACGGTGGAGTCCGGGTATGTATGACCGCATGGCAGGTTGGACAGACAGGGCGTAAGTCGTTGATAGGATCAACTTGATATTTCTCGTTGATATGAGCAAGTTGTCGAAGGTGGTGAACGTGAATCAAGCCTTGTGCTGCCTCTCCGTATTTCTCCGCAAGTGCCAGACCACATGCTGCGCAATGGCATCCGTAGTGAAGGATGCACTTCTCCCGAGCCGCACTGCTGCGCTCGTATGCGTTGACTCTAATCGTTCTGACTGTGCCCTCGTATAGTGGCACCGCCGTTTCCACCTCTTCCGGGATGGAGGAGTGTTCATTGTCAACCCAACCGACTCGTTCTAATGCCTCAGCGACCGTCGGGCGCATGATCCACTGCCATTCACGCCCGGGCTTCTCAAAGGTCACAAGTACGAACACGGCCTGTTTAGGAAGTGGCTCCCATCCAATCTGCTCCCCAACAAGTCGTCCGAGTTTCCCATAGTGCAAGTTGGCTGCGCTGTACTTGGGATAGCCAAGAGCTTTAGACATCTGTGTGGCGGTTAGTGTGCGATCGGGTGCATGGTAGTGTGCCTGTAACATCCGCATGTGATGGGGAGCGATAACTAATTGGCGTAAGGCTGCCACATAGTCATCGGTTTTGTATTCTGGTTCTTTCATCTGTCATCCGAACGTTCGACATTGAGCGGCCCACAACGGAGGAACGCCGTTGTGGGTCGGTTCGATGGAGGGGTTAGCGCTCTGCAGCATAGCGATATGAAGGTTCACCTACTTCCGATTTGAGGGATGAATCCGAGCATCTCAGATCGCGACGATGGCCTCGCGCCCGTATGGAAAGGACGGCTTGCCAAGTTCCTCCCACTTCTGAATCATGCGGCGATACATGTCAGTGGTAGGCATGTGCGAGTTCTTCGCTGCCGCTCCGAGCGTTGCTGTAAATCGGTCGTCCGTCTGTAGTGCGTTGGCAAAGCCGAGTAGCTCTTCCTCATTAGTTACCATCGAAGCCAGGAAGGGCCAGGTCTCGTTCATTGATGCCTGTCTTGTCGGTGAGTTGAGCATAGCTATCTCGCATGTCGCCATAGATGCCGAGAATGGTGAGGACATGTTGAGCTTTGTCGTCAGGCAAGTTTTCGGCGAGACTATCAAAGTACTGCTCGTACAGCCATGGATAACCGTCTCGCAACGTCTCGGCCATGAGAGCGTAGTGTTCATTCTTGCGGAGTTCCGCCAAGATTTCGTATTGGTTGGCAAGAGTCAGGCGTTCGGTATCGGTGAGGTCGAGTCGTGGCATGGCCGTTTCCCATTCAGGTTGCGCAAATGTACCGAGCACTCCGCGCGTTGAGAGGTATCAGAGCGCTAACTATTTAGGTCAGCTGCAGCCTCCGCAATTCGTTGAGGGCAAGTCTACTGCAAAGTTCAATGCTTATCTACAGCTCATCATAAGAATGGTCCGTCCAAGCTCGCTTGTTATCCTGCTCTCGGCAGGGCGGCTTCCAGTGATCCTCCATTGCGCGCATGCAACGAGGGCCTTCTGAGGCCGCGCGTTGCGCGAGCACAGAGGATTACTGGAGCCGCCCTTCATTCTTCGTGCTCAAGAACGCGGGATCATGATGGTTTCTCCAATTCATCCCTCTCTCTCTTAGCAGGGTGGCCTGGATTGGTCCCTCACCGCGCGCATTGAACGAGCACAGCTTTACCGTGCGCGTTCAGCGAGCGAAATGGACCATCCAGGCTGCCCTGCGCCTCTATTGACTGCCCTTTCCACCGGCCCCTATAATCCCCGCCTGGGGTTGAGCCTTAACGCGCTGATTCAGCTGCAAAAAATGGCAGAATTTACGCATTTCAACGAATCAGGCCGGGCGCGCATGGTCGATGTTGGGGCGAAAGCTTCGACCGAACGGGCTGCCACGGCTCAAGCCACTGTCTTTCTCCTTCCCGAAACCCTCGAAAAGATTCAACAGGGCAAGATTGCCAAGGGCGACGTCTTGTCCGTTGCGCAGGTGGCGGGCGTGATGGGGGCCAAGAGGACCCCGGACCTGATCCCCATGTGCCATCCGTTGCTGATCACCAGCGTCGATATTTCATTCAAAGAAGAAGCCCAGCCGAACCAATCAGGCCTCTGTTCGATCACCATCCTGGCCACGGCCAAGACGACCGGGCAAACCGGGGTCGAGATGGAAGCGATGACCGCTGCCACCGTGGCGGCGCTCACGATCTACGACATGTGCAAGGCCATCGATCGCGGGATGAGTTTCGGCGACATCTGTCTCCTTTCGAAGTCGGGCGGCAAGTCGGGAACCTATACCAGGAACTAACGCAGAACGATGAGCGCTGAACGCAGAATGTCCGGATGTCTCAAAGGGGTCGGCGAGGCCGTTCAGCCTTCAGCCTTCAGCCTTCAGCCTGTGGCCTCTTCATGATTACCGTTCGCCTCTTCGGCATGACCAAGTCGCTCGCGAAGAATCTCAGCGAGCTGTCGCTGGAGTTGAATGGCGCGCGGCAGGTGAAGGATCTGGTTGCGCTACTGACGGTTCAATATCCGCAGATCGGGGAGCTGATTCAGAAGAAGAAGGTCCTTGTGTCGGTCAATCATGATATTGCCCACGAAGAAACGACGATTCAGGATGGCGACGAGGTGGCGTTGTTGCCTCCCTTTGCTGGCGGGAACCCACTATGAATGAAACAGCTGACGAGACCCAGTTCGTTCGTGTGCAGCGGGAAGATTTTTCCGTGGATGCGGAGATCAACCGGGTGCGGGGGAGCTCGAAGCGCATCGGCGGGATTTCGATTTTCCTGGGGACCGCACGCGACCGATCTAAGGGGCGGGACGTGGACAGCATCACCTTCGAACATTACGAAGGCATGGCGCAGAAGAAGCTTCGTGAGATCCGCGAGCGGGCGCTGAAGGATTTCGACATCATCGAAGTGGCGATCCTCCATCGCTATGGCGAGATCGGCATCGGGGAGAACATCGTGCTGATCGTCGTGGGGGCTGAACACCGGGCGCCGGCCTTTCAGGCCTGCAAGTGGGCGATCGATGAATTGAAACAGATTACCCCGATCTGGAAGCTCGAACATACACCAGAAGGCGAAGTCTGGGTGGAGGAGCACCCGTAAGAAGCGTGATGAGTGATGCGTGATCTGTGATGGGTGACGAGTCGAATATGACGATGCCGACGTCTGAGAGTGCCCTTCATCCCGCCGCTGCCGATGCCTTTGGCCGGCCGTTGCGCAGCTTGCGTCTGTCTGTGACGGACCGATGCAATCTTCGCTGCAAGTACTGTATGCCGGAGGAAGATTATATCTGGCTGCCGCGCGAGGATGTGCTGACCCTTGAGGAAATGGCGACGCTGACGGGCTATTTCACCGACCTGGGGGTGGATCGTGTGCGGCTGACCGGCGGGGAACCGCTGCTGCGTCGCGATTTGGCCCGGCTGATCCGGCTGTTGGTTCAAAACCGGCAGATCACGGATATCGCGCTCACGACGAACGGAATTCTCCTGGCGGACCAGGCTGAGGCGCTGTTTGATGCAGGGCTGCACCGCGTGACTGTCAGCCTCGATACGCTCAGGCCGGAGCGGTTTCGTCAGCTGACTCGCCGCGACGAATATGCGCGCGTGATGGAAGGAATTGCGTCGGTGGCTCGCGCGGGCTTTACCGGGTTGAAGCTCGATACGGTGGCGATTCGTGGCTTCAATGACGATGAGTTGGTTGCGCTGATCGAGTTCGGCAAGCAAGTGCGGGCGGAAGTCCGGTTTATCGAATACATGGACGTCGGCGGCGCGAACGAGTGGTCGCAAGAAAAAGTGCTGTCCCGCGCGGCCATGCTTGCGATCTTGGGCGAGCATTATGGGACGATCGAACCGCTGCCTGAGCGGGGGACTGCGCCGGCGCAACGATTTCTGTTGCTGGATGGGACGACCTTTGGGATTATTCCTTCAACGACCACGCCGTTCTGCGCGACCTGCGACCGCAGCCGGGTGACCGCTGACGGGATGTGGTACCGCTGTTTGTACGCGACGGCGGGAACGGATTTGCGCAGGTCCCTCCGCGCCGGGGCCTCCGCGGACCAGATGCGGGCCTTGATCCGCACCGGTTGGGAAGGCCGCCGCGACCGGGGCGCAGAAGAGCGCAAGGCGCTGGAGCGGAATGGATTACGTGTCGGAGGGCTGATTGGTATCGAGAAGCTTCGCGAAGACCCTCATCTTGAAATGCATGCTCGCGGCGGCTGACGTTTTGTCCGTGCCGCCGTTCCCTGTGCCCCTGGGCCAACTCCTCTTAATGCCCCATGCTGGACACTGAATTTCTGACTATCGCAGGACTCGGGTTTGTGCTGGGGCTGCGCCATGCCTTGGACACGGACCATTTGGCCGCCGTTTCCACGGTGCTGGCGCAGCGACCTTCGTTTCGTGCGTCCGGCATGATTGGTTTCAGCTGGGGGCTGGGCCATACGTCGGTCTTGTTGCTGGTCGGGGCGGTGGTGTTGGTGCTTCGTGTGCCGATCCCGGAATCGGTTGCGTTGGCAGCCGAGTTCGGTGTCGGCGCGATGCTGGTGTGTCTCGGTGCCATGCTCGGGTTGCGCTTGGTTCGGGAGCGCTGGCATGTGCATCGCCACGACCATGATGGGGCGCCGCACGTGCATTTGCATAGTCATGCGCTGGTTGAGGATCATGGGCACATACACTGGTGGCGCGACTCCGTTCGACCCTTCTGTATCGGCATGGCCCATGGTCTGGCGGGGTCGGCGGCGCTCCTGTTGATTGTGCTGTCGTCTGCGCGATCGGTATTGGAAGGACTCGCCTATATTGCTCTGTTCGGGGTTGGTTCCATCCTGGGAATGATGGTGGTCGGCATGGTGGTGAGCCTCCCGGTCTTGTGGTCGTTGAATCTCGGACGTCCTGTCTTTCTCGCGGTACAGGGGCTGGCAAGCCTTGGAAGCGTGGCCATCGGACTTGCCATGATGCTTCACATCGCCTTCGGCGGCCAGCTCTTCTAACGTCCGCACCGTGACCGTCATCGACGGGAAATCTACGTGCGTCATGGCGGGGGCTATGGTATTCTGCCGTCCTCTTCATCCGTCGTTCGTAAAGGGTGAGCGAGACAAGCAAGACGTGCGCGACAGGCGTGACTGGTGAAGAAGTTCTGAGTTCTGGGTTCGAAGTTTCGAATGCCTCGAACCTTGAACTCTCCCTCGTCCGCGTTTCTCGCCAGTCCCGCTTGCGACTAGAAGGAGCCCACGATGGCCTGGTTTAAAAAGCAGAAAACGACTGAGACGGAACCCCCGAAACGATCGAAGATTTCGGAAGGGATGTGGCTCAAGTGCAACCACTGCCGGGAGATCGTCTATCGCAAAGAGGTCGAGCGGAACAATAAAGTCTGCCCGAAATGCGACTACCATTTTCCGATTTCGGTTATGGAGCGGATTGCGCTCCTGGTCGACTTCGGGACGTTTAAAGAGTGGGATGCGGAACTCAGCCCCCAGGATCCGCTGAACTTTCAGGACACGAAATCGTACAAAGATCGGGTAGCCGCGCACCAGGAGAAGACCGGGCGCAAAGATGCCATGATGATCGGCGAAGGGATGATGAACGGCCGGCGTGTGGTGTTCTGCGTGTTCGATTTCAGCTTCATGGGTGGCAGCATGGGGTCGGTCGTCGGGGAAAAGATTTGCCGGGCGATCGATCGCGCATTGGAGGCCCGACTGCCGGTCATTCTCGTAACGACTTCCGGGGGAGCCAGGATGCAAGAGGGGATTCTTTCCTTGATGCAGATGGCCAAGACTTCTGCCGCTGTCGCCAAGCTGGGCGAGGCCAAACTTCCCTTCATTTGTCTGTTGGCCGATCCGACATTCGGAGGCGTCACCGCGAGCGTGGCCATGTTGGGGGATGTGATCATGGCCGAACCAAAAGCGCTGATCGGCTTTGCCGGTCCCCGCGTCATCGAGCAGACCATCAAGCAGCAGCTGCCGGATCAGTTTCAACGCGCGGAATTCTTGTTGGAGCACGGCATGATCGATATGATCGTGGAGCGTAAGCAGCTGAAAGAAACCTTGAGCACCCTCGTCGCGCACTTTTAAGTTCGGTCGTCTTGTCACGACGTGCAAGCAGTATATTGGCGTACCTCCTGTCCTGCCTGGTTACACCATGACCTATTCCTCTGCCGTGAACTACTTGTATTGCCTGCAAAAGCATGGCATCAAGCTGGGCCTTGAGACGATGACGGCGTTGATGGGACGACTCGGGATGCCGCAGGCCCGGTACCGTACGCTGCACATTGCCGGGACGAATGGCAAAGGATCTACCGCGGCTATGGCCGCTGCGGTGTTGCAGTCGGCAGGCTATCGAGTAGGGCTGTACACCTCGCCCCACCTCGTGGAATTTCGAGAGCGGATCCGCGTAAATGGCGAGATGATTGCTGAGCCGCAGGTGGCGCAATTGACCGAACAGCTTCAAGCCCTTTGCCAGCCGGATTTGTCGCCGACCTTTTTCGAATATACGACGGCGATGGCCTTTCAGTATTTTGCGGAGACCGGGGTTGACGTGGCCGTGTTGGAGGTTGGATTGGGCGGCAGATTCGACGCCACCAATGTGGTCACGCCCATGGCCTGTGCGATAACGACGATCGCGCTCGACCATCAGGATTATTTGGGGACCACACTTTCGTCGATCGCGTTCGAGAAGGCCGGCATTATCAAGCCGGGGGTGCCGGTGGTGCTGGGGCGGCTCGAAGATGAGGCCTGGCGGACGATCGAACAAGTGGCCAGGGATCGGCAGGCCCCGGTGCTTCGAGTGGATGAGGACTTCCGCACAGAGGGGGAGTCTCCCGCACAATTTTCCTATCGCGGGCCTCGCCTGCACTATGACGGGCTGACCTGTGCCTTGGAGGGCCGTCATCAACTGGATAATGCCGCCTGTGCTCTGGCGCTTGTGGAAGCGGCGGCCCCTCAGGGGATTGCCGTGACCGAAGAAGCGGTGCGTGAGGGGCTGCGTGCGGTCAACTGGGCCGGGCGATTGGAAGTGGTCGATCACCGTCCGACGGTCGTGCTGGATGGCGCGCATAATCCTGCTGCCGCTATGGCGTTGGCCGATTATCTCGCACTCGCTATCCGCATGCACCCTCGCTGCCGCGTGGTCCTTGTCCTGGGAATGATGCGCGACAAGGATCATCGAGGCTTTGTCGAACCGTTCAGGGGGCTTGTCGATGAGGTGGTGTTGACGCAGGCGGATCTCCCGCGCTCTGCGACGGTGCAGGAACTCCGGGCTTCGCTTGGCGATCTGTTCCCGTCCGCGCATAGTGCGCCGTCGCTCAGCGATGCGATGGCGCTGGCCCGACAGCTGGCCGGGCCGGACGATTTGGTTTGTGTGACAGGCTCGCTCATGCTCGTAGGAGAGTGCAAGGCATGGTTTCGTGGTTGCGGGCTTTCGCCTCTTCGGGGCTGACATGGCGGGCATCATGATGCGGCTGCGTCGGTGCCTCGTCGGCTGGTTGATGCTGGGGCTGCTGTGTCCGCTCGTCGGGCATGCCGGAGGGAAGGCAGGCGCTTCCGTATCCAGAGCAGCGTCAGCAACGTCTTCCGGGGCGCTCCCGCTCGATATCACCGCCGAACGGATCGACCATCTGCAAGAACAAGAGATTTACGAAGCCGATGGGTCGGTGGTGGTCGATCAGGGCACGCTGCATCTGACAGCCGATCACATGACGATTCATGCGTTGCCTGGCGTCGTGATTGCCACGGGTCACGTCCACCTCACCGACCCCAAAGTCGACCTCGTGACGGACCGGCTAGAGCTGAATGTGAATACTGAGGCGGGGGTCGTTACTCATGGCCGGCTGTATCTTAAATCCACGAATACCTTAGTGGAGGGCCGCCTCCTGCAGCGGTTTTCAGAGGACCATTATCGGGTGAAAGAGGGTCAGTTTACGAATTGTGACGCCCAGGGTGGCGAAACTCCTGCCTGGCGGTTTCAGTTCAAGGATCTGGACCTGAATGCCGGCGATCACGTGGCCTTTACCGGGGGATGGCTCTGCGTAAACGATGTTCCGGTGATCCCCGTCCCCACGTTGACGTATCCCCTGTCGAGCCGGCGTACCGGCTTTCTCGTTCCGACTGTCGGGTACGACAATCGATTCGGCACGCACTTACAAGAAAGCTTCTTCTGGGCCATCACCCCCAGTCAGGATCTGACGGTCTCGCCCTCCTATTACAGCGGCCTTGGCTACGGAAGCGATTTTGAATATCGCTATATGCTGGACCAGAAATCGAAGGGGCAATGGTTCGTCAGCTATTTGCAGCAGACCAAATTACCGAACGTTTCCGGCGTGAGCGACACCGGGGGCGATGTGAAACAGGCGCGCGCCCTCATCAGCGGGACCCATACGCAACAGTTCACGCCGGACTTGTTGTTTCGCGCACAGGTCAGCCTAGTGACCGACCCGAACTATCTGCAGCAGCTCAGCAACTCCGGCGCTCAGCGGGCGCTCCCTAGCAGCGAGAACAATCTTTTGGCGACGCAGCGGCTGGCTTACGGAAACGCGTACCTCCTTGGCCAATACCTGCAGCCGTTGCAATCGGGAGGAGTGGATACGTTTCAGCGCATGCCGGAAATCGGCTACAGCCTTTCGAACACGTCGCTCCTCAGTTCGCCGGTGCTGTTTGGGCTGGACGGCAATTTTGTGAATTTTTACCGGGAGCAAGGTTTTACCGTGAATCGGGTGGACCTGCTGCCCGGTCTCTCCACCGATGTCATTGATCTAGGGCATGTCGTCGGGTTGACGCCGCAAGTCAAAGTCCGGGAGTCCTACTACACGAGAGGCGTCGAGTCGAGCAGCAGCCAGCACCGGGAAACGTTTTGGGCGAGCATTGATGCCACCTCCAAGTTGAGCCGCCGGTTTGGTGTCGGAGAGGGTGGGTCGTTTCTGCACACGATTGAGCCGAGTGTCGTCTATGAGTATGTGCCTCCCACCGACCAGTCGAAGATCGCGCAGATCGATCAGGTGGACGATCTGCCGAAGAAAAATTTGATGACCTATGCGGTCCGCAGCCGGCTGTTGGAGCAAGCGGGCGGCAGCAGTTTCAACTGGCTGGATTTCACGATGGCCCAGAGTTATCACGTGGGAGCGGTGCAGCAGCGGGCGCGAGATTTTACACCGGGCGTCTCTCCGATCCTCGGATCGGTTACGCAACCGCTCCAGCCTGCGACGGTGGCCATTGAGGGAAAGAAATTCTCAGACCTCTGGCTGCGGGCCGTGATCGGCAATACGACCCCTCAGTTCACGCCGGCTCAGGCAGCTGGTGCCGCGTTCGGCCGGGGTGCCGGGGCTGTTCCCGGCCAGCTGCCTGCCATCAACCAGTATCTGACTGTCGATGCGTTCTTCGATCCCTACCGATCCACGATGAGCCAATTTAACACCGACTTCCGGGTTCAGCAGTCCAACTACTGGTATCTGGAAGTCGGACAGCGGTTTTCACGAGAGGGGAACCGTGTGCGCCGCGGCGACGTCTGGAATCCTGTTTCGTTCAATGAAGTCTATGCGCCGACGGCAGAGATTCAGTTTGTCACGGCTGGCGGAGGGTTTCGAACGCCATGGGGCTGGACAATCGGCGCCAAGGGCTACTACGACGTGAAGAGCAGCAAGAGCCCGGAGTATGATGTCGTCGCCCTCTATCAGAATTACTGCAAGTGCTGGTCGTTGGGGTTGTACTATCTCCAGTTCCCAGACCGTGCGCAGTACAATTTCATGTTGAGTTTAACCGGCATCGGCTGGACGGAGAATTTTGGCACGGTGGTGCTCCGAAGTATTCTTAGCCCATTGCTTGTCGGGGAGAAAGGTCTGCCATGGGCTGCGCCGGGAGGCCCCTATGGGCGGCCGCAATCGGTCATGCCACAGCACGAGATGGGCGGGAGCGGACGGTGAGCGGATTCGCTGGCAGCATGACTCGTGCGATGTTCGGTTCGGGGCTGCTTCTCGTGACCGCATTCCTGTTGCTTGGTTGCGGAGCCCCGTCTGTGACGACCGGGCGGGATTCGCTCACCCATCTTCAGCGGGCCAGGGTCTATCTTGCAGCGGGCGACTGTCGGCGCGCGGTCGAGGCCTGCCAGCAGGAAGTGGCCGCGCACCCCTCAGCGGAAACCTATACCTATCTGACCTATGTGTATCAGGCATTGGATGCCTATGCCGACTCGTTGGCCCGTGCCGATCAATGGGTGGCGATGGAGCATCTGTACCTCAATCTCGTAACCGGTCGCGCCGAGGATTTGCTCGATCCTCCGGACGTCCTTGCGCGCATGGCAAAAGAATTGATCCAGTCGGCTGCGCAGAAGCAAGCCGATGCGACGGCAGCATTGGCAATGCGTCTGGATGCTCCGGTTGTCGTGCGTGTATGGGCTCAGCAAACCGCGTGGCGAAAGATGCGCCCGGATGGATGGTGGCTTGGCGTGCCGCCCGGCTGGTCCTGGTAATGCCAGGCGCTGGTTCGGGGGTTTGACTCCCCGAAGAGGGCTGGTATACGATGCCGTACCGATTCTCTATGTATTGTGTACTCAGCGAAGGAGGAATGCGACGTGGCAGGTGATGCACTGAAGGTCGAAGATGCAACGTGGGATGCGGATGTCATGAAGGCCTCTGAACTCGTAATGGTAGACTTCTGGGCTGTCTGGTGCGGTCCTTGCCAAATGGTCGCTCCGGTCATCGAGGAATTGGCCAAAGAGTATGCAGGAAAAGTGAAGGTGCGGAAGCTCAATACCGATGAAAATCCTGAAGTGGCAGGACGCTATCAGGTTATGAGTATCCCGACCATCCTGTTTTTCAAGAATGGCCAGGTCGTGGAAAAACTTGTCGGGGCACGACCGAAGCGGCAGTTCAAAGAAATGATCGATTCCCTGCTGGCGCAGCCAGCCGGCTCAGCCTAAGAAATGTAGCCACCCGCCGCAATGCTCGTCGAGTTGCGCATTGTCAATTTCGCGCTCATTGAGCAGCTGAGTCTCCAATTCCAGCCAGGATTTACGGTCCTAACCGGAGAAACAGGGGCTGGCAAATCGCTTCTCATCGATGCCATTGCCTTACTGGTCGGCGGGCGAGCCTCGACCGACCAGATCCGTTCCGGAGCAGACGAGGCACAGCTCGAAGCGGCCTTCCACCTTTCGGACACCCATCCACTCATTCAGCGCCTGCGGCGACAAGACATCCTCGGTCCGAACGAGTCGGAGCTGATTCTCCGGCGCGTGCTTTCCCGCTCGGGCCGCCACCGGGTGTACGTCAACGGCAGCCTCTGCCCCCTTCGTGTGCTCGAAGAACTGGGGGGAACCCTCGTCGATATTCATGGCCAACATGAGCAGCAATCGTTATTGGCGACCACGCAACAATTAGATGCGCTCGATGCGTTCGGGCGCCTTCATGAGCTCCGTGGGCGGTATGAGCAGGTCTATCGGAGCTGGAGAGATCTCCGCACGCAGTTGGATGCGTTGCAGAACGACGACGTCGATCGTGCGAGACGTGAGAATATGTTGCGGTTCCAGGCTCAGGAGATCGAACAAGCCGGCCTGTTGCCCGATGAAGAAGAGCGGCTGCGAAGCGAGCGGCAGCGGCTGGTCCATGCGCATCGGCTTCGGGAGCTGGCCCACGAAGCTCAGGCCGAGTTGCAGGAGGATGAGCAGGCTGTCCTTAGCAGGCTGGGGCGGATTGGACGGCTCCTCGCAGAGTTAGTCCAGACCGATCCGGCGATGGGAGACTGTGAACAGGTTGTGACGGAATCGGCGATTCAACTCAAAGACCTTGCCGGGCGACTGCGTGATTACGCACAACAGTTAGAGGCAGATCCCGACCGGCAGGCTGCCGTGGAGGACCGGCTCGATTTAATCCAGCGATTGAAGAAAAAGTACGGAGGGTCGCTCGAAGCGGTCGTCGCGATGGGCAGACGGGTGCAGGAGGAGCTGCAGCTCTTGGAAAATCGTGAAGAGCGAACCGCTGAATTGACCGTGCGGCTGGACGAAGAGGCGCAACGCCTCCGCACGCTGGCACAGCAGCTGTCCAGGAAGCGAGCAGATGCGGCCAAGCGAATGACGACACTCGTGGGAGCGGAGCTGGCGGCGGTGAAAATGGAGCAGGCGGTGTTTCAGGTGCAGGTTTCCAGTGATGAGTCGATTGAGGCGCTTGGCCCGGCCGGGCGAGATCGAGTGGAGTTCCTCCTCTCAAGCAATCCAGGCGAACCGCCGAGATCGTTGGGGCGCGTGGCGTCAGGGGGAGAACTCTCGCGCATCATGCTGGCGCTGAAGACGGTGTTGGCCGAGATGGACCAGGTTCCCGTTCTGGTATTTGACGAAATCGATACGGGCGTGGGCGGGGCGGTCGCTGCCGCCATGGGAACGAGACTGCGGAGGCTCGGATCGTTTCATCAAGTATTTTGCATCACCCATCTTCCTCAAGTCGCCGCCCACGCGGAGCATCATCTGCTTGTGGAGAAGGGGCAGGAGAGTCACCGGACATCGACGTCGGTCAGAGTGCTCAAAGGGACGGGGCCTGAAGAGGAAATCGCCAGAATGTTGGGCGGCCTGACGATTACGAAAAAAGTGCGTGAAACGGCCGCAGAACTCCTTGCGGGGGCAAAGGGAAAGCGGTCTGAATGAGCGAGCCTGCGGGCGTTCGCGGTATCGTGTCAGGAGTTGGATCGGTCGGCTGGAGCGGTGGCCATCGCCATAACGGGAAGGGAGCTTTTACACTCCTGAATCACCCGCGCAAAGAGCTCTGTTAACTTTGGTTCAAAGTGGGTGTCGGCGTGCGACAGCATTTGTTGGCACGCATCATCGACCGAGAGGGGCATCCGTCCTGGCAGCTCCGCGGTCAGGTGGTCGAACGTCTGCGCGAGGCAGACGATGCGGGCCAATTGAGGGATTCCTTCTTCCTGAAGTCCATACGGATAGCCTGAGCCGTCCCACCGCTCATGGTGATAGGCGATAATCTGACCCACCTCGGCTGGAAGCCCCAGCGGTAACACGAGTTTCGCGCCCTGTTCCGGGTGTTGCCGATTGCCGACAGACTCGCCGGTGACGGCGATTTCATCGTCGGCAAATTGATAGGTCTCAGGCCCGATTTTACCGATGTCGTGGAGGAACGCTCCCAACGCCAACGATTTCTGCTCAGCGGGTGTCAGGTTGATGCGGTTGGCCAACAGCGTGGCGTAGAAGCTGACTCGGCTGCAGTGGTTGAGTAACTGGCGATCCTTGGCTTCAAGCAGATCGGAGAGCAGCGGGAGAAGGTCCGGCATGGACTCGGAGCTGGGCGTACGATCGAATGCCGGTTTTCCGAGCGCCCGGTATCCCGCGAATAATTCTTTCCACGCCTGCGCACTTTCGGCTTCTGATCCCCAGAGGTCGGTCGATGTTCTGATAAAACGCCTGAGGAAATCGAGCCGTTGTTTCTTTTCGAGCGTCTGGTTGACGAGAGACAGCAATTCCGTAACGTTGAAGGGCTTGAGCAGATAGCCGGCCGCGCCATGGCGTATTCCCTCCAGGGCAGACTTTAAGCTCCCGTACCCGGTGATGATGATGACCTCAATGTCGGGGTGGTCCTGCTTGATTTCCTGGAGGAGGTCGAGGCCCTGACGATCTGGAAGTTTTTGATCGAGCGTGATGATGTCGATCTGCTGGGACCGCAGTATGTCAAGTGCTGCACCGGCTGATTCCGCTGATTGGACATTGAAAAATGGGCGGAGAATGAACCTCAGGGCGTCGCGAGGCCCTGTTTCGTCGTCGATCACGAGCAGGGTCGGCTTATTCTTTACTGGCTCAGAATTCGTAGATGCATTCATCATCATAAATATGAACTAACGTGAAGTACGTATAGTGTCAAGCAATTCTCATTCCGTTTCAGCGAGTTAGGATGTGGTCTCCATGGAGTGTGGTCCATGTACGTTTGAACCCTATATGTAGTTTCCTTGAAAGGATGACTACGTACACCTGAAAAAATTGGTTAGGGCTGGCTGTGTAAAAAAGACGCAGTTGGGGGGAGTGAGGTGTGTTATTCCTGCACTAGGGCCTGAGGTTCGACCGCGACTTCGTTATCGGGTCGGCCGATCCCCAATGTATCCATGCGGTATTTGAGCATGCGGCGACTGATTCCCAACAGGTTGGCGGCGTGTGTTTGGACGTAGTTCGTTCGTTTGAGGGCATCCAAAATAATTTCGCGCTCGAATTCCATGACGGCTTTTTCGAGCGACAGTCGCCCGGTGAGCGTGTCGTCGCGAAGTGAAGAAGAGCGGGTGTCGTTCTTGAGAACGGCCGGAAGATGTTCGGGGGTGATGGTGTCCGATCCCTTGGACCAGATGAATGCCTGCTCGATGATGTTTTCCATTTCCCGTACATTGCCAGGCCAGGGATAGCGGCTCAACAGGTCAACGGCCTCTTTGGTAAAGTCTTGGGGCGGCCGGTTTTCTTCCTCGATCCGTTTCGCCAGAAAATGCTTGGCAAGGAGAGGGACGTCGTCGCCCCGTTCTCGCAGTGGGGGCAGATACAGCGCAATGACGTTGATGCGGTAATAGAGGTCTTCGCGGAATTGCCCTTTGCGAACGAGTTCCTCAAGATTCTTGTTCGTGGCGGCCACAATGCGCACATCGACTTTGATGGATTGCACGCCACCGACTCTGGTGAACTCCCGCTCTTGCAAGACGCGCAGAAGCTTGGCTTGCGTCATGGCGCTCAGATCGCCGATCTCGTCGAGGAAAAGCGTGCCGGTGTTGGCGAGTTCAAATTGGCCGACCCGACGAGCCGAGGCATCCGTGAACGAGCCTTTCTCGTGACCGAACAGCTCGCTCTCAATGAGCGTTTCAGGCAGGGCGGCGCAGTTCAGCGCAATGAAGGGGCGCTCGCGCCTGGCGCTATTGTAATGGAGCGCCTTGGCAACCAGTTCCTTGCCCGTGCCGCTTTCGCCGGTGATCAGGACAGTCGTGCGGCTGTCGGCGACTTGTTCAATTTTCGTGTAGATGTCCTGCATCGACGGACTCTTGCCGATCAGGTTGTGAAAGGCATAGCGCCGGACGACTTGCGCACGGAGTTGTTTGACTTCCCGTTGGAGTTCCTGGTCCTTGAGCGCCCGCTCGACGATGATGCGGAGTTCCTCCACATCAAAGGGTTTCGAAAGATAGTCGGCGGCGCCGAACTTCATCGCATCGACGGCGGTTTTGACCGATTTCGTTGCCGTCAGCATGATGACCGGTGCGGTGCGATCCTCGGCGCGGAGAGTTTGGAGAACCGCCAGCCCATCGGTGCCTGGGAGGATGACGTCGAGAAGGACCAGGTGGGGGGCTTCCTTGCGAAACAGCTCAAGGCCTTCCTGGGCATCGGCAGCTTGGATCGTTTCGTAGATCGGCTCCAGCACCGCTTTCAACGAGGCCCGGACCCTGGCATCATCATCGATCAACAACACTCGTTTTTTCATGGTGGTGTCCATAGGTGTTGGTGGCTATGCGGGTAATGCTGGCAGGCTCACGAAAAATGTGGTGCCCACGCCGACCGAACTCTTCACCTGGATTTCGCCGTGATGTTCTTGAATGATTTGATGGACAATCGTCAACCCAAGTCCCGTGCCTTCGTGCTCTCCGCTCTCGTGTTTGGTTGTGAAGAACGGATCGAAAATGTGTTCGAGATTCGTGTCCTGGATTCCCTCACCGGTATCCTCGATCTCGATGTGAGCCCACACGTTCCCTTCCGGCTTCACCAGCTTACGCGTATACACACGCAACCGCCCACCTTTTGCTGCCATCGAGTCCATGGCATTGAGGAGGAGGTTGAGCAGGACCTGCTTGATCTGTTGCCGGTCCAGCATGACACGAGGCAGGTCGGGTGCCAATTCTTTTTCAATCTTGATTCCGCGGCTGTCCGCCTTGACGTCGATGAAGTAGAGACACGAGGCGACAATGTCGTTGATGTCCTCGTCCGTCAGCTTGGGCTCCATGTATCGGGCGTAGTCGAGAATTTCCTGGATCAGCCGTTCGATCCGATATACATCGTCGAGCACGATTTTGCTGAATTCTTGAATGAACTCCGGGTCGTCTTTTCGTTCGGGCGCCAATTGGATGAAGGTTTTAATCGACGTCAGGGGGTTTCTGATTTCATGCGCGAAGCCGCCGGCGATCGTCTCAAGGGATTTCAGCCGATCCGTGCGTTTCATGAGTGTGTGTGAGCGATGGAGGTCTTCGTGCAGCACAATGGTGTCAAGCGCATTTGTGGCGGTTTGTGCCAGTGCGGCGAGCAAGGACTGTGTCAGAGCATTTTCCCGAGCGGCAGGCATTGCGGCTCCCAGCAGCGAGAAGGCGATGAGACGGCCCTTATTGAGGTGCGGCACGATGCGTGTGGCCTGCATCGACTCCATGGCCGCGCGTGCGTGGGCTTCTGAGTCAGTCTCTTGAGAGGCTGCCGCCGAGTCGACCTGCGTCATCATTCGGTTGGTTGCGAGCAGGTGGCGAGGAAGGGGGTGACTCGCGGCCAGCGTAGAGGGGACGACTGCGGGGGCAATCGGGCCAACCGTATTGGTGCGGCGGTAGCATTCGTGCTCGCGATCCAGGAGGAACAGCGTTCCATGGGTCGCGGCTCCTGCGCGACATAACTCTTGGATAATGCGATTTCCGAGTGTCGTCAGATCGGTCATCGTCCCCAGGTCTGCCGCAAATTGGGTGACGATGTTCAACGGCTCGCTGGAGGAAGGCGGCAATAAGGTGTCGGTATTCGATGTGTGTGACGTCATAGAGAACAGGGAGCGCAGGGGCGCCAGGTGACCAGCCGGTAGAAGTGCAGATTGAGCATGGAAAATTTAAGTGTTCAAAGATGTACGGGGCAGTATACACGGCAAGGGCATGTTCAGCTAGCGGATTTATCTTTTTCGATGAGGGCGAAGGGGGCCTACTTCTCGAACGCAAGAGGGTGCGGGCTCACTCATGCGACGATGTCTATGCTGTCGTGAGGAAAAAATCTTTGCAGATTGATTGACGGAATAGGTCCATTTTTTTTGCAGGGGGAGCCGTACGGACTTCGATAGCGAACAGATTGCCTGGCAGGAGAGGGAGGCAAGGCGTCGGTCGCGAGAGGGACTGTCACACCATACCCGCCGCACGGATGCGGCGGGTAGAGGAATAGGTGTTGCCGTTATTTGGCGGGTTGCGTGTTGGGTGCCGGTGGACAGGCGCCGGGAGTCATGTACAGTAAGTAGTTTCCCATCCCATGCTGGGCCTGGTGTTTTTGCAGGGGATGGTGATGCACCATCACCATCTCGTAGTCGTCAGCCTTCGTCACCGGAAACCCCTGACTGTCCGCATAGACTTGGTGAGGCCGAAACTCGATGAAGGTTCCGTCCTGAGTGACGTCGGGAACCGTTCGCAGCAGGGTCTGTTTCTTGGTCGTATTGTCCAGTCCGATCATAAGGAGTTCGTCATGTCCGTGGGGGTAGGCGAACTTGACGCAGCCATCCATCAAAAACTTGAGCGGCTTGCGGTGAACCTGGACCCCGGCTGTAATCTCAATTCCTTCATCCGTCTGGTCCGGGCCCCGCTGGGAGAATTTGCTGAAGCACACAATATTAACCCCCACCTGATACACGTCCATCTCTTTGACAGGGGCACCCTCTGGCGCCATATACATGGTAAAGCTGGCCATGACGTCCTTGGTGATCGGTGCTCCGTGATAAAAGGCGACAATCGACATGAGGTGATCGCCCTTGGCGAGCTTGACCCCGTAGCCATCGGGAAAGCGCGTCTCGGTCATCTCCAGCCCTGCGCCGGCAAAGAACAACGGTTCACCCGGGCATGAGACGCTCGGTTTGTCGTTGTTGAGCATGAGGATGTGATGGAGGTAGTTCCGCGGGAGCGCCTTTCCCGCCTTAGTAAAGACCGCAGTCTTATATCCCACCATATACATATCTTTGGGCAGCTGAAAGTTATGTTTGGGCAGCGAGGCCGCCAGTTCTCCATCGTGAGCGGTCGGAAGGTCGATAGGGCCAAACGTGATGGTGACGGTATTGGCTTCGAACGTCACCGTCGTCGTCGTTTGATGGGACAGCGTTGGGACGGCATGGTGGTCGTGCCCGCTGTCTGCCAGGGCAGGTGTCACCAGGCAGATGCCGGCGAGCAGAGTGAGGAGTGCCTGACGCATAAAACCTCCCAGGAATAAAAATGGTCGCGTGAACATGTGGTGCGATGCTCGCAGGGGCCTGTAGGGTACGTGAGTGTCATCGTGTGGGCGGCGGCGTGGCCACTCGTTTCCACACATACGTTCCGCCGTGTTCACGAGGGGGAATGTTTTTGTGGGTGCCGACCCGCGAGTACCACCACACACCCTTCGCCTGGGTTCCGTCCTCGGAGAGGAGGAGTTCAAAGCCCCCTTCGCGATCGTTGCCAGGCTGCTGCCAGGTGCCTTGCCAGAGCCTGTCCGCATACTTCGTGGTGACGAAGCGGCCACCGTGTTGGGTATAGGGGCCGTTGCCGGCTTTGTCGAGTGTGGCCTTATAGCGCTTGTCGTCCTCCACCTCGAGGACTTCCCATTCCCCGCTCAGGTCCGGCGTCGACGACAGGTGATCGTTGCTGACCAAGTGTTGCGGGGACGGTGTTGTGTGATGCTGGGCCACAGGGGCGGCGAGTTGCATGTTCCGGTACGACTCATGCCAGGACAATAATATCCATTGTCCTCCCCGCTGTTCCAGGACACCGCTTTCCCTAAGAGGAAGCACCGTTTTCCGTTGATCCTGGCCCTCTCCCACGAAGCGGATATAGTCCAGTTCCATGGTAAACCAGGCGAAGGGCCCTTTCGTCCAGACTTTCAGCTCATGAATAGGCAGCTCGAGCTTGGCTACGGAGGAAAACTCTTCTTGCATGTCATGTTCGAACTCCGGCCATCCCACATATTTCCGTCCACCGATGGTGTAGCTGGTGATATCGGCGTCATGTGCCATGAGCCGAGAGAGAGTCGGCAGATCCATCTCGGCGTTGGCGCGAACCAGGGCGCGGATGGCCATCTCTGGACCGGTCGATTCATGGGCCAAACCGACCGTCGTGTGTACGGGTATCAAGAGGAACGCTACGACGAATAGGGCGCCGCGAACAACGCAGGACATAAGAGCCTCTTTATGTGGTGGCCTCCTCTGTGGCAGAAGAGGAGGAACTGACTGGAAAGCCAGGCTACACAGCCGGTTTCGTCTTGTCAACGGCGAAGCATGGGGGCCGACCTAAACTTGATAGGCCACGACGATCACGGTCACATTGTCTATTCCGCCTCTGTTCAGCGCCTGCTCGATCAGGTCGTGGCAGGCCCGGTTGGGATTGCCGTTCGCGCGGGAGAGGACCGACGCGATGGCCGCGTCCTCCAACATTTTCGTGAGCCCGTCGCTGCAGAGCACGATCAGGTCCTGCTGAGTAACCGGCGTGGAGGTCAACTCCGGTTTCACCTCGATGCCCAGCCCCAGGCCGTTGGTCAAGATGTGACGCTCAGGATGGGTGAGCGCCGTGGTCGCATCGATGAGGCCTTGCTGCACAAATGTCTCGACCAGGGTGTGATCGCGCGTCAATTGCTTGAGCTGTCCTGTTCGATAGAGGTAGGCGCGGCTATCTCCCAAGTGAACGATATGCGCGACGGGCATCGGTGCCGGGGTGATCGCTAAGGCCACGAACGTCGTGCCCATCCCTTGCAAGGACGGTTGTGCCAGTACGAGGTCATGAATCTGCCGATTAGCGCTCGTCGCGAGGTCTCGTACAAATTCGGCGGCCGACCCCGGATGTTCGCGGAGCCAGGCCATTTGTTCTCGCGCACGTTGTGCCGCCACGGCCACGGCGGTTTGGGCCGCGAGATCCCCTGCCGGGTGACCACCCATCCCATCGGCCACGATCCAGACGCAACAGTCGTTCAGGAGGGCCAGCGCATCCTGGTTCGAGGTCCGAATATAACCCGTCTCGGTTCGACCGACCCCGGTCCACTGCGGGGACTGTGTCACGGAGCGACCTCGGCCGGTTCCTGGTGGCGGGTCGGTGGAAATCCGGCGGAAGAGGGGCCGAATCGCGCGACCATTTGGTCGTAGAGCCATGCCGCGAGCGGTTCGAGGTTTTTGGTATCGGCTTCGTTGTATCGGAGCAGCAGATCGCGTGCGGCCTTGTCTCCCGCACACCACTGGTGCCACAGGCGAACGGCTTCCCATCCGTCGAGTCCCTGCACATCGGTCTCCCGCGCAATCTGGAGCTCCTGCTCGATCAGTTTCAGCCCGCCCTGCATGCCGAGCCTGCGCGCCGCGAAGCAGAGATCGAAGTGCGGTTTCTTGAAATTCAACCGGGGGAACTTTGCCTGCAAATAGGGAACGTCAAATCCGCTGCCGAAAAACGTAATGAAGAGGTCGGTCTGTTCCAGTTCTGCATGCAATCGGTCCTCCGTTAACGTTTCCCCGCGGACCAAGCTCGTCATGCGCCCGTCGCGGTACAACCCGACCACCGTTACCTGCCCCTCGCGCGCAGACAGCCCGGTCGTTTCAATGTCCAGGTAGAGCGTGCGACGGCGAAACGTCTCGAAGAGGCGCCAGTGATCGCGACTCTTCAGGCAGGTGCCGAAGAAGTGCGCGTCACCTTCCCTCAGGCGCGCCTGGGCGGTGGCGAGCTCGCGGTCATACCACTCTTTTCTGGCCGAAGAGATGCCGGGAAGGGTCGAAGACTGGAGGAATGCAGCCCAATCACGAATGCCGTCCTGCCAGAGACGGCGTTCGGAACTTGGGCCGATACCTTTGAGTAGAACGAAGGATGACGTCAGCATGGATTGCCGGATTGTAGCCTTGATTTCACCGAATAAACAAGCTAAAGTCCGCGTCCTGAGCGGGTTTTCATCTTATGGTCGCCGAGAGGCGCCGATTGGAACACAATGGCTGATCTTCCCAACAAAATTCGCATTACCGTCGGGTCGGTGCAGCTCGACGCGGAACTCAAGTCGACGAAGACGGCGCAGGAAGTCTACGCCGCATTGCCGGTCGAAAGTCCGGTCAACACATGGGGCGAAGAGTTCTATTTTAAATTGGCCGGAGTCAAGGACCATCGGGAGACGGCGACGAATCAAGTCAAAGTCGGCGACGTCGCATTCTGGGGAGCCGGGCAGGTTCTGGCCATTTTCTTCGGGCGCACCCCGATGAGCATGGGGCAGGATCCGGTCCCGGCCGACCGTGTCAATGTGATCGGTCGTATTATCGGGGATGCCTCGGCGCTGCGGCGGGTCATGGATGTGCCGACCATTAAGATCGAACGAGTATAGCCATGCGATTGTCGAAAGAACGCGTTCGCCACATCTCGGAGTCGATTGTCGCCAGGCTGCAGCAGGAAGGGCAGGTAGCGATCGTCGGGGATCGCAAGGCGTTCGTCGAGCAGATCGACCATGCCATTCTCGAAGAATTGTCGGTCGAAGACCGTCTGAACGCGGAAGTACGGCAGTTGCTGAAAGCCTATGAGCAAGAGATCGAGCGGGGGCAAGTGGATTTTCAGCGGATGTTCACGATGGTGAAGACGAAGCTGGCACGGGAGCGGGGTATCATTCTGTGATCAGTGATCGGTGATGAGAGGGGATGGCCGGAAGTTATGAATGGCTCATCACTCGTCACGCATCACCCTTCACGCGAGGACCGGACATGTTGAGCGAAGACAAAATCAGCCATCTTTCCCACATCATTCTTCAGACGGTCAAGAAAAGCCCGCTGGCGGCGATACAGGCCGACGAGGGGCGGGTCCTGAAAGAGATCAAGCGGGTGCTGGCATCCGAGTTGGCGCAAGAAGAAGAGATCGACCGAAAGGTCAAGGCCAAGTTGGCCTCCTACTCGCGCGGGATTGTCGAGGGCAGTGCGGAGTGGGACGTGCTGTATCGGAAGACGTTCGAGGAAGAGACGCGGAAACACGTAAAGGGGTGAGGTGCGATGGTACATGGAGGCGCGATGAAATACCTGTCCCTGCTCGGAGTGGTTTTCTTGCTTGTCGGAGTCGTTGCCTGTTCCAAGAGCAAGGCAACGCCGTTGGTCCCGCTGGCGCTCGAGTCAGGAGTGAAGCCGCAAGCCGTGACCTTGACCGAGCAGGGGACGCAGGCCTATCAAGCCAGGCAGTTCGACGCCGCGAAAAACTACTTTTTCCAGGCGGTGGCCGCAGCTCCTCAATCGGGGCCGGCGCACTATAACTATGCTCTGGCCTTGAATGCGTTGGGCGACACGGAACAAGCGCGGCAACAGTTCGTAGAGGCGGCCAACCTGGCTCCGGGCGACAAAGTGATCTGGGATTCTCCCGCGCTCCGTCCCTTCGGCAGCCCGGATTCTCCCAAGGTGCACAAAGAGCATCCAGTCGGGACCAGCAGGCCTGGCATCGGCAGCGGGCCGCGATAGCCATAGGAAAAATGATTGAGATGGCAACAGAACTTGAAGTCGGCGATAAAGCTCCCGCATTCACTCTTCCCGATCAATCGGGAGAACCGGTCAGCCTGAAAGACTTCACCGGCAAGCAGGTGGTTCTCTATTTTTACCCCAAAGATAATACGTCTGGCTGCACCAAGGAATCGTGTGACTTCCGCGATCAGATCACGCAGATCAAGAAGGCCGGCGGCGTGGTGCTCGGCGTGAGTTTTGACGGACAGAAATCCCACCAGAAATTCATCGAGAAGTTTACCTTGCCGTTTACCCTGCTCAGCGATGAAGAGAAGACCGTGGCGAAAACGTACGGTGTCTACAAAGAGAAGAGCATGTACGGCAGAAAGTATTGGGGCATCGAACGCAGCACCTTTGTCATCGATCAGAGCGGTAAGCTGAAAGCCATTTTCCGCAAGGTCAAGGTCGATGGGCATGTCGATGCCGTGCTGGCAGTCTTGAAAGCGTGATTTCCTCCTCGTCGTGGCCGACTATGCGGCTTAGGACTGTCCCATTCCGCAGAGCCGGTTTCCTCAGTATCTTCATTGTTTTGACTGCGACCACCATCCTCTCTGCGGCGGAGAAGATTCCTGGAACCTTGACCGTTCAGGATCATCTCACCTCGTCTACTCAGTCTGTCACCATTGAAGTCGCGCTGACCAGGACGGGCTCCCCGGAGACAGGTTTGGGAGGAGAACCAATCGAGTTTGTCATTGCCGGAAATGTCGTCGCTACGGCGAAGACCGGCAGCGATGGGCGGGCGCGGTTGTCCTATACCCCGAAGGCTAAAGGGGTTGTCCCATTCACCGTGCGGGTCGGCG
>JBEGVJ010000068.1:0-28259 GCA_041178465.1 Nitrospirota bacterium
TTGTGCTCAGCCGACCAGATCGGGGTTGAGCCGGTTCATCGGCGTGATCGAGAGGGCTTTGATTTCGTTGTAGATGATGGTGCGTCCTGCCTGACGAAGGCGCGAGAAAACTCCTTCCACGATCACCTGGTCGCCTTCCCGAACCTCAATCTGACCGAGGCTGATGACCTTCAGCGTACCGGCCTGATCTTTCAGCAGAAACCCATAGGCAGGCTGGCCTTGCCGATTCGTTGCGAGTTGGACGT
Organism: Nitrospirota bacterium; assembly: GCA_041178465.1. Lineage (GTDB taxonomy): Bacteria > Nitrospirota > Nitrospiria > Nitrospirales > Nitrospiraceae > Palsa-1315. Next base: position 246 of record JBEGVJ010000068.1, read on the forward strand.
TGGTGACCTGGCCGCGTACCACCACTTCTTGGCGGTCGTACTGCTCGGGATGAGTGAGCAGTTCAGCAATCTCCAGAAGGCTCGATGCGTGAACAAACGACGGGATGGAAATCGAGGCGAACAGGGAGAAGGCGAGAATCAGGAGGCACGAGGTTTGGTGATGGTGAGGCGGGGGCTGGAGGCTCGACAGTCTGGTCATCATGTGGCTGTATTATACCTCACCGGAGGTAAAGCGCAATCAGGGATGTGTTCTTACCATTTATCGGAGGCTCTACCGCTCGCGTCTTCCCCTCTCATGCTGTTGAGGATCTGAGCCTGCATTTCGCTCAACTCTCGCACCGGAGGCTCGGCAGGGGTTTCCAGTGCGGCCGCTTCCAGTTTTTGCCTCGGCGCCGTCCGTTTGAGTAACTCTTCATCCAGCGCTTCGACCGAGGTGTCCATATCGTTGAGGATGGCGGTGAGCCGCTGCAGCCCGAACAAGTTTCTGGTGATTTCCGAGTGCATGGCATTGGAGCTGGCGCCGAAGACGAGCGAGGTCCAGAATTTGACTTCGGTCTCCTCCGCCAGGCTGCCCCAGACCATTGCGGTGAGTTTGTCGATGAGCGCGGATTCGGTTTTTTCCAATCCGTCGTAGGTTGAGAGCGAACGTTCGATGGGCTGCTCCGCGAGCACGGAGAAGGTTTCCTTCCACAAATCCAATGGCGACGTCGTTGCGGCCGTGCCAGGCGCGTCGGCCTGTAACTTCGTCTGGATCGCCTGCAAGTATTGCGTGAGGTATTTCACTTTTCGTGCAGCCAGACTGCCGGCTGGGATGCCCCACACATGTCCGATTTCGTGGTCTTGCAGCGGTGCGTAGATCGCGGTCTGTCGCTCGCGTTCTGCCAGGTCGAGCCGTTTGCGATATTTCTCGGCCATGCGGAGCTGGGTTTGGAACTCGATGCTCAGCCGTTGCTGCTGATAGTCTTCGGCGGTGATTTCATTGGCCTCCCAACGTTGCTCTAGCAGGCGGATGGCCGGCCTGGGCAGCACGGTTCTGGCGGAGGCCTGCAAGGCGTCGAGGGCTTCTGCAGAAACGGAGAAACGCTCGGTCAGGATGGTGCGGGCGCGGTCGGCGAGGCCTTCACGGAGGTGCAGGAGCCTCCGCAATGATTCGCATTGCAGCCAGGTCCGCTCCCGTTTGAGCCGCACCTGTCTGCGGTATTGATCGCGCCGGTCTGTGATGGCTTTAATCGATTCTTTGGTTATGATGCTGCTCGTGCGCTTGGTGCCGGTGACGCAGCGGGGATCCGGTTGGTCCGCCACCATGTAGAGAATTTCTTCGTCCGTCACATCAAAGTATTGGAGCAGGATCAGTCGCAGCATGATCCGGCCTTGCATCGGCATGGCATCGATGACGGATCGGATCATGTCAGCGGTCAGGAGGGAAGCGGGTGACGTTATGGTGGTCATGAGAGCCCCTATGCGGTACCGGAGTGGCGCGATTCCAGATAGAGGGCGACGTATTCGCGAATCTCTTGAATGGTTCCGCTGACGAACATGTCTCGTGGAATTTCTACGCGTGTGAGGGTGGCCGGGTCTACCCCGCGCTCAATCGCGTAGTCTTCGTCGATGTACAGGCTCAACGATCCGTCGGGAAAGCGGATTGCGTAGAGTGCGTTATTGTCAGCCATGGATAGTGTCGAGGCGCCTGGTTCTTAAATGTCCGCCTCAGCTATTAGAGGTATCACACGGGAGATTGGGCTGTCAAAGCGGCGAGTCCGCTGGCAGGATGCTGAAAAAGGCCGCCAGCGGAAAATCGTGGAACGTATCTCGTGGAGGATAAGAGCGCATAGCTTATAGCTGAAATGAAAACACCCCTCTTCATTTCAGACCATACGCTATTGGCTATACGCATATGCTCTTTTTTTGACGAGATACGAGCGACGCTTCACGAACGACAAACAAAGAAACGGCCTTCAGTCGTGAGACCGAAGGCCGTGCCCACTACGTTGCCTGATGTGGCGTCAGCCGCCGAGCGTGTCGAGGGTTTCCTTGAGGGTTTTGCGAATGCAGGTGAAAATCGGCGTATCGCGTAGCGTGTATCGCGAACCTTCTGTTTCGCGGAGCGCCATCACGAGGTCCAGGAAGTCTTCCGGTTTATCGCTTTCAAACGCTACGACCCATTCCTGATCGTCCAGTCCGAATGAGTAGGTTGTGTTCAGCTTCACCGAGGGGAAGCGATGGCCGACTTCGATGTGCTCGTCCATCATGCCCTGCCGCGCCGCCTTGGTGAGCAGGAACCATTCGCGCGTCTTCAGGAAGGGGTAGACGAAAATGTACTTGGCTTTTCCTGGCACGACGGTCAGGCGCTTGCTCTCTTGATTCTCGTGGGTATGGTGATCCACGTAGACGGAGCGCTTAGTGATGGCGAGATAGGAGTAGGGAGTGGTCAGGTACTGTCCCAAGCCCGAGGCCAAAATCTTGGTGGTCATGTCCTGGAACAGCTCCAGCTCGTAGCTGATCCGCCAGAGCATGATGTCGCAATCGCCCCTGATGCCGATGGAGGAGTAGGCGACCACGAGTACTCGGCCTGCATATTCCTCAACCGCGTTTAGGAATTCCTGCTTACCCTTGGCGCGCTCACTTTCCGGGAGGCGACGCCAGGCCGGGTCGATTTTATAGAAGGCGAAGTTCACATATTGACGTTTAGGCGCTGGGGCTGGCGCGTGGGGCGCCGGGGTTTGTTCTGGGGTCGACATCGGGCTCCTCCGTATAACTTCTTGAAAAGGCACACTAAGTAGCGGCTCGGTTGTTTATCACTTCGCCTTCGCCGTTGTCAACCGACTGAAGGGTGCGGGGGCCGTTCGTTGACAGGCGAAAAGTGATCTGGTACTGGCATGCCCATGTGGCTCGCACCGGTTCATGGATTGAGGCGCCTGTTGCTGTGCGGGGGCGGTGTGGCACTGAGTTGTCTTCCTCCTCTGTCGGCCCATGCCATCGAGGTGCACCCCATCTCTGAACAAGTTCAGGGCGCATTGACGCAGGGGAAAGAGGCGGCGCAGAAGCGGAGTCCTCCCGATACGTTTTATGTTCGATTCGGCGCCACTGACGAACTCCATCCCAGCGGGTTTTTGATTACGAAGCTCGGCGGGCTGTCGGTTATGGCGACGCATATGGCCCTCCGGGGGCTCCAGCCGAGCGAGGCCGATGTGACGCAGGTGTTGGAAGGTCAGACCATGCTGGTCAGCACCGTCATCTTCGGGGACGTTCCAAACTTTGCGGTGGACAGCTATATGGTGTTCGATCAGGGAGGGAAAGCCATCAAACCCGTGACCGTCCGCTTCGATGGGTTTGCCAATCGCAGCGCTGCCTGGCCGGAGCCTCCGCGATTCAAGGCGAAGGTGGTCGCATCATTCAACTATGCGGACTTCGATCCGAACGCCAAAACGACCATCACGGTCTTTCCAGCGAACGGAGGGGAGTCGAGTTTTATAGTCGATTTCTCCATGATCCATTAGCAGGATAGCCGCGCGAGACAGGCGGGACGAGCGAGATAGGCGAGACTCGAAGTTCCGAACACCTCGAACCGTCGTCCGTCTCAGCCGTCCCGCGTTTCCCGCAAGTCTCGCGCGAATAACGAGATGCGCTCTAGGACTATCGGGAATACCGCTGGCGGATTTTTTCAGTAGCCTGATGAGGTGAGCATGGTTTCCCCGCTTGATGCAGAAATTATCGCGATTGGGACCGAACTGTTGATCGGGGGCCGGTCCGATTCCAATTCCATTTTCCTCGCCGACGAACTCGGCAAGCTTGGCATCGCGGTGCGTTTCAAGTCGGTCGTCGGCGATGCGAAGCAGGATATCGTCACGGCCATTCACACTGCTGCGAAGCGGGCCCGGGTGATCATCCTGACCGGCGGACTCGGTCCGACGGTGGATGATTGCACGAGAGAGGCGGTGGCTGCCGCGACGGGGCACAGACTCGGCCGTCGCAAGGAGGCGTTGGAGGGGATGACGGCCCGCCTCGCGCAATGGGGGCGCCGCGCAACCACTGCGCAGTTGCGCCAGGCCCTGATTCCTTCCGGTGCGACGGTGCTGAAGAATCCGGTCGGCTCTGCACCGGGATTCTGTGTGACATGGAAGAAGACGCTGATCGTGTCCTTGCCAGGCGTGCCGCGGGAAATGGAAGCGATGATGCAGCAGGGAGTCCTGCCCTTGCTGCTCGCTGCCGGTAAGTTGTCAGGTCAGCCGCCACGAGCACCGATCACTCGGCTGCTGTTTCATACGTTCGGCCTGGCAGAGGCGGATGTCGATGCCAAGTTGAAAGGACTCGTTCCGAAAGGAGCGCCCATCGATTTGGGATTGCTCGTCTCACCCTTGGCGGTGCTGGTTTCGCTGACGACGAAGGGAAATCAGTCGGCTCAGGGGAAGCATCGTGATCTATTGCAGAGACTGGCTGAAGATGTTCGTTCGAGACTCAGCGATTGGATTTTTGCCGAGGGGCGCGACCAGATGGAAGAGGTCGTCGGGCGGGAACTGGCGGCACGAGGGCTGACCATCGCGCTGGCGGAATCCTGTACCGGCGGGCTGATCGGCCATCGGTTGACCCAGGTGGCCGGTTCATCCGCTTATGTGGATCGGGGCGCCGTCTGCTACAGCAATCGGGCGAAGACGGAGATGCTGGGGGTGCCGGCGGATCTCATCGTCCAGAAGGGCGCGGTGAGCCAAGAAGTCGCAGTGGCGATGGCCTGTGGCATTCGCGAGCGAGCCAAGGTGTCGGTGGGGCTCAGCGTCACCGGCATTGCCGGGCCTGGCGGCGGGAGCGAGGCCAAACCGGTCGGGCTGGTCTATATCGGGTTGGATGGTGGAACCGGCCAGCCAATTACGAAAGAATATCGCTTCCACGGCGATCGGAATGTCATCAAGCAGCGTTCGTCGCAAGCCGCCCTGGATCTCTTGCGACGCTGGTTGCTCGATCAGAGGGCAAAGTGATCCGGGCTTTCCTTGCCGTCGAACTGCCTGAAGCGTTACGGGCCGAGCTTGCCACGGTTCAACAGGAGTTGAAGCGTCGAGTCGAGCCGGAGCTGACGCGAGGCACACGCATCTCTTGGGCGCAGGCTGCGTCGATCCATCTGACACTCAAGTTTTTGGGCGATATGGATGAGCAGATGATCGAGCCGTTACGCGCCGCACTTGAACAGGCTGTTGGCGGTCGAATGGCTGTGATCGTGCCGCTTGAACGGCTCGGCGTCTTTCCTCGTCCGGATAGTTCGCGCGTGTTGTGGGTCGGGCCATCGGAGCAGTGGGAAAAAGGCGCAGAGGCGAAGCGGGTCGCTGAGATCCATGGCGCAATTGAACAGGCTTGTGAAGGGTTAAATTTTCTCCGTGAGGCGAGACCCTTTAGTCCTCATCTGACCTTGGCTCGAATTAGGCTGGGGGAACGGCATGTTGGCGTCGCGCTCGCCAAGAGCGGGCTGGTGGATCGGCCGCTTTCATTGGGCCAGCTAACGGTGGGATCGATCGCGCTGATGCAGAGTGAATTGAAGCCGGGCGGCTCGGTCTATACGAAGTTGTGGGACGTGTTGCTGCGGGGTTAATTGTCTTGCGCGGTGGTTGGCGATGAGTGACGGATCTTATCGGATAGCCCTCAAGATTAGTCATGACCTCACGCTCGTTCTTTCCCCGAACCCACAACGACAACATGGGTTGCTGGCCCTGATGTAATTCAGGCGGCAGGGTCGTAAATCTGACTGACATGATCGTGGTGCCGATGGCACCCTTCTGCGCGCGCTTCAGGGGGAGCGCGTACTGTGCGTCGCCATCGGAAGCTCGATGCGTGTGTGAGTGAACGTGCAGGGGCTAGATGGTGAGCGTTTGATCCTCCTCAAGGATCTTTAAGCCAGGGATGTGTAACTCACGAAGTTCACGCAGGATCTGATCCTTGTATGCCGGCTTCAGATGGTAGGGATATACCGATATATCGTCCCGATCGAGCTTTCTGAATTCTTGTGCGAACAATGTCGGCGTGAGATGTTTGCTGATGTGCGCGAGCTCAACCATGGAATCCGGATAAGAACATTCGATAAAGGCAGCTTTGAGGTGAGGAATGCGTTTCGCTTCGTGCCACAGCTCATCGGTCGAATAAGTGTCTCCGCTGTAGACAAATGCAGAAGAGTGATCATGGACAATAAATCCGGTCGTTGGAACGGTGTGATTTACAAGGATAGGCGTGATGTCGATTCCTGAGAACGAATAGGCATTTCCAGGTTTCAGATATGCTGAAGTAAGCGTGGGACGTTCCGGTGTAGGGATGCTGAAAAAGTCGGGATACACATCCGTATTGAAGATGTGACGTTGCAGCCCATGAATCACTTCAGGGATGCCCGCTACAACGATAGGGGTATTTATTTGCTCGCTCAGATTGTCGGCTAGCGTGGGCAGCCCTTTAATATGATCGAAGTGAAGGTGTGAAAGGATGATGTGCCGGATTTGCTTCTGCTCGCTCAGTGGGAGCTTGTTTGCGACAGTTCCGGCGTCAAGAAGAAGCGTGCCATTGAGTAAGAAGCCGCAGGTGTTGCATGAATGAGGGCCGGCTACATGTTCGAGAAGCCCATCTGAGCCATAGCAGCCGAGAATTTTAATATTCACGCTGTAGGCTCCGTTTGACTGAAAGGACGAAACACGATCTTGCGCTAGAGTGAGTGCAGTGGTGTGTATTGAACCATTGCATGGCCTCGATCCCTTCCCTTGTATTGTAGCCGGAAGGCAGTACGCGTAAGAATATCACTGGGCCTTCGATGCCGGGTTGTTCCGGCGTGTCAAAATTCATGTTATCTGTGCTGTTGCCGAAGCGAGAAGAGATTTGACGCAGTCCGCACCTTTTCAAGGAGCGCCTCGCGAGTGACAGGCTTTCGGAGCCAATCACAGACCCCCCGTTGAACGATTCCGTCGAGGAATACTGTGTCGGATGCCCCGCTCAGTACGATAATCGGAATATTGGGAAAGTGCTTCCGGAAATGCTCAATGAGTTCTTTTCCTCCCATATTCGGCATTTCCAAGTCACACAATAGCGTGCAGACGTTGGCCGCGTTGTCTTCCGTCGCCATCAATTGCATGGCAGTCTCGCCATCAGGCGCGGCCAATATGCCATAGCCCTCACGCGCAAGAACGAGTCGGGCTGTGTTTCGTATGCTGGCATCGTCATCGACTATCAGAATGGTTCCTGGCATGAGACAGCGGCCCTCCGTGATAAGTCTATACGGAACAAGCAAGATGGTGTAACCGATTCAGCGTGGGTATGAGCAGGGAACGGCTGCGGAGATTGTCTGAATCGAGCCGATCCCCCTCAATATTCTATTTCGCGTCCGTGAATTCACCCGTGCCCACGTACTGTTCCTTTGTGCGAAGGCTCGTACTTCAATTGCGCATGTTTAAATGGTCTTGGGATTGGAGTGAATAGACTCAAACGAGGGGGGAGTCTATTTGGGGGGATAGTCCAGGTGGAGCCGGAAGAGTACATCATCCTGGCAAGATGCGCGCGTAGCAGACTTTCCTCATCTGGAGGAATGCCTAATTTGTGGGGGTTGCAGTTAATCATGAAGAGATCTATAGGAAATCCTCAAGAGTGGCAATATAAGTAACCCCACCCGACTAAAACCGATTCGTTACAATATCACAGTTGGCGCGGCGAGGACGAGCATGATAATGGGGAGAGTATTCATTGTTGATGACGAAGAGCATGTCAGGAAAACAGTCGGCCTCGCGCTGAAGCAGGGTGGTTACGAAGTTCTTGAAGCCGTTGACAGTGAGGAAGCAATTGCCGCAATCCAATCCCATCCCACGGGTTTCTCCATCCATACAATCATCTGCGACATTGACTTGCCAAAGGTGAATGGCAATGATCTCATCGCATTTATCCGGGCGAAGCTTCCGTCTGTACCCGTTATCGTGTTGGCTGGACATCCTGATGTCCATGGAGCGGCTTCTCTGTTCAAGCAAGGTGTCGTGGACTATCTCATCAAGCCGGTCCAGGCGCAAACGCTATTGGATGCAGTCAGGCGGGCCATCGGTGAACAAGCCTTGCTTGAGTAGTGCTCCAGCGCCTAGCAGGATGCTGAAAAAGTCCGTCAGCGTCGTTCTCGCATCGTTCAGATCCTCAACGTACCCCAGAGGGTACGCCTCCGGTCTTCACTCGCTGCGGCCTTGCTGAACGGCCTTTTTGAGCATCCTGAGCTATTCTGGCCCCAGCACCACAGAGAAGATTTCAACCGTGTTTTTCGTATAAACCGAGTTTTCCCGCAGCCTGCTAGAGTGCTGTTCTGAACGGTGTTCCACGAACATATTCGTGCATTCGAGGTGATCGATTTAAGAGCGAGCCGACTCTCTTGGCACGTGAGGAAGCCTGATATGTACTTTCGTTCCGGCGCCAAGTTCACTTTCAACCCAAATCGTTCCCCCGTGAGCATCGACCACGTCTTTCACGATTTTGGTGCCGAGTCCTGTCCCGCCCTGTTTAGTGCTAATGGCGCGTTTGGTGAAAAGCCGATCCCGCACGTCCGGCGGCATCCCTCGCCCCGTGTCGATGACTGAAACCACGATCATACCTTCAGACGTAGGAGGCTGTCCGCACACGGTTACGGAGCCACCTGCGGGCACTTCAGAGATCGCGTTGTTGATCAAATTGAAGAAGGCATTATAGAGGCGTCGCTGGTCTGCCACGATCAACGGGAGTAGCTCCAAATTCTCGGTAATCAGTCGGATATGTTTTTCCTGGGCAAGAATCCCCAGAGAGCGAAATACGTTGCTGACGATGCTCGCCACTTCGCATGCGGAAAAATCAAGCGGGGTGCTGAGTCCTTTGACCGCATCCGCGATTTCCCGAACGCGATCTTGAATCCGGTACGCGTCGTCCTTGAGCATCTGAATCACTTCGTTGCAGAGTTCGCGACTGGCCTTGGCCCGTTTGACCTCAATGTCGGGTAAGTGGTCCAGTAGCTCGTTGATTTCAGTCTGTAAGATTCCTGCGCCACACACGACTGGCATAAGAAGATTCTTAATGTCGTGGGTAATGTCGCCCATCATCTGTGCCACCTCGGCAAGCTTCGCGGCTTCAACTAAGCGAGTATGCTCAATTGCGACAGCGGCGAGTGCGGAGATAATGGTAAGAATAGCCAGATCGTCTTGGTCGAGAAATTGCCCCCCACGCTTGTTCATGACCTGAATGACCCCGATGGGGTCACCTTCCCAACGCTTGAGGGGGATGGTGATCATGTCATGGGTAATGGCGCCGGTCGCTTCATCGACTTTCTTGAAATGACGGTGATCGGCCTGTGCGTCAGGGACGATTTCAGGCCGTCCGGTCTGATACACCGTGCCGGCGAGGCCTTCGTCCCAGGGAACTACGGTTCCTGGCGGGACGGGTTTTTCACCAATGGAGTGATAAAACACCAGCGCGTGCTTGTCGGTGTCGGCCAGCAGCACGGAGCCATTTTCCGCATTCACGACATCCAGTGCGATGCGAAGCGACTGCTCCAGCAGGTCTTGGAGTTTGATCTGTTGGGAGAAGACCTCCGACATTCGCCGCGCAGCGGCAAGTTCCAATTCTCGCCTGGCCAGAAGCTGCGTGAGAGCTTCATGCGATTCGGGTAATTGATGGGATGGGGCGTCAGAGAATCGCGGAGTTGTCATGTCGGGCCTCTTTGTGGCATTCGAATGTGGTTCGACTGTTCTGGAAAGGGCGATGGCTCATGCGGGCGGTGTGTCCGTTTCCGATGTGTACAGGGCCTATGCCGTGTCCCAGTCGGGATGCTCTCGCCGCGCGCAAACGCCGCAGATCGTGTGTGAAAAGTGAGCGGCAGAATGTTGCTCGACAAAGTGTTCAACCTCTTGCCATGACCCTTGAGGGTTGCGAATCCGTTTGCAGGTCGCGCAAATGGGCAGCAACCCTTGAATCGTTGGCGTGCCTGAAGCCGTCGCTTGTAGTTCACGCACAAGCGCGGCGGTTTCGTCGGCCATCTGTTTGCGCTCGACGAACTGGCCGACTTTGATTCCGATATCGGCGAATGTGTGGAGCAGGCTGGTATCCGGCACTCGAACCTCAGGGGCGAGAAACTCAATGACGCCCAGGACTCCCTGTGATCCCTTGACGGGAAAACCAAATGCGGCGCGTAGGCCTGCCTCTAGCGCGAGTTCGAGACGTGGGAAATTCCCATCCTTGGCGACATTCGTGATCCAATCGGGCTCGCCACTCGCGAGGACTCGTCCCGGCAATCCCACGCCAGACGAAAAAGTCGTGGCCAGACTTTTCTTGAGAAACCGATCGAGAGCGTGGTGCGTTGATTTCTCCCAGACGGTGGCACACCGTAATGTCTGAGTGCGTTGATCCAAGAGCCATATGAGTCCCACTTCCCAGTCCGTCAAATGGCCGATTGCCTGAAGAATACGAGCGCCAGCCTGTTCAACTGTTTCCGCCTCCATCAGCACCTGACTGATGGCCAGCTGGACCGCCTGTCTAATTTCCAAGCGCCTTCGGTTCGTCAGGTCGCGAAGAAATGCGCTGAAGAAACGCGTGCCTTTGCTCTGCCATGTCGCGAGGGAAAGCTCGACCGGAAATTCAGTGTTGTCTTTACGAAGTCCGCTCAACTCGGTTGAGCGACCGATCAGGCGAGACTGACCGGTCTCGCACACCCGCCGCAACCCCTGGACGTGCGACTCTCGGTAGCGCTTTGGCATGATAGTGGTGAGGGGTTGACCGAGTGCCTCGGCTTCTGAGTATCCGAACATGGTGACTGCGCTGGAGTTCCAGAAGACGATGTTCCCTTTGTCGTTTGCGAGGATGAGCGCGTCCGGCGTCAACTGGATGACCGACGTCAGCTTCGCTTCGAGATCCGTCAGACTATCTTGCGCATGGAGATACTTGGTCTGCTGGTGCGCGATCCACGCACATGCGCTTCCAAATAACACGAGAAGGAGCAAGCCCGAGACATGATTCACCGTACTGACCAGGAGATACGAGGTCTCAATGTTGCTATACGGTGGGGTTGGGTGGAGCCATTGCGCTAGGACCGTAAGGATAAACGTGAGCCCCGTCGTATAGAACACCGCGTGTTTCCCGCCCCACCAGAGGGTCGTGAGAATCGCGACTGGATAGAGAAATATACCCACATGGAGTGTTGGTGTGAGAGCGATATCGAGTGTGGCAATGATCGCAAGTAACGCGGCGGTGAGTACCCTGTAAAACGCCAACTGCGGAACCTTGATCGGGCTGAACCAGGATGCTCTGTGCCGCGCGGGCTCTATGTTTGTCATTTATCGATGCCGATCATATGGTAACCGGTGCCCTGACTAAGCAGGATCTTTCACCATGCCCAGGAGGTGATGGGATTGTTCTCATGACGGTTCCACAGGATATAGAGTCGTTTGGTAAGACGCCGATCAGTTCGCGGCAGGGGAGTGCCGCCGTTAAAAGCGTAGCAATTATCGTTTATTGGTAATACCGAGTAATCCCCACAAACTAGGTATCCCCTCTTTTGAGGGGATGGCCAATCCTCATTCTCCTGATATACGTGCACCGCATAAAGAGTAAGAGTGTGCGTGGGGGCTAGACTAAGGGCTAAACCTGGAGAGGAGGATGGGAAGTTATGAGTGAAGGGAGAGTGCTTGTCGTGGATGATGAGGCAGACGTAAGAAAATCGGTGCGCCTCATCCTGTCGAAGGCAGGGTATGACGTGATCGAAGCCGAGGATGGAGAAGCCGGAGTTGCCGCTGTAAAGGCAGGTGATAACCCGTTCGCGTTGAGCGCCATCATCTGCGATCTGAATATGCCGAAAATGAGCGGGATGGAGGCGATTCCCTATTTTCGTTCCCAGTTCCCGTCATGCCCCGTCATTGTTTTGAGCGGAGCGGGCACGGTGGAGACAGCTACCAGCCTGTTCAAACAAGGCGTTGTAGAGTTCCTTTCAAAACCCATTGATCGAGAACGGTTACTTGCAGCGGTCAAGAAGGCTGTCAGCGAAGGGGGATGGCGGGATAGCTTCACCACATAAGCGAGCACTGAGTGGTCTCTGATTAATTCGTAGTCATGACACAATTGGCGTCATCTAGGCGCTGGTGATGGATTTACAATAGGGCGCATCAGTCAGGAGACCTTGATTGATGCGCCCTATTGTATTTCTGTATTTTGAGAGCCGCGAAAGAGTGCTTTGGTGTGTCTGGCCAACCGCGGTACTGTGCCGAATGATCCGCCCAATTAGGAGTTACTGGCGTTGAGGAGACGGGGTGGCAGGGTTCAGAGGAAATCGCATGTGGAATGTCGTGCCCGCACCGGGTTGGCTTTCCACCCAGATTTTTCCTTTGTGTGCATCCACGATATCTTTCACGATTTTTGTGCCGAGTCCCGTGCCTCCTTTTTTCGTGCTTACCGCTTTGGCTGAGAAGAGGCGGTCTCGAATTTCGGGAGGCATTCCGCGCCCGGTATCTGTCACAGCGAGCGCAATGCCTCCTGTGTCCTGATCGAGATGCCCGCGCACCGTGATCGAGCCTCCGTGCGGCGTTTCCGGAATGGCGTTATTGATAAGATTGTAAAATGCGTTGTAGAGTCGCCGCTCGTCGGCATGGAATTCTGGCAGCGATTCAAGGCCATCGGTTCGCAAGGTAATCTGCTTTTCCCGAGCAAGGACCTGGAGTGTTTGGAACACTTCGAGGATGACTCGCTCAACTGCACAAAGCGCGAAATTCGGTGGCGAGCTCAAACCTTTGACGCAGTCGGCCATTTCTTTGACGCGATCATGCAGTCGTCGGATACCATTCTGCACCATCTCACCGGCTTCGTCGCAGATCTCCTTGCTCACCTTCTTTTCTCCCAACTCAGCACTGCTCATGGCGCCGAATAGCTCGGTGATTTCCCCCCGCAGTAGTTCTATGCCGGCGCATACGGGGGTCAGCAGGTTTTTCAGATCATGACCGATGTCGCCGAGCAGCGTGACCACCTCCGCTTTCTTGGCGTCTTCGAATTGCTTGGCCTGCTGAATAGCCAGCGCGGCGAATGCAGAAATGATTGTGAGAAGCCCGAGGTCGTGATTTGTGAGCGGCCCCGCTCGCTTGTTCAGCACGTTCAAGACGCCGATCGGTTCTCCTCTCCAGCGCCGGAGCGGCACGGTGATCATGTCCCGGGTGACGAAGCCAGTGGCTTGGTCAATCTGGCGAATATGGCTAGCGTCTTGATTGACTTGGGTGGTAATCCGAGGTTCTCCCGACTGGAAGACCGATCCGGAAATCCCTTTGTCCCAGGCAATGGCGGTGCCGCGAGGCACAGGCTTTTCGCCGATCGAATACTGAAAGATGAGTTGTTCGGTTTCGTGCGCTGCTAACAGAATCGAGCCAGCTTCGGCTCCCACCTCTTCGAGCGCGATGCGAAGGGTTGTTTCGACGAGTTGGTCGAGGTCGATCGACTGAAACAACGCGTGGCTGATCCGTTCGACCGCTTCGAGTTGCGTTTTATAGTGCAGCCCGTCATTCGGAGCAGGATTGGGCGGATGTTCCCGTGCGTGAATACGATCATCAGTATCGGGGTGTGTGTCTGGTGAGGTCATCCGGAATCCTTGCTCCAGAAAGTTCGCTGCGTATCTATAGCGTGCTCGATCACTCCCTGGAATCCCCTCATTCGTGGGGGCTCATGGGGTTAGTCTTGAGTTGACCTTCTCCTCGAAAACCGCACTGTGCTATCGAAGAAAGCGATGTCGAAAGAATTCTGTGACTTTCAGTGGCGATATTTCAACGCTCTGTGCCAGATGGTGAGAAAGGGCGGTGGTTCTATCGTAGACATCAAGGGAGCTCTGCTATGTCTTTTCGTCGCTCGGGAGGGGGCCGCGCAATGGTCCTGCGTTCGGGGCGCGCATATCTGGCTGCGTTGAGATGTCAGGACCCCTGGCTCGCTTCAACTAGTTCCTGGCGCCATGCAGTTTGCCCGCACGCATTGGACTGCATGAAGGAGAATTGATGATCGGTACCGTCGGACGCATATCCTAGTCTTGCCAGATACGGGTTACGACGATGTAGATGAAGATGGCCAAGAGGGTGTTGATCACGATTAATATGAGGGCTAAATCCATCGTCCCCTCCTTATGCGGCAGTATTGACAGATTTCGGTATGAGAGGCGTGGCCACTGATGCTTCAATAGGAATCGAGGCAGAAAGGATGCCGGTGGCAGCCCCTTGAGGTGTCGGGAAAATCATGCGAGCCAAGAGGCCTGTTCGGGTGGTGGTTTTGGTTTTGTGCATGATTCGTTTGAGATGCTCTTTGACGGTGTATTCGCTCAGGTTGAGCCGGTTCGCGATTTCTTTATTGGTGAATCCGAGCATGAGATAAATGATGACCATTTGCTCGCGCTCAGTTAGGTGATAACGTTGCTGGACGTTGGCGTCAGGGCAGTCGAGCTTTTGCTGATTCAGCTTTTCCATGATGATCAGGAGTCTGCTATTCCTCGCGAGGGGTTCATCGGGAATGCAGAGCCCGCGGAGGAGAAGTCGCTGATCGGAGACGAAGCAGAGCCGTTCTACCTGGATGGACTCGCAATCCTTGGGGTGATCACAGTGCATCAAGCGATCGACGAGGTCGCGGACTATGGTATGGATCTCTTCGGGGATGAGACATGCGCCGTTCTCTCTGGTCGATAAGGGTTGCAGTTGTCGGATAAATGCTTGGGCTTCACTGTTCATGAACAGCAGCTGCCCCGCGCTACTGAAGAGGACGACGCCGGTAGCGGCTTGTTGCTGCAGGTTTTGTGACTGTTTCCGCCCGTTGAGCGGCTTGGCCATGTCTGCTGCTGTGACGATTGGCATGTTCCCTCCGGGCTGTAGTATTTATTGCGCACGTGCCTTTTATTCAGGGGTAGCCTGATCGGTGTGGCTCCCGCTGTCGCGGCTATGCCATACCTCTAGCAAGCTATAGACCAGGCCGTTATTGTGCCGACGAGGGATTGGTGAATAAAATTAAAACGACAGGACTAGAGGGGCGTTTAGCTGAGTGAATCATTGTGTTTCCCCTACGGTAGGTGGTTCAGGGCGAGATTCTGTCAGGATCTAAAGCGATTCAGGTTGGATCCAATTTGATTCTTAAAGCGCGAATATATTTTGGGCGATAGCCTCAACGTCCGATAACAAATTCAGGGCTGTGTCGAAAGAGAGGCCGCTTAGCAAGGCCTGGCGGTCCGGTGAGGCGCGCTGGCTTGCAAGTTGAGTGCGGTACTGGGCGTCTGGTTCAGGCCGACATCGAAAATATTAACCTTGTGGATTAATAATTCGCTGTATCTGCTTAATGGGAAAAGCAATTCATTAATAAATAGCCTGCCGTTCTGGTAATTCCTGATGTCGCTCGTGCGTTTCCCGTATGCCTCACGTTCACGTATGCGATTTTGAGAACGAGGCGAGAACTTAGCGGGTGGATTTTATGTCAGTGCTGTGGGGGCTGCTCGCGCAGGGTGCGGCAGAAGAGTTCGGTCAGTTTGGGGTCAAAGGCGATGCCGGCTTGCTGTTGGATCTGTTGCAGGGCTTGGTCGAGGGGGAGAGCGAGGTGGTCAGGTTTTTCAGCAAGCAGGTCGTCAAACATTTGAGCGATGCCGACAATGCGAGCGGGCAAGGGCGTACGTTTTTCTCGTAAGCCAAAGGGGTAGCCTGTTCCGTCCCATCGTTCGTGATGGAGGGCGATAATCTGCACGGTGTCGGCTGATAATCCCATCGCTCGGCCCATCCGCGCTCCGAGGTCGGGACGATGGACTTGCGGGTTGGACTCCATGCTCAATACGTGACTGTCCGGGACGCTGATCAAGTCGAGATCATGCACGAGTGCACCGAGAGCAAGCGACTGCTGTTCGGCAAGGGGGAGGCTGAGCCGATTGGCAACAAGTGTCGCGTAAAAACTGACGCGGCTTCCGTGGTTGAGCAGGTGACGACTCTTGGCTTCCAATAGATCGGAAATCAAGGCAACGAGCGGTGACGTCTCATCGTTTTGGGAGGGGGAGAGCGACCCCTTCCGGTTCATGGCTGTGTAGTCAGCGACGAGGGTCTCCCAGGCTTTTGTGCAGGCTGGCTCCGGCCCCCAGAGTGTCGTGGAGTTGGTGAGGAGCGGGCGCAGTTGATCGAGCCGTTGTTTCTTTTGAGCCGTCTGCAACGAAATGGCTAGCAATTCCGAGGCATTAAACGGTTTCAGAAGAAAACCGGCCGCGCCGTGCCGGATGCAGTCCATTGCCGATTGGAGCGAGCCGTAGGCTGTGACCATGATGACCTCGATCTCGGCATGCGTGCGCTTGATGTCATGCAAGAGGTCAGCCCCTGAGCGATCGGGTAACTTCAGGTCTAGCGTGACGAGATCGACGCCGTGGTCGTCAAGGACGGCCAGGGCTGTGTGTGCATTCTCCGCAGTAAGAATGTGGAAGTCCTGCCGGAGGATTTGCGTGAGGGCCGCGCGCGGGGCGGCCTCGTCGTCGACGATCAGGACCGTCGGTTTATGGCTGGTTGTGTCGGGAACGCGGGCTAAAGACATGGTCCTACCTGTATCGCGATCCCTTTTGCCCGTCAAGGAAATCGCGTGAATATGCGGAGTGCTCCTTGCGCGTGCCGGATTGGCGGGAGATTCTCTGCTAGGTTTCTGTCTCTTAACTTGGGTATAATATTCAGATCTCTCTATCACAAGAGGAGCACCCATGGCTGAAAAAGACGATAAGAAGCGCGCGCTGGATCTGGCCCTGTCCCAAATTGAGAAGCAATACGGGAAAGGGGCCATTATGAAGCTGGGGGATGCTGATGCTCCGGTGGATATTCCGGCGATTTCGACCGGGTCTCTCGGGCTTGATATTGCTCTGGGTGTCGGTGGGCTTCCCCGCGGCCGGGTGATCGAGATCTTTGGTCCCGAGTCTTCGGGTAAGACGACGCTCACCCTTCATGTGATTGCGGAAGCACAGAAGGCCGGTGGCACCGCTGCCTTTATCGATGCGGAACATGCGTTGGATTTGGCCTATGCCAAGAAGCTGGGCGTGCAAGTGGACGATTTGCTCGTGTCGCAACCGGATACAGGCGAGCAGGCGCTGGAAATTGCCGAGACGCTTGTCCGGAGCGGGGCGATTGACGTGATCGTGGTGGACTCGGTCGCGGCCCTCGTGCCGCGAGCCGAAATCGAAGGTGAAATGGGCGATGCCCACATGGGGCTGCAAGCTAGACTCATGTCGCAGGCGCTTCGCAAGTTGACGGCGGCCATTTCCAAGTCGCAGACGACCCTGATCTTCATCAATCAGATCCGAATGAAGATCGGTGTGATGTTCGGCAATCCGGAGACGACGACGGGCGGCAACGCGCTCAAGTTTTACTCGTCTGTGCGGCTGGATATCCGGCGCATCGAGTCGATCAAGGAAGGCCAGGAGGTGACTGGCAGCCGCGTGCGCGTGAAGGTGGTGAAGAACAAGATGGCGCCTCCATTCAAACAGGCGGAGTTCGACATCATGTTCGCGCAGGGGATTTCGAAAACCGGCGAGTTGGTCGATCTTGGCGTCGAGAAGAAAGTGGTGGAGAAGTCCGGGGCCTGGTATTCCTATCAGGGCGAGCGGCTTGGGCAGGGACGCGACGCCGTGCGGGATTTTCTGTTGAGCAATCAGCCCTTGGCTCGTGAGATTGAAGGGAAGTTGCGTGACTTGGCCTGTCTGCCGGGGCGTACGCCTGAGAAGGCTGCTGCGCCAGGGAAGGACGAAAAGAAGACTGAAGACAAGCGCGAGGAGCGGCGACCGCACAAGGTCGGCGCCTAAGCAGCAGCCAGGCGAGATGAGCAGGACGAGCGAGACAGGCGGAACCCGAAGCTCGAAGTTCTGGGTTCGAAGTTCCGAAAATCGTGAACGTCGAACTTCGAACCGCCATCCGGCCCGTCTTCCCCGCTCGTCGCGCATTGCTCGCGTCTCGCGATTCATGCTTTATGAACGTCGCGCAGGCTGGCGGGCAGGCGAGTGGCAGTGAAGGCGGCACCGTCTTCCGATCAGTGGCTGCAGCTCGCGGTGCGGGCGCTGGCCCGCAGTGATCGTACGACGACCCAGATCGAACGATTGCTCGCGGCGAAGGGGGCCTCTCCCTCGGAGATACGAGCCGCGATCAGACGGCTGACATCGTTGAGATACCTCGACGATGCGGCGTTCGCTGCGAGGTGGGTGGATCGGCGGCTTGCCCGCATGCCGATGGGTCGTGCGCCCCTGCAAGAAGAACTGCTTGCCACCGGGTGTCCTGGACAGATCGTGCAAGCGACGCTACGGGCCACCTACCGCAAGGTGAGTGAACGGGACCTCGCGCAACAAGTAGTTGTGACGGCCGGACGGCTTACCTCAGCTCAGACGCGTGGCCGATTGGCGAGACTTTTGAGCCAGCGAGGTTTTGACGAAGACACGATTGAAGCAGTGATGGGGCCGTTGCTGCGAGAGGAAAGTTAGGGGAGCATGAAGAACAGCGCGCAAGAGTTACGACAAGCCTTCATTCGATATTTCGAACAGCATGGCCATCAGGCCGTGCCGAGCTCCGCCTTGATTCCCCAGGCCGATCCCACGCTGCTTTTTACCAATGCCGGGATGAACCAGTTTAAACGGGTGTTCCTCGGCGAGGAAACACGTGCGTATAAGCGGGCGGTCACCGTGCAGAAATGTCTCCGTGCCGGTGGCAAGCACAACGATCTTGAGAATGTCGGCTATACCAGACGCCACCATACGTTCTTTGAAATGCTGGGAAACTTTTCCTTCGGCGATTACTTCAAAGAAGAGGCTATTCTGTTCGGCTGGGAGTTTCTGACCAAGACGGTCGGTCTCGACAAGGACCGGATGTGGGTCACGGTTTTCCGCGGTGATGATGAAGCCGATCAGTTGTGGGGGAAGTTGGGCGTATCGCCATCGCGCATTATGCGTTGCGGCGAGAAGGACAACTTCTGGCAGATGGGGGATACAGGACCCTGTGGGCCTTGCTCGGAGCTCCATTTCGACCAGGGACCGTCTGTGCCGGGCGACGATTGGCCGAACGGGGAAGGCGATCGTGTCATCGAGATTTGGAATCTCGTCTTCATGCAGTTCAATCGGGATGCCGCAGGGACGTTGCACCCCTTGCCGAAACCCAGCATCGATACGGGCATGGGATTGGAACGGCTGGCGGCCGTGGCGCAGGGCCGCTACAGCAACTATGACAGCGATGTGTTCACGCCGTTGCTCAGTGCCGTGGCTGCTAGGGCGGGGATTCAGTATGGTGAGAAGGACCTGACTGATCGGTCGATGCGCGTGGTGGCAGACCATCTCCGTGCGATTACGTTCTTGATGGCCGATGGCGTGTTGCCGTCGAACGAAGGGCGTGGCTATGTGCTTCGCCGGATTTTGCGCCGGGCTGCGCGCCACGGCAGGCTGTTGGGCATCGTCGAGCCGTTCCTCTACGATTTGACGTCGGCGGTCGTGAACCAGATGGGGCCGGTCTATTCGGAAGTCCGAAGCGCGGCCGCGACGATTGCCGAGGCGACCAAAGGCGAAGAGGAACGGTTTATTGCTACGCTCGATCAAGGGTTGCCGATTCTCAACGAGATGATCGCGAACGCGCGCGCGGCTGGAACGAAGGTCCTTACGGGACCGGACGTGTTCAAGCTCTATGACACCTACGGGTTCCCGATGGATTTGATGGGTGAGGCCTGTCGGGAGCAGGAAATGACGCTTGATGAGGCAGGGTTCGAGCGGGCCATTGAGGAACAGAGGACTCGTGCGCGCAAAACCGGTGGGTTTGAGCAGGAAACGACTCGGCCTGTGGTCTCGGAGCTGGCCGGTCGTCTCG
Source organism: Nitrospirota bacterium (assembly GCA_041178465.1). Taxonomy (GTDB): domain Bacteria; phylum Nitrospirota; class Nitrospiria; order Nitrospirales; family Nitrospiraceae; genus Palsa-1315. Next base: position 20,048 of record JBEGVJ010000068.1, read on the forward strand.
GGGCGACGAAGTTCGTCGGTTACGATCGGTTGGAGAGCGAGAGCTTTGTGCAGGCGATTTTGAAAGGCGACCGGCTGGTCAAGGAAGCAGCGGAGGGCGACGAGGTTGAGCTGGTCCTGGATGTGACGCCCTTTTATGCGGAAGGCGGCGGCCAGGTTGGAGACCAGGGTGTCCTGATTGGCCAGGATGGGCAGGTAGAGGTCAAGGAAACGACGAGGCCTGTGCCAACGGTGATTTTGCATAAGGGGACTGTGACGAAAGGGCGGATTCGCGAGGGCGAGCAGCTGCGTTTGACCGTCAATGCCGCCACGCGGCAGGACGCGCAGCGGAACCATACAGCCACCCACTTGCTCCATGCCGCCTTGCGCGATTTGCTGGGTCCTCACGTCAAGCAGTATGGGTCGCTCGTCGGACCGAATCGTTTGCGATTCGACTTTGCCCATTTCAGGCCTCTCTCCTCCCGCGATATCGACGAGATCGAAACGGTCGTGAACAGCGAGGTGCGGAAGAACGAGAAGGTCGCCACTGAGGTGATGAGCATTCAGGATGCGGTAGCCAATGGAGCGCTGGCCTTCTTCGGCGATAAATATGGCGAGCAGGTGCGGGTGGTGACCGTCGAATCCTTCAGCAAGGAGCTGTGCGGTGGCACCCACTGTCGGCAGACAGGGGACATCGGTCTGTTCAGAATTGAGTCAGAAACCGGTGTCGCGGCAGGTGTGCGTCGTATTGAAGCCCAGACCGGCAGCGGAGCACTCGCGCAGATGAAGAGGCTGGAGACGGACATCCGGGAACTCTCGGATTTGCTCAAGGTCGGCCAGTCCGAGTTGGTGTCCAAGACACGCAAGGTCATGACGCAGCTGAGGGACAAAGAACGCGAGTTGGAAGAGCTGAAATTGAAAATGGCCAGCGGCGCAGCGGTCGAGGCCACGGCGAAAACCGTCGCCGGTATCCAGGTGCATGTGCAGCGGACCGACGGTTTGGATGTGAACGGCATGCGGGCCTTGGCTGATCAGCTGCGGGACAAGCTGAAGAGCGGTGTCGTGGCTCTCGGGGCCGCCAACGACGGCAAGGTCTCGTTATTGGTCATCGTCACGAAGGATTTGATTGCCCGGCTGAAAGCGGGCGATCTCATCAAGGAGATGGCGGTGGAAGTCGGCGGGACTGGCGGGGGCAGGCCCGAGATGGCGCAGGCTGGCGGGAAGGATCCGGCCGGCCTAGATGCTGCGCTGGAAAAAGTCTTCGGGCTGGTCGAACGCATGTTGGAGCGGTAGACTCATGGAGGACGGTAAACGGATTCTTGCGCTTGATTACGGGACTGTGCGGATCGGGATCGCTCTGAGCGATGAGTTGGGCTGGACCGCCCAACCGCTTGAGACGCTCAAGCGGCGTACGTTGGATCGGGACATTGCCCATATTGCGTCTCTCGTCCAGGCACATGAGGTCAGACAAGTTCTGTTGGGATTCCCGCTTCAATTGGATGGCCGCGAGGGGCTGGCCATCCAGGCGATGCGCGAGTTTCAGGCCCGGTTGGAAGCGGGAGTGTCCGTTCCTGTTATTCTGTGGGACGAACGACTGACGACGAAGTCGGCCGAAGACCTCTTAATCGCAGCCGATGTCAGCCGGAAAAAGCGGAAGGGTGTGGTGGATCGCATCGCTGCGTCGATCCTGCTTCAGAGTTACCTGGCGAGCCTTGAGCCGGCGCCGAAGAGGGAACCGGAAAGATGGGCGGATGCGTATTCGAATACGGAAACGGTAGAGCCACCGGATGAACCTACGGAACATTTTCGGACTTCTGCTGGTCGCAATGGTCGTTCTTGGCGTCGCCGCGTATCAGACGATTCGCTGGGCTGAAGGCCCGGCCATTCCTGCGCAGGAGCACCCCCCCTCGAAAGTCGTCCTGATTCCGGATGGCTCGACGTTTCAGCAGATCGCGGCTCTGCTTGAGCGCGAACGATTGATCAAGAGCCGCTCCGCCTTTGTCATTTTCGGTAAATCCCAATCTGCCGACCGGAAAGTGCATGCGGGTGAGTACGAGCTCAATCCCGGTATGACTCCGGCGGAGATTCTCGCGAAACTCTTGAACGGCCATGTCGTGCTTCATCCGCTGACCATTCCCGAAGGGCTCACCCTCATCCAAGTCGCCGATCTGGTTTCGCAACAGGGTTTCACGGATCGGGCAGAGTTTCTCCGGCTTGCGAAAGATCGCGCGTTCATTGCGTCGCTGGGAATCACGGCGGAGACGCTGGAGGGGTACCTCTATCCCGACACCTATAGGTTTCCTCGCACCGTCAAGGCGCGAGAAGTGCTGGTCGTTATGGTCGAGCAGCTCCGGCAGGAAGTCGGCCCGGCTCTTCTTGCTCGGATGCAGGAACTCAAGATGACAATGCATGAAGTGCTCACTCTCGCCTCCGTGATCGAAAAGGAGACCGGGTCTGGTGGCGAACGGCCGGAGATTTCTGCGGTGTTTCACAACCGGCTCAAGAAGCACATTCCGTTACAGAGCGATCCGACCGTCATTTATGGCTTGCCGTCATTCGACGGGAATTTGCGCAAGAAAGATCTGTCCAGCCCCAGTCCCTACAATACCTATCGGGTGCAGGGACTGCCGCCTGGACCGATCGCTAACCCTGGCATTCAAGCGATTCGCGCGACACTCTATCCGTCTGACTCACGTTCCCTGTATTTCGTGTCGCGGAACGATGGGACACACCAATTTTCCGCGACGCTCATCGAGCACAACCAGGCTGTGGAGAAATATCAAAAGCGGCCGTTTCGTCGGACCTCGCTCCCACGGACCTAATCGCCTACTCTGTCCCTTCGCGCATATCCCTCTTCATCTCTGACCCAGGACTTGCTATAAGGGTGCCATGACAACACCGCATGACTGGAATCTCCCGACGCTGATCGACCATACCGTGCTTCGTCCGGACGCGACGAAGGCCGATGTGCTGCGGCTCTGTCGGGAGGCAAGAGAGTTCGGCTTCGTCGTGATCTTTGTGCCGCCCTGCTACATCGATGAAGCGGTCGAGGCCGTAGCTGGTACGAATATTCGCGTCGGCATTCCCGTCGGATTCCCGCTGGGCGGCCATACGACGGCCACGAAGGTTGCGGAGGCTATTGAAGGCGTCGCACGCGGGGCTCAGGTGCTCGATATGGTGATCAACGTAAGTCGGCTCAAATCTGGCGACAACGATTTTGTCAGGACCGACATGATCGAAGTCGTGAAGGCAACCGCGGGGGTCGAGCACAAAGTTATTTTGGAGACCTGTTGTCTGACGCGAGAGGAGAAGATTACGGCTTGCCATCTGGCCGTGGAAGCAGGGATGGATTACGTGAAGACATCGACGGGATTTGCCGCTGCCGGTGCTACGGTGGAGGATGTGCGCCTGATGAAAGAGACGGTGGCTGGTCGCGCGAGGGTGAAGGCCTCCGGCGGAATTAGAGACTGGAAGACCACGCGGGCGATGTTAGAGGCAGGTGCGGATCGGATCGGCACCAGCGCAAGTCTTGTGATTATGGCTGAGTGGACCCGCAGGCTGAAGGCTGAAGGCTGAAGGTCGAAGGTCGAAGTCCAAATGCCGGGGATCGAAGTTCCGAAAACTTCAGCCTTCAGCCTGCCTCACCTGTCCCGCTTTTCTCGCCAGTCGCGCTTGTCGCGCATCACTCCGCCATATCCGATGTGTTTCTCTTCTGTTATAGTGCGCCCATGATTACTCGTGCTATTGTGCTAGTGATCGATGGGTTGGGTGTTGGCGCCCTGCCTGATGCGGCGGAATACGGCGATGCCGGCTCCCATACCTTGTCCCATCTGGCCGATGCCGTTGGGGGCCTGAATCTTCCCACGCTTGAATCGCTTGGGCTTGGTCACGTTACGGCGATCAAAGGTGTGCGGGTAATGGGGCAACCGGAAGGGTGTTTCGGGCGTCTCGGATTTCTCTCCAAGGGTGTGGATTCCATGACCGGCTATTGGGAAATGGCCGGTCATCTGACAGACGTGGCTGGGCCGTCGTACCCCAACGGGTTTCCTCCTGACATGGTTGCGGTCCTTGAGCGGGTATTGGGCCGCAAGATCGTCGGCAATCGTCGCTCGTCCGGGGCGGCCATGCTGCGTGAGTGCGGGGCCGAGCATGTGTCGTCTGGCGCGCTGATCGTGTGGACAGATGGACGACGAACCTGCCATGTGGCGGCGCATGAGAGCGCCATGCGTCCGGACGAGTTCTTTCAGCGTTGCCGGGATGCGCGAAAACTGCTCAGGGATCCCTGGGGAATTTGGCGCGTGTCCGCCCATCCTCTCGCGGGAGATGCCGGTGCGGTGCAGTTCAGTCCGCAACCGCGGGAGTTTGTGGTTGAACCGTCTGGGCCGACGATGCTCGACGTCTTGAATCGTGCAGGCCAGATTCTGATCGGGGTGGGGAAGGTCGGCGATCTTTTCAGCGGTCGTGGGGTCACTCGCTCTATTCCTCCAGGGCCGTGGACGACGTTGGTTGCGGAGGTGACGGGGATGTTGAAAAGAGTGCCCCGTGGATTGATTTTTGCCGGGCTCGATGTGTTGCAATCGGATGCGGCAGAGTCAGCTGCGGCCCTCCACGATTTTGATCGACGGCTTCCCGAGTTGCTGGGACAGCTTCGTCCTGGCGACCTGCTCGTCATCACGAGCAATCATGGGCGCGATATTACGAAGATGGATCAGGCCCCGACGCGGGAGTATGTCCCCCTCTTGACCACTGGGCCGAAGTTGGCGCAAGGGGTTCATCTCGGTATCAGAGCTTCTGCTGCTGATCTGGGGCATACTATTGTGGAAGCGTTGCAAGGGGATCCACTCGCGGTGGGTGAGAGTTTTCTTGATGCGCTCCGCGCAGGGTAGTGCCTGAGACGTAAAACGTGAACCGTAAGGGGTAGAGGGGCCAGGCTGGTATCGGATGTCCTACGAACGCAAGCTGAAAGAATTAGCACTCGAATTGCCGCTGCCTCCCCAACCGTTGGCGACGTACGTTCCGGCGGTCCGGGTCGGAGATCTCTTATTTTTATCCGGTGTCCTTCCGATGCGAGATGGACGCTTGGTATTCTCCGGCAAGCTCGGACGCGATCTGACGGTCGAGGAGGGGGTCGAGGCGGCTAGGCTTGCTCTCCTGAACGCCCTGGCCATTGCTACGCAAGAACTCGGGACGCTGGACCGCATCGTTCGCGTTGTGAAGGTGGTCGGGCATGTGGCGTCGGCGGAAGGGTTCGTGCAGCAGCCCCAAGTGCTCAATGGAGCCTCAGATCTTCTGGTCGCCATCTTTGGAGAGGCTGGCCGCCATGCGCGCGTGGCAGTGGGGGCTGCCGAGCTGCCTCGCGGTGCGGCGGTCGAAATCGAAGTGATTTTCTCCGTCTCCTGATTCCGTTCTCGAATCCCTCCGAATGCGCATCGGATGCGGCTTTGTCGGCTTGACTCTCGAAAAAACCGCTTGCTATAGTTCGATGAGTCCTTCGATTTACGCGGTATCCTCGTGTATCTTCTCGTGCCGCGCGCAGGGTGATCGTATCTCTTTCTTGCCTGACAGGAGCCTACTCATGAACGCGTTTGTAATTGGCGTGAGAGCGATGACGTTGTGGGCAAGTCTGGGTGCTGCCGCGTTTGCGGCGACACCGTCCCCGCTTGAGCTACATCCGTCAACGGTGGTTCCTGGTGCCACCCTCTCGATTGGTGGGAAGGGGTTCGGTGCATTTCGATCCGTACAAGTCAATCAGGTGACTGTCGGCGGGCTTCCCGCGTTGATTCAGCGATGGGAATCCGACCTGATTGAGGTGAAGGTTCCCTTCCAGGCTCAATCCGGTCCCGTTGAAATCATAGTTGGGAAGAAGAAACTGTCCGCCGGGACGTTAACGGTGGCGCAGCCGACGATTACCGCGGTCACGCCGGCAGAAATCGAACCGGGCCATACCGTACAGATTACTGGTGCGCACTTCGGCACCACGGCTGGTCCGCGTGACCCCAATACGATGTTCGGGGTGAACGATGTGATGATCGGGGGCGTGGTCGTCAGGCCGCGCCGCTGGAAGGACGACATCATCGAAGTCGAGGTTCCCGCGAATGTTGTGTCTGGCGATGTGGTGGTTCGATTGGCCTCCTCCGATCCTTTACCGGACGGGTCCTGTTGTGCTCCGGTGCAGTACAAGGTGAGCAATGCCGTTCCGCTGAAACTGATTCCGAGTATTCGTGTCGATCCCGTCAGTGGGCCGGTCGGGACGAAGGTGGTCTTTTTCGGCCAGGGATTCGGCGCAGCAAAGGGAGCTGGTGACAAGGTGATGATTGGCGGGCATCCCGCCACGATCGCCCAGTGGACCGATAGCGCCATCGTCGTGCATATCCCGATGAATGCGGAGACCGGACCGATCACTCTGACCCTGCAGGGGCGTGAGCGGGCGGTTGGAACGTTTACCGTTCATACACCCAAGGTGATTGCCTTGACGCCTTCGGCTGCCCCGATCGGTACGCTGCTCAGAATCAGCGGAGAACATTTTGGATTTTATTCGGAAAGCGGCTCGACGCCCTACGCCTTTACCGATTTCAATATAGGGGAGAATCGAGTCGATATTGGAGGGGTCCGTGCCGTCATCTATCGCTGGCAAGACGATCGCATCGATGTGTGGGTGCCTTTCAGCGCGAAAAGCGGGCCGGTCGTGATCTATCGCGGTGCGACGAAGCCCAATCCAGACGGCTCCTGTTGTGCGACGAAGGAAATCCTGAAGACTGAGGCGGGGGTCTTTACGCTCGTGACGCCGAAGATCGACTCCTACAGCCCGCAATCAGGCGGACTCGATGAGCTGATCACCATCAAGGGATCGGGATTCGGCTCGTTCTTGAAAACAGCCGAGCATGCCTATTTGGGCCTTAATCAGGGGGCTTATAAGCGGCGAGAAGATATCGAGTTGGGTGAAAACGTCTCGCGGACGGAAGTGCTGTTCAGCAATGTTGCGGCGCAGGTGATGTCCTGGACGGATACGGAAATCGTCGTGCGAGTGCCCCACCGGCATCTATACGGGCTGGGGAAACGCAACGAGTTTTTTAACGAGCTGGCGACTGGCCCGCTTATCGTGCGGCGTGGCTCCTGGGATGTGCAGCCGGACGGTACGTGTTGTACGCAAAAGAAGTGGCTGACCTTAGAAGCGGGCACCTTCACGATTGAGGCCAAGGGCTTGCCTGATCCTGGCTACTTCAATAACAACCGCCCCGATGCGAACACGAACCAGTGAGATATCAATTGCCCAGGTCATGGTGTGGCTCTTTGCTGTCTCTGGTTGGATGCTTTGTGGGCGTAGGAGCGGCGATACTGTTGTGTTCGTCTCCTTCGTGGACGGCTGACGCGCCTGCGCTGATCATCACCCCTCAAGCGAGCCATACAGAAGCCATCCTGATGGGGCTCTATTTTCGTACGCCTCAGTTGGGTTGGGTAGTCGGGTCTGGCGGCACTATTTTGAAGACGGTCGATGGCGGGAAGAAGTGGCAGAAGATCGGTAGCGGTACCACGGCGACTCTTTCCGGTGTGTTCTTTCTGGACGAGAAGCAGGGGTGGGTCGTCGGAGCCAATGGGACGATCCGTCAGAGCCAGGACGGGGGACTGACGTGGCATCCGCAGCCCGTCGATACGCAGGCGTCGTTGTATGGGCTTTCGTTTGTGTCGCCTGGCGAGGGGTGGGTGGTTGGTGGCAACGGTACGATTCTCCATACGAGTGACGGCGGAGCCCATTGGGTTGATCAAGCGAGCAAGACCAGTGCAGCGCTCTATGCGGTGCAATTCCTCTCGTCGCGTCACGGAACGGCGGTCGGGGCGGTGGGGACGGTCTTGATGACGGATGATGGCGGGAGCACGTGGATTCCACAAGAAACGCAGGGAGCCGTCACGCTGTTCGATGTGTACTTTTCCGATGCCTCGACTGGTTGGGCCGTCGGCAATGCCGGCGCCATCTTCCAAACGACCGATGGCGGCAATCACTGGATCGATCGCACATTACCCTGCAGCCGTACCTGTACGAAGCTCACCGACCTGTTGCGAGTACGTTTTACCGACCCTCAGACCGGATGGATTGTCGGTGAACGGGGCATGGCCTACCGGACCAGTGATAGTGGTTTTACCTGGACTGAGCAGGGGGCTGTCGCGAAAGTCTCGTTGTTCGGTCTCTCCTTTCCCGATGGGACCCAGGGCTGGGCCAGCGGGGAAAAAGGCACGAT
>JBEGVJ010000069.1:0-12933 GCA_041178465.1 Nitrospirota bacterium
TAGGGCAGGATGAGATGGGCTCGCTGGCTGACGACAAAATTCTTTCCGATCTTCACGCCTTGAGTCTGGAGATGATCCATCTCTTCGATCAATGAGGCCGGGTCCACGACAACCCCGTTCCCGATCACACAGAGTGTCCCGCGATAGAGGATGCCCGAAGGGATGAGGTGAAACACGAAGGTGCCCCGTTCATTGATTACGGTGTGCCCCGCGTTGGACCCTCCCTGATAGCGAACCACTGCATCGACGTCGCGGGCCAAGATATCCACAATCTTGCCCTTGCCTTCGTCGCCCCACTGCGCCCCGATGATCACGAGATTTCCCATCGCCTGAAATGCTCCCAAAAAAAGAGCCCTGGCGGACCGAAAGCCAGAGCGGAGGGGCCATGGTAGGGGTGACTCTCTAGTTTGTCAAGAACTGTGATGGTCAAACCATTTCTTAGCCCCTTTCTTTTCTTTCCTCTCATCGTCAAGGGCAGGCCCCAACCGTCTTATACTGTTATATTGCGCGCGTCGAACGAGGGGAGTCTTCGCGCGCGCGTTCCGCGAGCACGAGAGACGAGTTGGGCTGGCTCTCTCTCCTTTCCTTGACTGCCACCGGAAAGCCGTGTTAGCATGACCGCGGTTTCACAAGGGTTTTCGCTTACTTCCAAGTCAACCGACGTGGGGCTGTAGCGCAGTTGGGAGCGCGCGTGAATGGCATTCACGAGGTCGCCGGTTCAATCCCGGCCAGCTCCACCAAATTTTCAGGTCAGCGGCACGGGGCAAGGGGCTAGAGGTACGAGCAATCTTCAGATTTAGCTCCTAAGTCTCACGCCAACCCAGACTCCTCAATTCATCGCCTCTAGCCCTATGCCGCTAGCCCCTAGTCTGTCCGGGGAAACATGCTTCAAATCGAGTCAGTCTATAAACAATACTCCACGAGGATTCTGCTTGAAGGTGCGACCGCGCATCTCCGCCCCGGTTCGCGAGTCGGCCTCGTGGGACCGAACGGCGCAGGCAAGACCACTCTCTTCCGTATGATTCTCGGGGAGGAGTCGCCGGACAAAGGCACCATCCGCAAGCGGCCTCGCCTCCGCATCGGCTACCTCCCGCAGGAGCTTGAAACCATCACGGGCAAAAACGTGCTGGACGCCACCCATCGCGACCTGTATCCCGAACATGAAGCCGAACGGATTCTCATGGGGCTGGGATTTTCGGAAATCGACTTCGGCCGTGAGGTCGAAAAGCTGTCCGGCGGCTATCGAATGCGTGTCGCCTTAGCACACCTACTGCTGACCAAGCCTGACGTGCTGATGCTCGACGAGCCGACCAACCACTTGGACAAACCGACGCAACGCTGGTTCGAGCAATTCCTCCTGGACTCGGAAATGACGCTGCTGATCATCAGCCACGACACGGCGTTTCTCGATCGTGTCGTCACCCATATCTGGGATCTCCGGCATCATAAGATCGAAGAATATCGCGGCAACTATACCTCGTTCCAAAAGATCCGCGCCGAACGGGACGCGCAGCAAGAAGCCGCCGCGGGACGCCAGGCCAAAGAGGTCGCACGGGTCCAAACCTTTGTGGATCGATTCCGCTACCAGGCGAACAAAGCCAGCCAGGTCCAATCCCGCATCAAGCAGCTTGAGAAGGTCAAGATGATCGAGATCAAGCGCGATCCCAAGCGGGTGAAGTTTAAATTCCCCATCCCCCCGGCAAGCGGCCGGCAGGTGCTGGAACTCCAGGGCGCGTCCAAGCGCTACGGCGAAAAAGTGGTCTACGAGAAAGTCGACTGTTCGATCGAGCGGGGCCAACGCGTGGCGCTGGTGGGAGAAAACGGCGCCGGGAAAAGCACGCTACTCAAGATGCTGGCCGGAGTGTTGGAGCCAGACAACGGCAAGCGGTCAGTCGGCCATGGCGTCACCCTGCACTACTTCGCCCAACACCAGGCTGAGACGCTGAACCCGGAACATACGATCCTGGAATCCCTCTCCGAGGTCTCCAACCAGGCGGAAACGAATTTCCTCCGTGGGATTGCCGGCGCCTTCCTGTTCACCGGTGACGATCAAAAGAAACCGATCAAGGCCCTGAGCGGAGGGGAACGCAACCGCGTCGCGCTTGCACGGATGCTGGTCGAACCGGCCAATACCCTGCTGCTCGACGAACCGACCAACCATCTCGATCCGGCATCGGTCGATATGCTCACCGACGCCCTCTCGGACTTCCCCGGCACGATCATCTTCATTTCACATGACCCGACTTTTCTGACCAGAGTCTGTACGCGCGTCATTGAAATCGAAGAGGGCAAGGCCCGCAGCTTCACCGGCGACTATGAATACTATTTGTGGAAAAAAGCACAGGAAGTCGAGTCCATCAAAGAATCGAGCGACGACCTGAAGGGGGCGGGTCGCGGGAAAACCGTCGGACCGACCAAGGCCATGCTGTCACAAGCCCAGACCAAGCCCTCAGCCGGGGAACGCCGCGATTTGAGCAAGACCCAGGCCCGCCTGGAGAAACAAGTCGCGCGAGCCGAAGCCGAGATCGCCGAATGCGAGACCAAAATTAAAGCGCGGGATCTTGAACTGGCCAACCCGGCACTCTACAAAGATGAATCCACCAAGTGGAGCACTCTGCAAGTGGAGTACGACGGATGGAAGAGTGATCTGGTGCGGCTCACCGCCCGGTGGGAAACACTTTCAGCTGAGCTGGAAGACGTCAAACAGAAACTGACAGCTTACGCGTAGCAGAATAACGAGCGGGACGGGCGCGACTAGCGGAAAAAGCGAGGCAGGTGAAAAGAAAACTTGCTCGTCGCGCATTTAGTTAAATCGAGGATTTGACCGTTTCTTCAAGGTAGTAGTAGAGCCAGCAGTTCTTTTCTTTCGTGACCAATTCGTCCCAGACGACGCCGATCAAAAACCCCTTTTCCCACGGCTTCACCCAGGCGACCTTCCCATCGAGCCGTTCCATCTGCTCCGCGCCATCAGAATCGAGAAACGCCAACGACACGGTCACCGGCTGGGCCATTGCCAATTGCTCTTTCGCGTGCAACCCTGCGCCGATTTTGTTGACGTTATCCAGCACGGCCGTGATCGCCCTGGCTCCACTCTTCGGTGAAATCAACGCGGACCCGACCAGCGTCGCCCGAACGAACTTGCGCCGTTCATTCGTGGCCGCTATCGATACAGTCGATTTCGGGCTCTGTCGTTTCATGGGCCTAAGTATAACCGATTAGAAATCTTTGTCCACCACCTTCAGGCCCCCGATTAGGAGACATCCTTGGGCCGGTAGTACAGACGCCCCTTGAGCGATTCAGGGAGGTGCTCCTGCACCTTGGCCTGGGGATCGTCGTGGACATAGCGATAGCCCTCCCCATACCCCAGCCCCTTCATCATCGAGGTCACGGCATTCCGCAAATGAAACGGAACACCTAGATTTCCTTGAGCTTTTGCATCTCCAAGGGCCTCAAGGAGTCCGACGTAAGAGGCATTATCTTTTGGCCTGGTGGCAAGATAGGTCGTCCCTTGGGCTAAGTTGATCTGCGCCTCTGGAAGCCCCACGAATTGCACGGCCTGGGCGACCGCTGTTGCCACCACCAGCCCCATGGGATCGGCATTTCCCACGTCCTCGGAGGCAAAAATAACCAGACGCCTGGCAATAAATTTCGGATCCTCCCCCCCTTCCAACATACGGGCGAGCCAATAGAGAGCGCCGTCGGGATCGGAGTCTCTCAGACTCTTAATGTAGGCAGAAATGACGTTGTAATGTTCCTCGCCGGACTTGTCGTACCGGATCGACTTCTTCATCAGCGCGGCTTCCAATGCCGCGCCATCGATCAGACGAGTCCCGTCTGGCCCGACAGGCTGCTGTCTGACCACAAAATCCAGCGCCGTCAGGAGCGCCCTTGCATCGCCATTACCATAGGCAATCAATCGTTCACTGGCCTCGGATGACAGGCGGGCATTCCACTTCCCTAACCCGATCTCAGGGTCCGTAAGCGCCCGGTCCAAAATCTGTCCCAGCGCCTCACCTGAAAGGGACTTGAGCACGATGACCAAAGAGCGAGACAGAAGGGGCGAGATCACTTCAAAGGAGGGATTCTCCGTCGTCGCGCCGACCAGGATGATCGTCCCCCGCTCGACATGGGGGAGAAAGGCATCCTGCTGCGCCTTGTTGAACCGATGGATTTCATCGACGAAGAGAATGGTTCGTTGGCTGTTGATCGCCTGACGTTGTTCGGCCGTCTTAATGATAGTCCGCAGCTCGGGAACTCCTCCCGTGACAGCCGAGAAGGGCACGAACTGCGCTTTGGTGTGGCGCGCGATGAGATGCGCCAGCGTCGTCTTGCCAGACCCTGGGGGGCCCCAAAAAATAACGGAGGAGAGTTGATCCGCCTCAATCGCCCGCCGCAGCGGCCGATCCGGCGCCGTGATCTCCTCTTGCCCGACAAAATCCGCAAACTCCCGCGGCCGCAGACGCTCAGCCAACGGAGCCTCAACGGGCTTCTCTCCCGCGGGCGTGCCAAACAAATCGGAAGTTTGATCTCGTGAGATAGTCATCTGACAGGCTACGGATATCGAAAACAACGTCGGCTGAATTTCTCGACGTCCTGCTAATCCATGTCGCCGGCGCTGCCCCGGCGGATAAGTTTCAAAAACTCCAGCCTGGTTTGCGGCTGGCTGCGGAAGGCGCCTAGCATCGAACTGCTGACCGCGACCGTGTTCTGCTTTTCGACGCCTCGCATCATCATACAAAGGTGCCGCGCTTCGACGACCACGCCCACTCCATGCGCGTTGAGCTTCGACTTCAGCGTTTCAGCGATCTGAACGGTGAGTCGTTCCTGGACTTGCAGTCGGCGCGCAAACGTATCCACGATGCGGGGAATCTTGCTGAGGCCGACGACTTTTTTATTCGGCAGATAGCCCACATGAACCTTGCCGAAAAACGGCAACAAATGGTGCTCGCACATGCTGAAAAAGTCGATGTCTTTGACGATCACCATCTCGTCGTACTCGATCGGGAACAGCGCTCCGTTTAAGAGATGGTCGATGTTTCGCTGGTACCCCTGGGTCATAAAGGCGAGAGCCTTGGCCACTCGCTCAGGGGTCTTGAGAAGCCCGTTCCGGCCGGGTTTCTCTCCGAGCGCAAGCAACATTTCCGTCACCAGCGCTTGCAGGACTTCTACATCCGCCGGCCTGCCGCTCCCGTTGACGTCTTCAACCTGCCGCCGACTCTGCCGCTTAACTCTCTGCTTAACCATCTCGCCCCTCTCTAAGCCGCGGGGCCTGACTTGCCGACCCCGCATACTCGAAGTAATTATCGCGTGTTTCGATCAACCCGACCTTTTGCAGCTGCCCAACCGGAAGATGCCTGACAAGTAGATCCCATATCAGCAACACTAAATTTTCCCCCGTCGTGGTGCAATCGGCAAATTCAGGATCTTGATTGAGGTCGTGATGGTCGAATCGCGCAATTATTTGTTCTGCCACCACCCGATCCAGCCGGTCCAGTTCCACGCCTCTGCCAGTCGCTGCAGAAACCGGACTCTTCACGGTCACCAGCACGACATAGTTGTGGCCGTGCCCGTTGGGATTATTGCACTTCCCAAATGCAGCCCAATTTTCTTCGGGGGAGAGATGATCCGTGTGCAGCCGGTGTGCCGCGCAGAATCGATATCGCCTCGTCACGCTCGCCTGGGCCATCATGGACTCAGCTCACATCCAGGGTAAAAATGAAAAAGCCAGGACTGCCCCTACCCGGACAATCCTGGCTTTCCCTATCGTTCAACGGACTAACCCGCGCCACTTCAGCGCGCATACCCTAGGCGCTGAAGGAACTGCCGCAGCCACAGGTCGTCTTTGCTTGCGGATTCTTGATCGCAAACCCGGAGCCCTGCAGGCTGTCGACATAATCGACCTCGGCACCTTGCAGGAGGGGGGCGCTCTGAGAATCCATGATGACCTTGACGTCACCCTTTTCAATCACAGTGTCGTCATCGCCCATCTTCGACTCGAAAGCCATCCCATACTGATAGCCATGGCACCCGCCGCCCTTGACGTAGACGCGCAGGCCGATGATATCTTTCTCTTCGACCATTAATTCTTTGATCTTCTGTTCTGCAACCATCGTAATCGTCAGCATCGTGCCCCTCCTCTTGTGACCAAGCCGTCATTCGAAGACCTGCCTGGAATGACTTAGTGTAACACCTCTTTACCGGATTTCAACACCCTGAGACTCAGCCGGCATCGTCGTGGGCGCCACCCACTTCCCCTCTGGTACCCGAACAACCACGTCTCCGAGCACCTTGGCCTGGCACCCGAGGCGATGCCACGGCTCACTGAGGGCTTCCCGGTCGAGAAGATCTTGCTCGTCGAAGTCGATCTCCGACAAATTCTCCCCGCCGCTCTGCACTTCAACCCGACAGGTGGTGCAGGAGGCGTTCCCACCACAATCGTTATTCAACACAAACCCAAGCACCTTCGACGCCTCCAGCAAGGACGTATTGGCCTCAACCTCCCCGCTCTTGCCCTGCGGATGGAGAAACGTCACACGCGGCATCGCGAATCCCTCTCAATGCGCTGCGGCACCGGCCGCCACCGGCTGATAGGGGCAGCGCTGCAACCGGATATGTTCCTCGAACTCGTGACGGAACAATTTCATGCTGCTCTGGACCAGCACCGCGGCACCCGTCACCAACGTGCAGTAGCCTGTCCCCTTCACAAACCCACAGAGCTGGAGAAGGCTATCCATATCTTTTTCCGTCCCCTCTCCCTGCTCGATCTTGGTCATCAGTGCTGCGAGATTGATCGTCCCCATTCGACAAGGGGGGCACTGTCCGCAACTCTCGCCCTTGAAGAAGTTCGAAAAATGCAGGGTCTTCGCCACCATACAGGTCGCGTCATCGACCACGATCATGCCGGCTGAGCCGAGTCCGGTGCCGGCTTTCTTCAAGGAATCAAAATCCATCGTCAGGTCGAGCTGATCAGCTGTGACCATCGGAAACGCCGGTCCACCTGGAAACACCGCCTTGATTTTGCGCCCGCCCGGCACACCACCGCCGCATGTCTCAATGAGCTCCCGGATCGTGATCCCCATCGGCCGCTCGTACACGCCAGGCTTGTTAATGGCGCCGCTGAGGGAGAACATCATCGTGCCGGGGCACTTTTCCGTACCGACCTGCGTGAACCAGGCCGCGCCCTTCTGCATGATCCTCGGAATGTTACACAAAGTTTCGACATTGTTGACGAGGGTCGGCTTCCCGTAGAGGCCGAAATCCGTCGGATAAAACGGCGGCTTCTGTCGCGGCATCGCCGGGCGCCCTTGCATCGATTCGAGCATCGCCGTCTCTTCACCGGCTACGTAACTCCCATAGCCATCGAAAATTTGCAGGTCGATGTCCATCCCGCTGCCCATGGCATTCTTGCCCAGAAATCCACGCTCCTTCGCCTGCGCCAGGGCCTTCTTCAGATTCTCTCGTTCTTCCTGATACTCATGATTCAGATAGATGAAGGCCGCCTTGGCTTGCACCGTATAGGCCCCGATGAGGCAGCCCTCAATGAGCTGGTGGGGCGCATGCTTGAGCATGTAGCGGTCTTTAAACGTGCCCGGCTCGTGTTCACCAGCATTGCAAACGAAGTAATGTTCTTTCACCCGGTGGTTGAGGACCTTTTCCCACTTGATGCCGGTGGGAAAGCCCGCGCCTCCGCGGCCGCGAAGCCCGGCTTTCTTCAGTTCATTGACGATATCGTTCGCACTCAGCTCTTTGACGCACTTCTTCCAGGCCTCGTAGCCCCCGATCCTTAAATACGCCTCGATATCCCAGGGATCGCCATCAAGCGGTTGGAGAACTCGTGGATCAGTCGCAGTCGTCATGCGCCCTTCCTTGCCAGTTTGGCTCACAGTGCGGAGCGTCACTATAAGATGCCTGGCCGGTATTCGTCAAGGCAATGAGTCTATAATAGGCCTGAATCTCAACGACTTAGGGCCACTGCCCCATATGAAGCTAGGCAAATGGGCCATCTGGGCAGGTCACAGAAAGACGGACAGCTGAAAGAGAGAACGGGGAACTGACCGTCGGCGGGATTTCCCGCCGACGGCGATACGGAATCTTACTTGATGTGGCTACCGGCCCCCATGAATAACAGCATGGGAATCGACAACATAAAGTTGACCCGCGAAGCGAGGAGCGCGGTCCGGCCCCACTGGGCCATTTCCGCCGGCGCCGGAGTTCCCTGGGCTGCGGCAGTCACCGCCGCGATGATCTTCTTTTGATTCGGCCAAATGACCGCATGGACGTTGGCCATCATGATAATGCCCAAGAGCCCGCCGATTCCCAGCGCGATTGCGCCGGTTCCACCTTTGGAGTACTGATAGAAGTACAACGCAATCCCGGCCAGCACCGTGACCGTCGCGCCATGACGAAACCAGTTCAACGCGGCAGGCATCAACTTGGGAATCACAATATTCTTCGTGGGGCCATCCAAGCTCTTCATAAACGCCGCATTGATCAGGTTGAAGAAATACAGCAACCCGATCCAGGTGATGCCAGCCAAAAAGTGGACCCAGCGCAACAACAGGCCAGCCCAGTCGGCCTCACCGACCCCAATACCGGCCATGCCGAGATATCCCATGATCAACACTGCTGCGAGCGCGAACCCTGCGCCAATCGTCTGCATTGGATTCTCAAGAAATTTCATTGCATCTCCTTATTCAGTGAACTGCCACGGTGCATTCTGTACTGTAGGCCCGCTTCTCCTGTCAAGCGATGATGCAAGGCAAGAGATGCGAGGCCAGAGGCAATGGGCCGTGCATTCTTTCCAGAGTCTGAACCCATCACCTATTGCCCTTTGCCCCGAGCCTTAGCTTGAAGCCATCAACCGATCGACTGTCGCACAGAGTTCGCGCACTGCACGAGCGGAGTTCGCCAGCCCCGACTGCTCCTCTGCCGTCAACTCATATTCGACGACCTCTTCCGCCCCGTTACGACCCAACTTGACCGGCACACCGACGACGACACGCTGTAATCCATACTCGCCCTCGCAGAGCACCGCACAGGGCAACACCCGCTTCTGATCCTTCATAATCGCCTCGACCATATCGACCACCGAGGCCGACGGTGCATAGAACGCACTGCCCGTCTTCAAGAGGCTCACGATTTCAGCGCCCCCTTCACGTGTGCGCTTCACAATCCCATCCAGCCGGTCCTTCGGCATCAGCTCCGAAACAGGCCTTCCCTTCACCGTCGTGTAGCGCGACAGCGGCACCATCGTGTCCCCATGCCCCCCCAGCACCATCGCATCCACGTCGGGCCCCGGCACATTCAATTCAGTTGCGATGAACGCCCGCATGCGGGCGGAGTCGAGCACACCCGCCATGCCCAAAACCCGTGATTTCGGCAGTCCGCTCACCAGGCACGCCACATGGACCATGGCATCCAATGGGTTCGTGACAAGAATCAGAATGACGTTCGGTGAGCGAGACACTAACTCCGAAACGACCGACTTCACAATCTTTGCATTCGTGGCCAACAACTCGTCGCGGCTCATCCCAGGCTTGCGAGGAATTCCAGAGGTGATCACCGCCACCGACGAGCCGGCCGTTTCCTCATAGCTGTTGGTACCCACCACACGGGTGCTGTAACCGCAGACTGGTCCGGCCTGTGTGATATCGAGCGCCTTGCCTTGAGGAACTCCCTCCACGATATCGACAAGCACCACCTCGTACTCGTCCTTCTCCGCCAGCCGCTGCGCCGTCGTGCCTCCGACATTCCCCGCGCCCACCACCGTAATCTTCGGTCTCCCCATTTCAACTACTCCTCGTCAGACGTGAATCGTGAAACGTGAAACGTAAAATTCCCTTACGCCTCACCTCACCTCCTGCTCAGCCCCACTGACTGGTTCGGTGCATCGTTTACTGTACATGCACCGAGCACCGCCCTCCATTGAGACATTCGATTGATCCGGCGTGCGCGGTGCGCGAGCACAAAGGATGCGCCGAACCAGTCAGTGCCCCCCTTCGTGTTCCGTCCAGCCCGCCACTTTAAAATTGATCGTGCAGACGAAATTCTCCCCATCATAAAAATTTACTTTGATCTTCTTCTTGCCATAGGTCTTGGCCAGAAAAGCATCCGGATCATCGACCAACTCCTGATACCCTCCCGCCGGGTACTCGCCGAGATCGTGGAATACCACGATCATCCCCACTTTGACCTCCTGAAGAAGCTTGGCCCAGCAACGGGGATAGACCTCCCAGAATTTGGCTTCGATCATTTCCTTCGTCGGCTCCGGGCGATCTTCGCCCGGCTTGGTCGGCTGCGCAAACTTCGCCAGACGGCGGACATAGGGATACTGATTCCCTGTAAACAGCTTGTGGAGCCAGGGCGGTACGGTCGGTCGGTCAGTTTCGTTGGCCATAGATCCTCTCTGCCCTTAATCCTGTCATCCTGCTAGGTCGTCAATCGTTGATAGATCTTCGGCAATCGCTTCGGCAAGGCTTCAAGATGATCGATGACCGCGAACTGCACGTCTCCGTACATTCTCCGGACATAGTCGTCAGCCTCCCGGTCGATCGTGATGCAAAACGGATGCACCCCCCGTTGCCTGGCCTCTCGTAACGCAGCCTTCGTATCTTCCAGCGAATACTCGTCTTTATAGCCGTCATCGAGCGGGCGCCCATCGCTCATGAGGACGAGCAGTCTCGTCCGTGCCTCCCGTTCCAGCAATTTAGCCGTGGCATGGCGAATGGCAGCCCCATCGCGGTTTTGCTGTTTGGGAACCAGTCCGCCCAACCGCTGCGCGGCCTTCCCGCCCAGCCGGTCGTCGAAATCCTTGATCACCAGAAAATCCACTTGCCCGCGGCCCTGGCCAGAATAACCGTACAGCGCATATTGGTCTCCGACCGCCTCCAGCGCTTCACACAAGAGCACCAGCCCCTCTTTCTCCAGATCGATCACGCGACGGCCGCTCTCCAACTGGCGGCTGGTCGATCCGCTCACATCGACCAGAAACGCGGCTGCCACATCCCGCTCTTTTCTCTCCCGCCTGACGTAGATCCGGTCCGACAGGTCTGCCCCCGCCGCCCGCTCCGCGCACATCCGCACCGCCGCATCTACATCGAGTTCGTCACCGTCCGCTTGGCCCGGCACGCGCCGCAACCCCGGAGGCCGCAAACTTTCAAAGAACCGTCGAAGGGCCGTGACCTCGCTCCCATGCGCGCTCAACGTGGCGCCCACGATATCTCCGCTCCCCTCCTCCGCCGCCCGTTCGACGACGCGGCACCAGTTGAGGCGGTAGTCGTCGATCCCTTGATCCCATTCCGGATAGCGCACCACACGATCGCCCGGCCCTGCCTGATCGACCGGCGCCGGCTGCTCGACCTTCACGGCCAAGAGTTCTTCCACCTGGGAGGGCAACTGCCGCCCCCCGGCAAGCCGGTCGCCTTCCGTTTCCGTGCGCGTGCCCCCTCGATGCTGCTGCCCCTGCGACGAGGCTTCCTGCGATCCGCCCGCCGCACTCGCCATGCGTTGAATCGCTTCCGACTGTGGTTGCTCGTCCTGGGACCGTCCATCCTGCGCATTCTGCCTGATGAACTCGGGATTCATCGCCCCACGATAAACCCAGTTGGTCACGGGGCGATAGTCCTCACCGGTCTCCTCAGACGCGGAGGGGCCCACGCCCAGTTCCTCTGACGCATCATCGGGCTGCGCTCCCTGGATCATCGCCCCCTTCGGGGCCAACAGCTCTTCAAGCCGCAGATAGAGCGTATGGGCGAGACGCACCGCCCCTTCCGCCGTCGCAGTGGGGACTAGAATCGTCCGGCACAGCGGCCACAGGATGGCAATCTCGGCCTTGATGGCTTCATGAATGGCGACAGGCTGCGACGCAGCGGCCGACAACTGGAGCAGCTGATCGACGACGAGTTCCTTGACCGTCAACCCGTGGGTCAGCGACCTGGTCTCGATCGCCTCCCGCGCCAATTGCTGGAGATCCCGCTGAAGTCCCGGATACTCCTCCTGTAACAGAAACTCCACCCGCGCATCCTCGAGGAGCATCCACAAATCCTGAATCAGGCCCGGATGGGGATAGAAACGAAACAACGATGCCAAACTGTCCGGAGCCGCCTGTTTCACCCGGCCATACCTCTGACGCAAGGCCACCACCAAATCCGTGAGCGGCTCAAGGGTCAAATGGTAGGTCCCGAACTCCACATGCCCCGCTTCGTGTGCCGCCATCACCAGATATAAGCGCATATTTTCCTCGGCCGTGGGATAGCGGCGGAGGAGCGATGGCAGCGAAATGGTCCGCCCGTCCTGGCTCACCGTAGCCCGGGCAGCAGTTTCCTGGCTCAGCGAATCGGGGAGCGCCTGAATCGTCAGATCTGTTCCACAGAGCCCCTGCACGAAGAGCTTCACCGTACGTGCCACTTGCCTGAGCGGTACACCGCTTAAGGCCGTTTCCACCGACGTCAGCGCCTTCTGCGACTCCAAGGCAAAGTAGGCCCTGGCTCCTTCGACACTGTAGGCCAGGACTTCCATCCCGGCCGTGAACCAGGCCTCGAAGCGGGCCGTGGCCTCCGCAGACTCGCCGATCACGCTCACCAACTCAGGCGCGCGCCGCAAATAGGCCAGCGCCGTTTCCGCATCACGCTCGGCCAACAAGGCGCCATACTGCAAGACTTTCAGGCGCCATCCCTCATTCGGCACGACACGCAACAGACGAGGCGACTCCGATAACCAGGCAATGCCGGCTCCAGGATCATGTTCAGCCAGCAACGATCCGACCGTGATGACCTTGGCCCGCACCGATTGATCGTCGAGATCGCCGAGGATGAGCGGGCTGGTGCGGAGAAATTCGATGGTCCCGAAATAGTCCGTCTTGCCGAAACTATTCTGCGAAATCAATTTCAGTCCGAACGTCGCCCAGGCCCTGGCCTCCTGAATCGGCAACACGCG